>DASYSM010000144.1:0-18791 GCA_036003325.1 Candidatus Limnocylindrales bacterium
GGTCGCGAAGGCGCCCTCGAGTGGGTAGCCCGCGTCTTCCCAGTCGAGCAGGCCGCCCGAGTAGCGCCTGACGTTCGCGTAGCCGCGCCGGACGAGGTCGCGGTAGAGCGCGACGCTCGAGAGGCAGTCGACGTGCGAGCAGTAGACGACGACCTCGTCATCGGGATGGATCGCCGCGTACAGCTCGTCCGGCGTATCGAAGTGGAGTGATCCCGGGATGTGCTTGGCGTCGTACGCCCAGCGGTTGAGCGCCATGATCAGCCGGAAGTCGTCGCCCCGGTCGACCATCGCCTTGAGCTCCTCGCGACCGACCGTCCGGATCGGCTCGGTGCCGAGAGCCGCGCTCATCCTGGGCTGGTCCATGGTCAGGGCATCATATGGCCGAACGGTCGCCGACGGTCGCGCGGGTGGAGGGGTCGGGCGTGGGCTACCATCGAGCCATGGGCACGCTCGTCTATTCGATGTCGGTGTCGCTCGATGGCTTCGTCGCGACGCCCGACGGCTCGCTCGACTGGGTCCTGGTCGACGAGGAGCTGCACTCGATCTTCAACGACGAGGCTCGCGTGATGAGCGCCTTCCTCCACGGGCGGCGGATGTGGGAGCTGATGGCGGGCTACTGGCCGACCGCCGACACGGACCCCACGGCGACGCCGGCGGAGCTCGACTTCGCCGCGATCTGGAAGGCGACCCCGAAGATCGTGTTCTCGAGGACGCTCGAACGTGTCGGCCACGACGCTCGCCTGGTGCGCGATGACGCCGTCGCCGAAGTCGCCCGCCTCAGGGCCCAGCCGGGCTTCGACATGAGCGTTGGCGGCCCGACGATCGCCGCACCCCTACTCTCGGCAGGGCTCGTCGACGAGGTCCGGCTCTACCTCCAGCCGGTGGTCCTCGGTGCCGGGCTGCCGTTCCTGCCGCCGCTCGACCAACGGATCGCCCTCGAGCTCATCGAGACGCGAACGTTCGGCTCGGGCGTGGTGTATCTCCGCTACGGGACGCGCTCGATCGCCGCCTGAGGGCATGGCCGAAAGGCCGGTCCGACGTCGGCGGTCCTGCTAGGGTGGACGCGATGGAGCAGGACCAGGCACCAAAGAGCCGACCCCGCACCCCGAAGACCGTTCCCGCCCAGGCGTCCGGCCCGACCGAAGAGGAGCTCTCGCGGATCGCCCGCGAGGCAGTCCGCCAGCCGGCCGATCCGCGGCTCGACAGCGAGCTCGCGCGCATGGGCCTCGGCGGCGACGACGCGGTCGACCCACACCCCGCCCCGTCTCGGGCGCGTGCGGCGGCGATCGGACCCGAGCTCGAAGGGCTCCACAAGGAGGTCCAGCGTCTCGAGCGGATGGTCTGGGGGCTCGTCGTCGTGATCGCGGTCCTCGTGGTCGCGGTGGTGTACCTGCTCGTCCGCTGAGCACTGCGGCGAGGAGCGGACCGCGGGATCCGGTGCAGCCGACGCTGCCACCCGGACGAGAGCTGACCCGAGGCGCGGGTCAGGTCCGCCGCGAGATCGCGATCACGACCGACGTGCTGATCACGAGGTAGGACGCGGCCAGGAAACCCGCCAGCGGCACGAACGGGACGAGGAACCCGCCCGAGCTGAACACCCAGGTGAGCTCGCCGGCGGCGACGGCCGGCAACAGGAGGACGGCGGGCAACGTCAGCAGGGCGAGCACGATGAGCGTGGCCGTCCGCTTCTGGGCGAGCGACCAGCGGGTGGAGCCCGAGACGAACCACAACCCAAGCAACGGCCCGATGAACGGCAGGATCACGGCCCCGACCGTGAGCAGGAGGAGGGCGCGCGCTTCGACGCTGAGAGGCTTCCGGCCGGCAGGGTCGGTGGTCGACGGCTCCTGCGCTTCGAGGCCGACAGCCGATCGCTCCTCCCCCATCTCGGCGGCGACGATCTCGGCGGGTGAGCCGAGTCGGTCCAGCACCATGCGCACGGTGGCCTCGTCCGCGGTGCCGCGGTCGGCGAGCGCGAGGTCGATGTGTTCGCGGACGTCGGCCACGAGCTCCGCGCGCCGATCGCCCTCGATCGCCCCCGCCGCAGCTTCGAGCCGGCCGAGGTAATCGTCCACCAACGTCACGGGCTCCATCGGTCAGACCTCCTGTGCGATCGCGCCCGGGAGCAGCGCATCCACCGCGTCGCGGAACCGTGTCCAGTCCTCGATGAAGACATCGAGCACACGGCGGCCCGCATCGGTGACCCGGTAGTAGCGGCGCGGAGGCCCGGCGTCCGACTCGCGCCAGGCGGTCGTGACCAGGCCCTCGCGGCGCAGGCGCCCCAGCAATGGATAGATCGTCCCCTCGCTCGTGACCAGCCCCCGCTCCCCGAGGACCCGCACGATCTCGAACGCGTACGACTCGTGGTCCCTGATCAGGGCAAGGACGCAGTGCTCGACGACGCCGCGGCTCAGCTCGGGAAGTGGCTTCCGTGTACCGCCAAGTACCATGCGATACATGGTAGCCGCGGCAGATCCGAAGTCAAGTCACGGCAGCGGTCGCCAGGCCTGCCCGAGAAGGATCGCGACGGCGACCAGCACCGCGCCGATCGCGACGAAGACGACGCTGAGCTCGACCACCTCGTGCTTGGTGATGAGGTTGGTCGGCAGGTTCGCGAAGACCGAATCGAGCTGGTCCGCGCTCGAGGCCGGGTAGTAGTTCCCGCCGGTCGTCTCAGCGACCGCCTTGAGCGTCGTCTCGTCGATGCCGCGGCTGAACCCGGCGCCACCACCGCCCCCGAACCCGCCGCCGAACCCGCCACCGCCGAACCCGCCACCCGGCTCGTTGCCGATCAACGGCTCGCCACAGATCGCACCCTCGGCACCCGGGTCGTCGGTCCCGAAGCCGATGGTGTAGACGCGCAGGCCGCGGGCCGCGGCCTGGGCCGCTGCGTCGGTCGGCAGGGGCCCGGCATTGCTCGATCCGTCGGTCAGCAGGACGATGACCGCAGGGGCGTACGCACCGTTGGGCACGGGCGCCGGCCCGGCGCCGGGCGAGGCGTCGGGGGAGTCGCTGCGCGGGATGCTCGGGTCGACCTCGGAGATGGCGTCGATCGATTCGAGGATGCCGCTGCCGACCGCGGTCCGTCGCCCGGTCGTCAGGCTGGCGACGACGTCGAGCAGGACCTCGTGGTCGGTGGTCGGTGCCTGGACGATCTCGGCGAAGCCGGCGAACGCGACGATCCCGATCTGTGTCGTCGAGCCCTGTCGCTCGATGAACCGGGACGCGGCGGCCTCGGCGGCCTCGATCCGGCTCGGCGCGATGTCGGTGGCGCACATGCTGCGCGACACGTCGAGGGCGAGGATGACCGTGGTCTCCCCGGCGGGGACGCTGACGATGGCCGCCGGGCGAGCGACGGCCAGGATCAGGCTCCCGAGCGCCAGCACGAACAGCGCGAACGGCAGGTGCCGGCGGATCCTCGACGAGCGTGGCCGGGCGACGTGGACGAGCGACAGGCTCGAGTAGCGCACCCCCGACCGGCGTCGCCGCGACAGCCAGATCCGGGCGCCGACGAGGACCGGCAGGAGGAGCAGCAGGGCCAGCGCGAACGGCGACAGCAGGTCCATCAGGGCAACCGTCCGATCCATGCCAGCGAGGCGGCGCCACCGACCATCAGGACCAGCAGGCCGACGCCCGCGAACAGCGAGGTGACCTCCATCTCTTCGGGCTTGACCGTCAGGCGCGTGTCGATGCCGGCGTAGATATCGCTCAGGGACTGCGCGTCGGTCGCGGCGTAGTAGGTGCCGCCGGTCGTGTCGGCGATCTGCTGGAGGGTCGCCTCGTCGAGCTGGCTGTGGACCTTGAAGCCGTCGATATCGAGGGTCGACCCGGCCGCGCTGCCGATGCCGACGGTGTCGATCCGGACGCCCCGGTCGGCGGCCGCCTGGGCGGCCTGGAGCGGATCGGGCTGCTGGTTGTTCTCGCCATCGGTCAGCAGGACGATGGCGGCCGAGGTGTAGGTGCCCTTCGGGACCGCGGGCAGGTCGGGGCTGGCCCCGGGCGAGCGGTTGGTGTAGTAGCCGGCTGCCGGCCCCTCCTGGGCGGTCGCGATGGTCGTGAGCGATTCGGTGATGCCACGGCCGATCGACGTCCCGCGCTCCGGGCTCAGCCGGTCGATGGCGGCGAGGACCTGGGTCGGATCCTCGGTCGGGAGCTGGACCGAGAAACCGCTGTCGCTGAACGCGACGACGCCGACCTCCACGGTCGCCGGCTGGCTGGCGACGAACGTTCGCGCGGCGGCCTTGGCGGCCTCCATCCGGGTCGGCGTCAGGTCGTCAGCGGCCATGCTGCCCGACACGTCGAAGGCGAGGATGACGATGCCGTCGAAGCGGGGCACGCTGACCACGGTCTGCGGCCGCGCCAGCGCGACCACCAGGATCGTGAAGCCGACGAGCGTGTAGGCCGCGACGATCCGCCGACGGAACAGGCCGCGACGACCCGGCACGCTCGAGGCGACCGCGAGGGGCCCGTACGCTGCCGACCTGCGCCGACGACGTCGCTCCATCGTCAGGTACAGCGCGGCACCGAGCGGGATCAGCACCAGCAGCAGCAGCATGACCGGCCAGATGAACGACATCGCCCTACCCCGCCCGCTGCCGCCGGAGAGTGGCCATGCGCACGATGGCCAGCACGAGGTCCTCGTCCGTCGACAGCGCGACATCGTCGACCCCGGCGTGGACGAACGCCTCGCGCAGGCTCGTCTCGCGCTGCTCGGCGGCTTCGCGGAACCGCGTCCGGAAGCCCTTGTCGTGGGTGTCGACGTAGAGCTGCTCCCCGGTCTCGGCGTCCTCCATGATCACCGGGCCGACGTCGGGCAGCTCGACCTCGCGCCGGTCGAACAGGCGGACCGCCAGCACCTCGTGGCGTCGGGCGAGGAGGTTGAGCGGTCGCTCCCAGCCCGGGGCGCTGATGAAGTCCGAGATGACGAACACGAGTGACCGCCCCTTGATCGAGCGCTGCCCGGCCACGAGCAGCGGCGACAGGTCGGTCAGCGCCGCGGCCGGCAGCCGCGGCTGCGCCAGCAGCTCATTGATGAGCCGCAGGACGTGGACCCGGCCGCCACGGGCGGGCACCGCCCGCTCCACCTGCTGGCCGTAGAAGATGGCCCCGACCCGATTGCCGTGGCGGGTCAGGAGGCGGGCCAACGTCGACACGAAGTCGATGAGGACGGTCCGCTTGAGCCGCTCGGCGTCGGTCGTCCCGAAGTCGACCGACGGGCTGAGGTCGAGCAGGAACCACGCGGTGATCTCGCGATCCTCGAGGTACTCGCGGACGTACGGCGTGTCCATCCGGGCGGTGACGCTCCAGTCGATGTAGCGGACGTCGTCGCCGTACTGGTACTCGCGCAGGTCGGCGAAGTCGACCCCGGCGCCCCGGAACAGGCTCCGGTAGTCGCCCTGGAGCAGGCCGTCGAGCCGGCGGATGACCTGCCAGTCGAGGCGCTGGAGGATGCGTTCAGGCGTTGACGTGGACGTTTCGCGCCTCCCGGAGTGGCACGACCGGGGTCGGGATCCGGCCGACGAGGGTCCGCAGCAGGGTGTCGCTGTCCACGTCGTCCGACAGCGCCTCGAACGACAGGACGAGCCGATGGCGGAGGACGTCGAGGACCATGTCGAGCACGTCCTCCGGCAGCACGTAGTCGCGACCGCGGACGAAGGCAAGCGCCCGGGCGGTCAGGATCAGGTTGATCGAGGCGCGCGGGCTCGCCCCGAAGGTGATGTAGCGCTTGAGCTCGGGCAATCCGTAGCGCTCCGGCGCGCGCGTCGCGGTCGCGATCTTGACCGCGTACTCGTACAACGCCGGGTCGACGTAGACGCGGTCGGCGGCCCGCTGCATCTCGAGCAGGCCCTCGGTGCTGAGGACCGGCACGACGGTCGGGATGCTGCCGGTCATCCGCTCGACGACGACGAACTCCTCGGTCTCGCTCGGGTAACCGACCAGGACCTTGAGCATGAACCGGTCGATCTGGGCCTCGGGCAGCGCGTAGGTGCCCTCGGTCTCGATCGGGTTCTGGGTGGCCAGCACGAGGAACGGGTTGGGGACCTTGTGGCTCTCCCGCCCGATGGTGACCTGGCGCTCCTGCATGACCTCGAGGAGCGCGCTCTGGACCTTGGCCGGTGCCCGGTTGATCTCGTCGGCGAGCAGCAGGTTGGTGAACACCGGCCCGAGCGACGTCGCGAAATCCGCCGTCTTCTGGTTGTAGATGCGCGTGCCGATCAGGTCGGCCGGGACGAGGTCGGGGGTGAACTGGATGCGCTTGAAGTCGCCGCCGATCGCCTCGGCCAGGGTCCGGATGGCCATGGTCTTGGCCAGTCCGGGCACGCCCTCGACGAGGATGTGGCCGCGCGCCAGCAAGGCGATGATCAGGCGTTCGAGCAGGTGGTCCTGGCCGACGATGACCTTCTTGACCTCGTACAGGAGCTGCTCCATCGGCGCGGCGTGCCCGTGGTCGGCGGGTCGATCCACTGCGTTCCTCCTCAGTACGGTGGCAGGCCGGCGGCGCCGCCGGCGACATCGATGGGGACGGCCAGGCCGATGCCGATGAAGACGTCGTCCTTGGTCGGGTTGACGAGTGCGGTGACGATGCCGATGACGTCGCCCTGCCGGTCGACCAGCGGCCCGCCGGAGTTGCCCGGGTTGACCGCGGCGTCGATCTGGATGAGGCCATGCAAGGTGATGCTGCTGCCGGGCAGCGTGAACGAGCGGTCGAGACCGGACACGATCCCGGCGCTGATCGAGCCGCCGAGGCCGAACGGGCTGCCGAGCGCGAACGCCTCGCTGCCCTGCCGGACCGCGGCCGGGTTGCCGAGCGTCGCCGGCACGAGGTTCGCGGGCAGCTGCGTCGCCTGGATGACCGCGATGTCGTTCTCCGGCTCGCGGGTGATCACCTGGGCGGGCGACTGCGATCCGTCGGCGAAGGTCAGCGTGATCTCCGTCGCCCCGGCGACCACATGCAGGGCGGTCAGGATGTCACCGGCCGCGTCGACCACGACGCCGCTGCCGAGCCCGTCGCCGGAACCGGTCTCGCCGCTGGCCTTCGGCGCCTTGGTCTCGATCAGGACGACCGACGGCTCGACGGCCTGGAAGACGAGCTGCGAATAGGCCGGCGGCGGGGTGACCGAGGCCAGGGCCTTGGCGATCGAGTCGTTGACATCCGCCTGGCTGAGCGGTGGGGTGCCGGGAGCGAGCAGGCCGTAGAGCAGGACCGCCGCGATGGTCAGGAGGGCTCCGATGGCATACGGCGCGAGACTCCCGAAGCGCGCCCGAGTCCGGTCGATCCGTGGCGGCGCGGCCGATCCCCCGGCCTGGACATCCTCAGCCATCGCAAGCCTCGGCGCGAAAGTTGCCCCGTCGATCGGACGGGTCCCGGCAGTCTACCGCGGGATGGCTCGGAGGCCTTCCAGCCGCCGCGGAAGGCTGTGCGGCAAGAGGGACCGCGAGCCACCGCCAGGGCAACGGCGTCCGGACGGCCTCCGGGCCGAGGGAGCCGATCGGACCGTGACAAGCGGTCGTTCGACTCTGCCGCGACGGCGTGGCCGAGCCCAGGCTCCGATCGAACGGAGGTGACGCGATGGACACTCGTCCCACGAGCCAGACGCATGGGACACGGTCGGAGGCCTTGATATGGATCGACCGCGAGGCGGCGCTGATCGTCGCAAACGCGACGGACGGGACCGAGCGGTTCGAGATCCTCGATCGCGCGATGAGCGAGACCGGCGATGTCTTCGAGGCGCGGATCACCGACACCGTCCTCGATGCGGATCGGATCCTCATCCTGGGACCGGCCGACATGCGGATCGACTTCGAACGGACCTATGTCGCCATCACCCATCGGCCCGACCGGCTCATCGACCTGGAGTCGGCCCCGCTGCGCAGGCTTTCGGAGGTGCCGCCGTCTGACGTGGCGCAGCCGCGCGCGTAGGATCTGCGGCGATGCAGGCTCTTGTCCTCGAGCGTCCGAGACCGACCACAGAAGATCCGCTTCGGTTCGTCGAGCGACCCGAGCCGCCGGCCGCGGCGGGCGAGATCGTCCTGCGTGTCACGGCGTGCGCGGTGTGCCGAACCGACCTCCAGATCGTCACGGGCGACCTGCCGCCGCATGTCTCGCCGGTGATCCCCGGTCATCAGGCCATCGGCGTCGTCTCCGCGATCGGTCCCGGCGTCGACGGCTGGACCATCGGTGAGCGCGCCGGGACCACATGGCTGGCCGGGTTCGACGGCGGTTGCCGGTTCTGCCAGTCCGGCCGCGAGAACCTGTGCCGCTCGGCCACCTTCACCGGCTGGGACCGCGATGGAGGCTTCGCGACCTCGCTGACGATCCGCGCGGACGTCGCGGTCCACATCCCCACCGATCTCGAAGACCTCGCCGCGGCCCCGTTGCTGTGTGGCGGCGTCATCGGGTATCGCGCCCTGCGTCTCTCGGGGATCGAACCAGGCGGACGGCTCGGGCTGTACGGATTCGGTGCGTCGGCGCGTCAGGCGATCCAGGTTGCTCGGCATCGGGGCTGCGAGGTCCACGTCGCGTCACGCGCGTCGCGCGACCTCGACCGCGCCCTCGCGCTCGGGGCGTCGTCGGTCGGCGGCTACGACGATCCGCCCCCGGCGCCGCTCGACGCGGCCATCACGTTCGCGCCGGTCGGTTCGGTCGTGGTGTCGGCCCTCCGAGCGACCGATCGCGGCGGGACGGTCGTGGTCAACGCGATCCATCTCGACGGGATCCCGGCCTTCTCGTACGACGATCTGTGGTGGGAACGGTCGATCCGCTCGGTCGCCAATGTCACCCGTGCGGATGCCCGGGAGTTCCTCGAGCTGGCTGCGGCCATCCCGATCGTTTCCGACATCGAGGTCCACCCGCTCGCGGCGGGCAACGAGGTGCTCCGCCGACTCGAGGCCGGCGAGATCGCGGGGGCCGCGGTCCTCGTGCCGGGGTAGCCGTTCGAGGGAGTCTCGCGTGGTCCCGCTGACGACTCAGCGCGTGACGATGACGGTCGCGGCCGTGTGCGTGGCGACGTGCTCGGAGACGCTGCCCTGGAGGAACCGCGACAGCGCGCCGAGGCCCCGCGAGCCGACCACGACGACATCGTAATCGCCGGTCTGGGCGATGTGCTCGATCATCGCCGCGGGTTCGCCGGCCGGCTCGAACAGCCGTGGCTCGATGCCGCGCTCGAGCAGCAGGTCGCGTGCCTCGTCGAGCTCCTCGCTGTGGACGAAGCCGTCGTCCCACGGATCGATCGGGGAGCGGCCGCCATGGAACGGGACGACGCTGACGACCCCGACTTCCGCCTCGTAGCGGGTGGCGAGGTCAGCCGCCATGTCGAGTGCGCGATGCGCCGGCTCTCCGCCGTCGTACGCGATCAGGATCTTCTTCATCGTGCTCTCCCTCTGGGAACGTGCGGCGCGAGCGCAGGCGCCTTCGAGGATGACGATGCGCCTGCGCGGTCGGCCCGGCGACGGCCAACGGTCATCCCGATCGGGGACCTTCGGCTCTCGCTGCGGTTCCGGCGCGTCCCGCGGATCACCGCCGTGGCCCGGCCGGCCCGCAGATCGTGACCTACGGCACTGACATTCCGGGCGGATCCGGACCAGGCTTCGTCATGGGCGAGCGGCGCCGGATCCGATACCGAGGACTGGAACGATGGCTGAGATGACCGGAACGTCGACGTCGGTGTGGTCCTTCGCGGAGCATGAGCACCTCGACCTGGTCCGCGGCATCCAGCGGGTCCACGACGTCGCCTGCCAGGTCGGGCGCCTGCCACGGACCGAACTGTCCGTGGACCTCATCGATATCGGGCATTGGATCGATGGCACGCTCGAACCGCACATCGCATGGGAGGAGACCTGGCTCTACCCGGAGATCGACGCGCGGACGGACAGTCCGTGGGCGACACGGGCGGCCCGCTTCGATCATCGTCAGATCCGCGGCGTCGCCGCCGAGATCCGGGCCGACCAGGTCGAGCTCCGCAGCCACGGCATGGGCGATCATGCCGAAGTCCGCTGCCACCTGTTCAGCCTGGTCGCCCTCGTTCGCGCCCACATCGAGCGTGAAGAGCGCTTCCTGATCCCGATCCTCGCCGAGTAGGGACGGTCGGCCGCGACGAGCAAGGCGCCGGCCCGATCCCCACCCTCACACCCACCGTACACTCGGAGCATGCGACCGAAGCCGGACCAGGCGCCCCGGACCGCCGCCGACCTGCTCGTCGAGAGCCTCGCCGCCGAAGGCTGCGCGTACGTCTTCTCGGTCCCGGGCGAGGAGACGATGGACGTCCTCGATGCGCTCAGCCGCGAGAACGCGGTCCGCCACGTCACGACGCGCCACGAGCAGGGTGCGGCGTTCATGGCCGATGTCCACGGTCGGCTGACGGGGCGAGCGGCGGTCGCCATGGCGACGCTCGGGCCCGGAGCGACGAATCTCGTCACCGGCATCGCCGACGCGTTCCTCGACCACGCCCCGATGGTCGCCATCACCGGCCAGACCGGGCTCGACAAGCTCCACAAGGAGTCGCATCAGTACGTCGACATCGTCCGGATGCTGGAACCGGTGACGAAGTGGAACCAGCGCGTCGAGCAGGCGGGCGCGGTCCCGGAGATCGTGCGCAAGGCCTTCCGGGTGGCGGAGCTCGAGAAGCCGGGCCCGACCCACATCGAGCTGCCGGAGAACCTCGCCGCCACCCGGGTCGACCCGGATCTTCGACCCATCCAGCCGACCCGGACCTACTTCCCCGAGCCGACCGACGAGGCCATCGAGCATGCGGCCCGGCTCGTCGCCGCGTCCGCTCGACCGCTCGTGCTGGCAGGCAACGGCGTCCTCCGTCGTCACGCCGCGGATGAGCTGCGCGCGTTCGCCAAGGGTCTCCACGTGCCGGTGGCCGCCACCTTCATGGGCAAGGGCGCGATCGACGACCGGAGCCATCTGTCGCTGATGGCGGTCGGGCTCCAGGCGCGCGACCACGTGCTTTCGGGGTTCGATCGGGCCGACCTCGTGGTCGCCGTCGGCTACGACCTCGTCGAGTACGGACCTGCCCGCTGGAACCCCGATGGCCGCAAGCGGATCATCCACATCGACACGCAGCCGGCCGAGGTGGACGCCTTCTACCAGCCCGAGGTCGAGCTCATCGGCGACATCGAGGGATCGCTCCGTCGCCTGCTCGCGGCGGTCATGCCGGTCGGCGTCGGCGGTCGCACGGCGAGCGAACGACACGCCACGCACGAGACGCTCGTCCACCAGGATCTCAGGTCGGCGCTCCTCGAGGACCTGCGCGCGTTCGAGCACGACGAGGCCTGGCCGATCAAGCCGCAGAAGGCGATCGTCGACCTCCGCCGGGCTCTCGGACCGGAGGACATCGTTGTGAGCGACGTCGGCGCCCACAAGATCTGGGTGGCCCGGCTCTACCAGGCCTACGAACCCAACACCGTCATCATCTCGAACGGCTTCGCCGCGATGGGCATCTCGCTGCCGGGCGCCATCGCGGCCAAGCTCGTCCATCCCGATCGGCGGGTCGTCGCCCTGTGCGGCGATGGCGGCTTCCTGATGAACTCGCAGGAGCTCGAGACCGCCCGACGGATCGGGGCGAACGTGACCGTCGTCGTCTGGCGCGACGACGGCTACGGACTGATCGACTGGAAGCAGCGGACCGAGTTCGGGCGGCCCTTCGGCGTCGAGTTCGGCAACCCGGACTTCGTCGCCTATGCCGAGTCGTTCGGGATCGCCGGGTTCCGGCCGTCATCGGCGGCCGATCTCTACCCCACCCTGATGCGCGCGCTCGAACACGACGGGCCGTCGCTGGTCGAGGTGCCGATCGACTATCGCGAGAACCTGCGGCTGACGGAACGTCTCGGAGCCCTTGCCTGGGCGACCTGAGCCGCACGCCGGCCGGCCGCGGGCCGTGCCCCGGCGATCGCCGGGTCAGGCGGTCGGCGCCTTCGGCTTCTTGGGCTTGGGGGGACGCTTGGGGGTCTTGTCGCCCATGTCCATCTCCTCATCTCGACTCGGTGCTGCGGCGGCAGCCGAGCCACACGATAGCCCACCGTTCGCTGTCGTGGCCGCGCCCTGCCCGCATCGGCGTGGGCGGCTACCATCGCCGGATGACCGAACCTCTGACCGAACCTGCCGCCGAGACCGCCTCGGAAGCGCCCCCCTGCAGTCACCTCGAGATGATCCACGACGTCAGTCCATCCGCGGATGGCTGCGAGGACTGCCTCAAGATCGGTGGCTGGTGGGTCCATCTCCGGATGTGCATGACCTGCGGGCACGCCGGCTGCTGCGATTCGTCGCCGAACCGCCACGCGACCGCGCACGTCCACGCCTCCGGCCACCCGATCGTCCGCTCGCTCGAGCCGGGCGAGACCTGGATGTGGTGCTACACCGACAAGGTGGTCCTGGAGGCCTGAGACTGGCCGGCCAGGCGGCCAGCGGCGGCTCCGCCGGCGGCGGTCAGACGAGCGGCACGACCTCCGTCGCGAAGCGCTCGGCCCGGGCGACCACCTCGGCCGGATCGGTCGTGCCGAAGCCGAGCGCGATGTGCTCCACCCCGAGCGCGGCGAATGCCCGGACCTCGGCCGCGATGTCCTCGGGCGACCCGTGCATCGCGTACCACGACTCCCGGTGCTCGCCGAAGCGCACCTGCGTCCGGGCCGACAGCCAGGGTGCCGGCCGGCCGGCGGCCTCGGCGGCCGCCCTGACGACGGCGACGCGCTCGGCATAGGCGGCCGGGCTGGCGCTGCTCGACTGGTAGCCATCGGCCGTCCGGCCCGCGCGCCGGAGGGCGGGCTCGGCCCGGCCGCCGATGACGATCGGCAACGGCGCCTGGACCGGCAGCGGCTCGAACACGAAGTCGTCGATGGTATGGAACCGGCCGTGGAACGGCTCGCTCGAGCCGGACCAGAGGTGCCGCCACAGCGCCACGGTCTCGTCGAGATACGCGCCGCGGGCGTGGAACCGGTCGGCGGCCCCGACGTTCGCGAACTCGATCTCGTTCCAGCCGATCCCGACCCCGGCGACCACGCGTCCGTCGCTCAGCGAGTCGAGCGTGGCGAGGTCCTTGGCGAGCGTGACCGCATTGCGCATCGGGACGACGATGACGCTCGTCCCGAGCCGGACGGCCGGGTGCCGGGCGCCGACCCAGGCGAGGGTCACGATCGCGTCGTAGATGCGGCCGTAATCGGCCGTGTCGGCGCGCGGCACGAGGATGTGATCCGTCGTCCAGACCGTCGACCAGCCGAAACGCTCGGCGACGTCGGCGGCGGCCTCGATGCCGTCGGGCGAGGCCCCGTCGGGGAAGTTCGGCAGGCAGAGTCCGTAGTCCATGACCTCGATGGTAGCCGGGCGGAGGCCCTCGGCAGCGCCGGATCCGGATCGGCACCCGCTGCGCCTCCGTCCCGGGAAGCGCAGACTGCGCTGCCGTGAGCACGTCGACGGTCGATCTACCCCGCGATCCGATGGCTGGCGTCCCGCGCTGGCCGGCGGTCGTCGTCCTCGTCGCGATCGGGCTGTTGATGGCGCTGGTCTCGAATCGGCTGACCGTCGGTCCGCCGTGGCTGCCCCTTCTCGTCGTCCTCGTTCTCGCCGTGCTGATCGTCATCGCCATCGTGCTCGACCGCCACGATTGGCGACGGCGACTCGGGCTCATCGGACTGGGAACGGTCACGGTCGCGATCGCCGGCAGCGCCGTCATCCTCGTCCAGCAATTGATCGATGGCAGCGCGCCCGAACCCACGACGCTCCTGTCCGGGGCAGCCGCGATCTGGGTCGCGAACATGCTCACGTTCGCTCTGTGGTACTGGGAGATCGACGGCGGTGGGCCGTCGAAGCGCCGCCGCGACGGCCACATCAGCACCGACCTCCTGTTCCCGCAGCTCCAGGTCGGCGACGGGACCTCGAGCCACGGCTGGTGGCCGGGCTTCGTCGACTACCTGTTCGTGGCCTTCACCGCCAGCTCGGCGTTCAGTCCGACCGACACGCTCGTGCTCTCTCGCAAGGTCAAGGGACTGATGATGGTCCAGACCGTGATCTCGATGGTCACCATCGTCGTCATCGCGGCCAGGGCGATCAACACGCTCCGCTGAGGCGCGGGCGGGTCCGGGCTCGAGCCTCGTCAGCCGTTGACCGGCGCCGCGCGCACCTCAGCCAGCGCGGCCGCGACCCCGCGGGTCCAGGCCTGGCCATGACCCGGCAGCACGAACCCCGCGTCGAGACCTTCGAGCCTCGCCAGCGAAGCGAGGGCCTCGACCGGATCGGCGGTGAACGGCGCGATCATCGGTCGGTGGACGCCGGTCGTCACCGCGTACGTCGCGATCGCGTCGCCGACCAGGAGCGCATCGTGCGCCCCGAAATGGAGCGCCGCGCTGCCGGGTGTATGGCCAGGCAGGAGGATGACGCGGGGCGAGCCGGGAACGTCGAGCGTCGCGCCATCGCCGTAGGTCGAGACCTCGGTGATGCGCGGGATGCGCAGCGCGCCATGGAGCAGCGAATAGACGAAGAAGCTCGTCAGCGGCCCGATCCGGAACGGCCCGAGCCCCTTGGCCGGGTTCGGCACCTCGCCGCGCGCCAGGGCCGCATCGAGCTCATGGACCAGGATCGGCGTCCCACGTTCGCGACGGATCCGTTCGGCGAAGCCGATGTGGTCCGAGTGGCCGTGGGTCAGCACGACCGCGCGCACGTCCTCGATGGTCCGTCCCATCGCCGCCAGCTCGGCCGGCAGGTCGCCGTAGAACGACGGCGCGCCGGCGTCGACGATCGTGACCGCGCCGTCCGACTCGACCAGGTACGAGTTCATGATGCCGGTGCCGATGCGCCGGATCCCGGCGGTGATCTCCACGCTGCTCCTTCCCGATGAGGTGTTCCCCGACAGGCTAGCGCCCCGCCGCCCCGAGGACGGCCTCGGAGAACGGCAGCCACGCAGCCAGAGCCCACGGCCCGTACTCCCGATCGGTGAGGACGACGGTGGCCAGCCCGGCGACCGGGTCCACCCAGAAGAACGTCCCGGCACCGCCGAAGTGGCCGAAGGTCGCCGGGCTGCTCGCGGGCGCCATCCAGTGCGGGTCCTTCCCGTCGTGGAGCTCGAACCCGAGGCCCCAGTCGCACGGGTCGAACCGCCCGACGCCGGGCACGACACCGACCAGCCCGGGAAACGCCACGGTCGTCGCGGCCGAGAAGCTCTCCGCCGAGACGAGCGTCGGGCTCAGGCACTCGGCGACGAACGCGACCAGGTCCGGCAGCGGCCCGTGAAGGCCGTTGGACGGCCGCTCCACGAGCGCCGTCGCGTCCATCCCGAGGGGCACCAGGATCCAGTCGCGAACGACGTCCGCGAACGGCAGACCGGCCCGCTCGGCCACCAGCGCCCCGAGCATGTCGAACCCCGTGTTCGAATAGATCCGCCGGCTCCCGGGCACGGCGAGCGCCGTCTCCCCCTCGAACGGGAGGCCCGAGGCGTGCGCCAGCAGGTGCCGGACGGTGGCTCCGGGGGGTCCGGCCGGCTCGTCGAGGCCGAGCACGCCACGCTCGCAGCCGACCAGCACCGCCAGCGCCGTCACGGGCTTGGTCACCGACGCCCAGCGGAACCGCTGTCCGCGATCGCCGTGACTGGCCAGGACGCCGCTACGGCCGACCACCGCGGCCGCGGCATGGTCCGCGCCCCAGCTGTCGATCCGGGCCAGGACGATCTCGAGCTCGGTCATGGCCGAAGCCTATCGCCGCGTCGGGTCGGCGGCGCGATGTCCGCCCCGGACGTCCGTCACGGGCGCGCGTGGTCCGTCCGGCCGATGACAGACGGTGCGACGGGCGGCGATGCTGGGAGCGTGTCACACGTCCCTTCCCGTCGGACGCGGGTCGCCGCGCTGCTGCTGATCGCCGCGGCCGTGCAGACGCTGCCCGCCGCGCCGGTCGCCAGCGCGACCGAGTTCCCCGCGGGTCGGACCGGCTACCACAGCTACACCGAGCTGACGACCGAAATCGCCGCGACGGCCGCCGCGCATCCCGACATCGTCAGGCTCTTCTCGATCGGCGCCAGCTACCAGGGTCGCCAGCTCTGGGCGGTCAAGATCTCGGACCACGTCGCGTTCGACGAGGCCGAACCCGAGGTCATGTTCGACGGCACCCACCACGGCGACGAGCACATGGCGACCGAGATGACCCTCCACATCCTCCACTGGCTGACGGACGGATATGGGGTCGAGCCGCGGATCACAAACATCGTCGACAACCGCGAGGTCTGGATCGTCTTCCTGGTCAACCCCGACGGCGCCGAGTACGACATCTCCGGCGGCACGTTCCACTCGTGGCGCAAGAATCGGCAGCCGACGCCCGGCACGACGTCGATCGGCACCGACCTCAATCGCAACTACAGCTACCGCTGGGGTGGGGGTGGCACCGAGACCAGCGCGAACCCGGCGTCGCGGACGTTCCGCGGGCCGTCGCCGTTCTCGACCCCGGAGGACCGCGCGATGCGCGACTTCCTGGCCAGCCGCGTCGTCGGCGGCCGTCAGCAGATCCGGGCGGCGATCACGTTCCACGAGTTCGGCCGGCTCGTGATGTGGCCGTACGGCTACACGACGACCGACGTCCCGTCCGACATGACCACCCAGGACCACGCCGCGCTGGCGATCATCGGCAAGCACATGGCCGCCACGGATGGCTACACGCCCGAACAGGCGAGCGACCTGTACGTCGATTCCGGGACGTCGCGTGACTACGAATACGGGACCTACCGGATCTTCGCCTACACCATCGAGCTGTCGGCCGTGGACTACCCCGACGATTCGCTCATCGCGTCGGAGACCGGCCGCAACAAGGAGGCGGTCCTCTACCTGATGGAGCGCGCCTGGTGCCCGCTGTCGGTGCTGGGTGCCGCTGTCAGGTCGGCTCGCTGCGGCGCCTTCGACGATGACCTCGAAGTCGGTCGCGGCTGGACCATCGACCCCGACGGCACGGACACGGCGCCCGCGAGCGGACGGTTCGCCCGGGCGAACCCGGCGAACACCACCAGCCACGGACCGAAGCAGCTCGGCACGACACGCTCGGGCTCGAAGGCGTTCGTGACCGGCGCGGCCGCCGGCACGTCATCGACCTCGCACGACCTCGATGGCCGGACGACGATCCGCTCGGCCGCGATCACCCTCCCCGCGACGACCGGCCAGCGGCTGACCTTCGCCTATGTGTTCGCCCACAGCGCGGCGTCCACGACGGCCGATTCGCTGCGCGCGATCGTCGAGCGTGCGGACGGCAGCCAGGTGCAGGTCTTCCGCATCTCCGGCCGGGCCGCGGACGTCGACGGCGTGTGGCGAACCGCCTCGATCCCGATGGACGCCTTCGCCGGCACGACCGTCCACCTCCGGTTCGTGGCGACCGACGGCGGCCCCGGCAACCTGGTCGAGGTCGAGCTCGACGACATCCGGGTCACCCGCCCCGGCTGATCGGGCGCGGCTGATCCGGCGCGGTCGACGGAGCGTAGGCTTGGACCGATGGAGGCCCTGCCCGACGCGAGACGCGACCCCCTGACCCTGCGGTTCGAGGACCCGACGCTCGAGCGCACGTTCCAGGCGGAGATGGCCGCAGCAAACGGTCCGCAGGCGCGGATCGGCTCGATCGTCGCGATCGGGCTATGGCTCGCCGCGGCGATCATCGTCCCGGCCGCCGTCGACATCGATCGCGGCTTCGTGACCGCGATCTGCCTGGGGATGGCGGGCGTCAATCTGGCCGGCGTGCTCGGTGCGCGCTGGGCGACGACCCTCGACCGGCAGCAGGCCATCGGCTTCGCGCTCAACGGGCTGGCCGGACTGGCCGTGCTCGTCCTGATCGCGGCATCGGGGACGAGCGAACGGTACGCCGCACCGGCTCTCATGCTCATCGCGATCTTCGCCTTCGTGGTCATCCGCCTCCGGTTCGTCTTCGCGCTGGTGGCCGCCGGGGCGTACCTCATCGGGTTCGCCGTCCTCCTCATCGTCCGACCCGGGGGCGGCGGGGCCCTCGACCTGTTCCTGGTCACCTCCGCGATCCTCGTCGGGCTCGGTGCGACCTACCTCCTCGAGCGCGGAGCGCGTGACGTCTTCGCCCAGCGACGGATGATCGAGGCGCAGGCCGCCGAGCTTGCCGAGGCCCATGCGACCTCCGAGCGGCTCCTGCTCAACGTGTTGCCGGGCGCCGTCGCGGAACGGCTGAAGCGCGGCGACACGACCATCGCCGACGCATACGACGATGCGACCATCCTGTTCGCGGATCTCGTCGGGTTCACGCCCCTTGCCGCGCGACTGAGTCCGGCCGAGACCGTGGGCCTGCTCGACCGCCTGTTCTCGGCGTTCGACGATCTCGCCGCGCGCCACGGGCTCGAGAAGATCAAGACCATCGGCGACGCCTACATGGTGGTCGGCGGGGTGCCCGAGACCTCGAGCGACCACCCGGTCCGCGTCGTGTCGATGGGACTCGACATGCTCGAAGCGGTCGCCGAGCTCGCTCGCGAGACCGGCTGGCGACTCGACCTGCGGGTGGGCGTCCATACCGGGCAGGTCGTCGCCGGCGTGATCGGGACCCGCAAGTTCAGCTACGACCTGTGGGGCGACGCCGTGAACGTCGCGAGCCGGCTCGAATCACAGGGGATCGCCGGGGTGATCCAGATCAGTGATGCGACCTGGGCGCGCATCGCCGGCACGATCGATGCCCGGCCGCGCGGGACAATCGAGCTCAAGGGACGCGGCAGCGTCACGACATTCCTGGTGGAGCCACGTCACGGCAGCGTCACGCTGGGCGGGTAGGATGCCGCCATGAGGTTCTTCACCACCAAGCCCGACACCCTCCCCACCCCCGC
>DASYSM010000145.1:0-2145 GCA_036003325.1 Candidatus Limnocylindrales bacterium
GCCGCCCATCACGGAGATCCGGGCGTTCGGCCATGACCACAGGAAGCGCGGCTGGTAGGCGCGCCCGGCCATCGCGTAGTTACCGGCGCCGAACGAGCCGCCGATCAGGACGGTGAACTTGGGCACCTCGGCCGAAGCCACCGCCGTGACGAGCTTGGCGCCGTCCTTGGCGATGCCGGCCTCCTCGTATTCCCGCCCGACCATGAACCCGGTGATGTTCTGGAGGAACACCAGCGGGATCCGGCGCTGGCAGGCCAGCTCGATGAAGTGCGCGCCCTTGAGCGACGACTGGCTGAACAGGATGCCGTCGTTGGCGATGATCCCGACTGGGTAGCCGGCGATATGGGCGAAGCCGGTGACAAGGGTCTCGCCATAGAGCGGCTTGAAGTCGTGGAACCGCGAGCCGTCGACCAGCCGGGCGATCAGCTCGCGGACCGGGACCGGTCGCCGGGGGTCGAGCGAGACCGCTCCGTACAGCCCGGCCGGGTCCACGGCCGGCTCCTCCGGGGTCCGTCTATCCCATGGCGGCTGCGGCGTCCTGCGGTTCAGGTTCGAGATGATCGAGCGGCCGAGCGCGAGGGCGTGCTCGTCGTCGAGCGCTTCGTGGTCGGCGACGCCTGACTTGCGGGTGTGGACCTCGGCGCCCCCGAGCTCCTCGGGCGTGACGTCCTCTCCGGTGGCGGCCTTCACCAGCGGCGGCCCACCGAGGAAGATCGTCCCGGTGCCGCGAACGATGACCGTCTCGTCGCTCATCGCCGGGACGTAGGCGCCGCCGGCTGTGCACGAGCCCATGACCAGGGCGACCTGCGGGATGCCGAGCGCCGACATCCGGGCCTGGTTGTAGAAGATCCGCCCGAAGTGGTCCCGATCCGGGAAGACCTCGGCCTGGAGCGGCAGGAACGCACCGCCCGAGTCGACCAGGTAGATGCAGGGCAGCCGGTTCTCGAGCGCGATCTCCTGGGCGCGGAGGTGCTTCTTGACGGTCATCGGGTAGTACGTGCCGCCCTTGACGGTGGCGTCGTTGGCGACAACCACACAGGTCGTTCCTTCGACCCGGCCGACGCCGGTGACGATGCCTGCGCCCGGCGCCTCGTCGTCGTACAGGCCGCCGGCAGCCAGCGGGCTCAGCTCGAGGAAGGCCGAACCCGGATCCAGGAGGCGGTCGATCCGCTCGCGGACGGGGAGCTTGCCACGCTCCCGATGCCGTGCGATCGAGCGTTCATCGCCGCCGGCGCCGCGCCCGGCGACGCGCGCCTGGCGGTCGCGCAGGTCGCCGACCAGCGCGCTCAGCGCGTCGTGGTTCGCCCGAACCTCGGCGGCCGCGGGGTCGAGCCGGCTGCGCAGGACGGGCATGGCTCGATGATAGGCGCCCGACGGTCGATGCTCGGGGTCCGGGCACGCCATCCTGTGCCAATGCTTTCGGACCGGATCGCCAGCCTGGCCGTCATCTTCGCGTTCTCGATCGGCCTCGGCGTGGCGACCGTGGCGATCCCCCTGCTCGCCCTCGACTCCGGCTATGACGCGGCAGCGGTCGGCTTCCTGGTGGCGGTCTCCGCAGCCAGTCAGCTCGGCTTTCGGCTCTGCCTGCCGTGGCTCCTCCGCCGGGTGCCGGATCGCAGCCTGACCGCCCTTGCCAGCCTGCTGATGCTGGCCGGCTTCTCCATGCTGTTGGTGTCGACCGCTGTCGCGGTCTTCGTCGTCGCCCAGCTGTTCCAGGGCGCCGCCCGGGCGATCTTCTGGACCAGCAGTCAGACACATGCCATCCGGGGGGATGGGCGACCGGTCGACCGGCTGGTCGAGATGAACGTGGCCGGGAACGCAGGGACGCTCATCGGACCGGTCGTGGCCGGCACGCTGGCGGTGCTCGGCCTGCCGGTCGCGATCGCCGCGGCAGCGGTCGGAGCGGCGGTCGCCGCCCTTGGCACGGCGGCCCTTCGACGGCTACCGCCGTATGACCGCCAGCGACCATCGACGTCGACCGGGCTGTTGCGTCGTGACGGGGTGGACATCGCCTGTTGGGCGAGTGTGGTCGGCGGCGGCTGGTGGGCGATGCTCGGCTCGTACATCCCCGTCATCCTCGTCGGTGCTTCGGTCGGGTCGCAGGGGATCGGCTGGCTGATCACCCTGTCGGAAGGGGCCTCGATC
>DASYSM010000146.1:0-11433 GCA_036003325.1 Candidatus Limnocylindrales bacterium
CGGACTGCTCTTCCCGGGCCGCGTCGCGCGCTAAGCGGTCTCGAGGGGGCCGCCTTCCAGGCGCCGACGATAGGCGGCCGCTCGACTGTGGACGACGAATCCGAGGCCCTCGTACAGCCCGAGCGCGCCGTTCGCGTTCTCCGAATCCACGCCGAGCATGCCCTCGTCGAGCCCGGCCGCACGGAGCCTCTCGAGAGACATCGCCGTGATCGCCCGCGCCAGGCCGCGCCGGCGCCATGGTCGACGCACGCTGATGTGCTCGAGCCAGCCGCGCTTGACACCGAGCCGAGCGTTCTCCTCGGGCCAGATCCAGTTCTGGACCACGCCCGCGATCTGGTCGCCGTCCCAGGCGACCACCCACAGGTCGGTGTCGAGCTCGGCGCGATCGAACGTCGCGTGGAAGTCGCTCTCGGTCTTCTCGCGATGGCCCCAGTGATCGCGGAAGGCTTCCTCCTCGGCATCGGCGATGCGCCGGTGCTGGTCCGGGGTCACCGGCCGGATGTCGATCCCCTCCGGGAGCTGGGCGTCGGGGATGGCCTCGAGCAGGTCGCGCCGCATCAGGAAGAAATGGCGGACGGCGACGAACCCGAAGTCGGCGAGCAGCGTGCGGTGCCCGGTCTCGGCGTCCTCGGCGAAACCGCCGAGCATGACCGTGGCGCCGGGGTCCTCGGCGCCCGCTCGCTCGCGGATGCGATCGATGTTGCGGCCCATCAGCCAGGTGCCGATACCGCGCCGGCGGACCGACGGATGGACGTTGCCCCACGCCTCGTATGTCGGCGCCCCCTCCCGGACCACGCGCTGGACACCGGCCGCCGCGATCACGCGGTCGTCGTGCTCGATGAGCACCATGTCCTCGAATGGATCCGTGCCGTCGGCCCCGCCGATCTCGAGCCTGAGGTTGTCCGCACTCGGCAGCCATGGGACCCCGTCGAAGGTGTTGGTCGCCATGGTCAGCTCGGACAGGAGCTGCCAGTCGTCGTCGCCTCGGAACGCCCGGGCCCGGAGCCCCTCGATCGAGGGCGCGCCCGAAATGTCGAGCCAGCGCGTGGTCTCGGTCGTGGTCATGTCTCGCCTCCGTATTTCCGCTCCATGTGTCGTTCGACCGACTTGTGGATGATCTTCCAGGTCCGCCGGTATTCCGCCCGGGCACGCGGATCGGCCTCGCGGGCGGCCCGCGCCACCTCGCGCTCGAGCTTTCGGTGGCTGGCCAGCCGCTCCTCGCTGAGACGTCCGTCCCCGATCGCGGCGCGGACCGCGCAGCCGGGCTCGCCGTCGTGACGGCAATCACTGAACCGGCAGGCGGCGGCGATGTCGACGACGTCGTCGAAGGCGGTCTCGACACCGTCGTCGGCGCCGATGACCTCGAGCGCGCGGATGCCGGGCGTGTCGATCAGCAGAGCTCCGCCAGGCAGCTCGAACAGCTCGCGGTGGGTGGTCGTGTGCCGTCCCCGCGAGTCCGACTCGCGGACCTCGCCGGTCGCCTGCCGATCCTCGCCGAGCAGCGCGTTGACGAGGGTCGACTTGCCGACGCCCGACGAGCCCAGGATCGCCGCCGTGGTGCCCGGGCGCAGCTGGGCGCGCAGGGCATCGAGGCCGGCGCCGGTCCGGGCCGAGACCGCGATGGCGATGACGCCGGGCGCGATCGCCTCGACGGCCACGAGCCGCCCATCCACGTCGTCCGCGAGGTCCGACTTGTTGAGGACGACGACCGGCGTGATGCCGCTCGACCAGGCGACCGAGAGGTAGCGCTCGATCCGGCGCAGGTTGAAGTCGTTGTCGAGGCCGGCGACCAGGAGGGCGACGTCGACGTTCGAGGCCATGATCTGCTCGTCGTCGAGCGCGCCGCCACGGCGCGTCGAATCGGCGGCCATCCGCTTGAACACGTTCCGTCGCGGCAGGATCGCGCCGATCACGTCGCCGCCATCGAGCACGACCCAGTCGCCCACGGTCGGGAAGTCGACGTGAGCGAGGGCGGTGAAGCGGAACGCGCCGGACACGCCCGCGGTGACGTCGCGCATGCCGTCACGCACGACCGACGTCTCGCGATGGACGGCGACGACGCGCCCGGGCCGCCGCCCATCGGCGACGAACGGCGCGAAGACGTCCGCCCAGGCGGCGTCCCAGCCGAGGGCCGCGAGGGAGTCGGCGGCTGCGGTCGGATCCATCGTCATGGCTCAGCCGACCCGCTTGAGCTTGCCGGTGCGCTTGGCGTAGCGCTCCGCCTTGCCGAAGGCCCACAGCCCGAACGGGATCAGCACCGCGCCCATGACGATCAGCGGCCAGACGAGATAGGTCAGCTCGCTGACCGACTTCCCCTCGATCAGACCGGCCCGCACGCCCTCGAGGACGTACGTCGCCGGCGACAGATGGGACAGCACCTGCATCCAGCCCGGCAGGATCGAGATCGGGTAGTAGACGCCGCTCACGAGCAGCAGGCAGGACTGGAGCACGAACGTCATCTGCGCGCCGCGCTCGACGTAAAGCAGCGGCAGGATGGCCGCGATCATGCCGATCCCGACGAAGCTGAACGAGCCGAGCAGCATGAACGCGACGACGGTCGCCGGGTTCGCCGCGGACAGGTCGAGCTGCGGGAAGAACAGCACCAGCACGACGAAGATGACCGAGGTGTGGACGAGGCCGTAGACCATCGCGTAGGCGACGGACCCGAGCAGCTGCGACCAGCGCCGGATCGGCGCCATCATCGTGTACTCGAGGGTCCCTTCCCAGCGCTCGACGGTGATCGTCTCGGCGATCCACGAGAAGACGACCGACAGGTAGTTCCAGAAGATGGCGCCGATCATCAGCGACAGCAGCAGCGTCTGGCTGCCCTGCGCGGCCCCGATGAGCGAGATCGACAGCGCGCCCGCGACGGAATAGACCAGGAAGGCGAGCTCCCAGCCCCAGTAGCGGCGTGTCAGGAAGAAGTTGCGCTCGATGAAGGCGTACGAGGCCTTCAGCTCATGGGTGACGACGGTCATCGAAGTGATCTCCAGGCGGGGGAGCCGGCCCGGTCCCTCAACGGGACCGAGCCGACTCGAGTGAGGGCTCCGCCGCCACGCGCGCTCCGATCTCGATGATCCTGCGCCCGATGGCCTGGCGGATGGACTGGGAAGGCTCGCGGGCCAGCCGACGTCGCTCGGCGGACAGCGCGAACTCGCGCTCGATCCGTTGCTGCGTCAGCTCGGCGTTGAGCTCCAGAACCTGGAACATGGCATTCACCTCCTTTCCTCAGTTCTCGGCGTCGTCTTCCTCGATGTCGTCATCGAGGGAGCGGCCGGTGTAGCGCATGAAGACGTCTTCGAGGGTCGCCTCGCGACCCGGTGTCTCGACGAGGGCCTTGAGGCCCTCCGGTGTGTCCTCGGCGACGACCTTCGCGTCGTTGAGGATCGTGATCCGGCCGCACAGGCGTTCTGCTTCGGCCAGGTCGTGGGTGGTCAGGACGATGGTCGCGTCGTGGGTCGCCCGGAGCTCCTCGATGAACGACTGGACGTCGAGCTTCGAGCGCGGGTCGAGGCCGGTGGTCGGCTCGTCGAGCAGCAGCAGGGTCGGGCTCGTCAGCAGCGCCCGCGCGATCGCGACCTTCTGCTGCATCCCCCGGCTCATCTGCTCCACCGGCCGATCGAGCCGCTTCTCCGAGATGCCGAGCCGGGCCAGGATCGCGATCGCCTCGCGTTTCGCCGTCCGGCCGTCGAGGCCATACAGGCGCGCCGCGAAGAGGAGGTTCTCCATCGGGCTGAGCTTCTTGAAGAAGGCGGCGTCAACGCTGACCCGGTTGATGAGGCGCTTGACCGCCATCTCGTCGCGGACGATGTCGTGGCCGAAGACCTCGACCCGACCCTCGTCGAGGGTCAGGAGCCCGCAGATCAGGCGGATGAGCGTCGACTTGCCGGAGCCGTTGGCGCCCAGGACCCCGTGGATGTCGCCGCGCTCGAGGCGCATCGACACGTGCGAGATCGCCGTGACCGGCTTCTTCTTCCGTCCGACGACGAACCGCTTGCTGACGTCCTCGATGAGGAGCGCCGGCGGTCCGGCCGGGCGGACGACCGGTGGTTCCGCCACGAGCGGCGGGACCGGCCGGGTCGTCGGCTCGTTCTTCAGTTGTGGTTCCAAGATCGCGGTCACTGGATGCTCCAGGGTTGTCGGGCGGGGAGGGTCGGGAAACGACGAAGAGCCGCGGGCCCTATGCCGACGGTGGTCGTCGGGTGGGCCTCGCGGCTTCTGGCTGCCGTGCCTGCCGCTTGGACAGGGAGGGCATCAAAAAAAGCCGGGGGCCCGATCTGGCCCACGGCTCTGGTTTCGTCCGGAAGGCGGTCCTACCGCCTGCGGTCTAGCTCGAGATGGGCGCAGATCTCCCGCGAACACGCGCGCCGATAGGCGCAACGCAT
Source organism: Candidatus Limnocylindrales bacterium (assembly GCA_036003325.1). Lineage (GTDB taxonomy): Bacteria > Chloroflexota > Limnocylindria > Limnocylindrales > CSP1-4 > SPCO01. The sequence continues at coordinate 4,386 of DASYSM010000146.1, forward strand.
CGGCTGAGGAGGAACGGGTTCGTCGTCATTGAGCCGCCTCCTGCTGAGGGGGATCCGCCCGCGACATGCGAGCCGGTCGGCAGTCTACCCGCCGGTCAAAGCGAGTGTCAACCCGGACGGACGACGATGCCGTGGTCGCGACGGATGACGTAGGAATGGTGTTCCGGGACGTCTAGCCCAGGGGACCGGCACGACCCGCGGGTCTTTGCCAGATTCCCTCCCGGAGACTGTTCGGCAAGGATTCGGTGTGATTCGCTGCCAGATAGTCGGCCGGAGAATATCTGACAAGATCCCACGCTCGGCCAGTTCGCAGGTCGCTGACTACCAGTCCTGGGGAGGCTATCTGGCAGAGTCCGCGTCGCGAGCGACTGGATCAGCGCAGGGCGAGCCGGACGATGGGGCGGACCGGCGAGGTGGCGTTCCACTGGCGCCGCTCGACGACCTCGAACCCGGCGCGCTCGAACATCGGGAGCGTGCCGTGATAGGCGTTCGCGGCCGGGACGCGGCCGCCGGCCGTGTCGACCGGGTAGGCCTCGAGCATCGTGGCTCCGTGATCGCGCGCGTAGTCGATCGCGGCGGCGAGAAGCCTCGTCGCGATGCCCTCGCCGCGCACCCGACGCGAGACCACGAAGCAGACGATCGACCAGACCGGCGTGTCGTCGATCGCGGCGAGGATCCTGGAGGTCGTCAGGCGCTCGTAGTCCTCGCGGGGGCCCAGGCTGACCCAGCCGACGACCCGGCCGTCGCGATATGCGAGGAGGCCGGGCGCCACATCCTCGCGCTCGGCCCGGCCGGCCAGCTCTGCGCGGTTGCCGGCGGCGGTCGAGTTCGACCAGTCCCGGCCTCGGACGCGGAAGTAGGTGCACCAGCACCACTTCGGGTCGCCGCCCTCCTCGAACAGGGCGACCAGGTCGGGGAATCGTTCCGGGGTGAGCGGGCGGACGTCGAGGCTGGCGCCGACGCGCTCCGGGTTCACCGGCGCGCACCGTCGATCCCGGCCGCGTGGACCGCTTCGAGGATCGCGGGCCGCTCGACGTAGGCGAGGCCGGCCGACTCGACGATCCGTCGCGCCTCCGCCGACTGATCGGCGGGCAGCCAGCACCCGGTCCGGTCGCGCGAGCCGTCCTCGGAGAGACCGGACAGCACCCAGACGGCGGTCGCGCCGAGGCCGACGGCCAGGTCCACGTAGCCGGGTAGCTCCTCGATCGGGCGGTAGACATGGACCAGATCGATCCGCTCCGGCCGGTCCATCGGGCGTCGCCGGATCGACCCATCGTCGGCCGCTTCGTACAGGACGTAGTCGTCGTCACCGGGGCCGGCCTTGACGAAGACGGTGTATCCGGCGCGCGACAGGGTCTCCGGCAGGTCCTTCGTCGGCCAGTCGATCACCAGCACGGATCGGACGGTCCTGAGCAGATCAGCGGCGTCGATCATGTCGTCTCCAGCGGCACGGAACCATTCTCGGTGCTCGGCAGCCGCCTGTCGTGACGTCCTTCGACCGACCCGGAGCCGGCTGGTACCCTCCGCCCGTGGCTGACTTCTCGCCTGCGCGGGGCCGCTGGGCGTTCCGACCGATCCCGCCCGAGCCGCGTTCGGTCGTGGAGCTGATCCGGACCGGCACCCTCGACGCCGAGCTGGCCGCCCAGCTGTGGCTGCTGGTCGAGGCGCGCGTCCCGATCGTCGTCGCCGCCGAGGCGCAGGGTGTCGGCAAGTCCACGCTGCTCGGTGCGCTGCTCGACTTCCTGCCGGCGTCCGTCCGCGTCATCGAGCTGGCCGGCGCGACCGAGACCTTCGACTGGCTGCCACAGGCGTCCGAGCTGGGCTGGCCCGGCACGGCGCGACCGGCCCCGAACGGCGAACCGGTCCGTGCCGAGACGACCGTCCTGCTCGCCCACGAGCTGTCGAACCACACCCCCGCCTACACCTGGGACGAGCCGGCGCGGATCGCGGTCCGGGCGGCATCGATCGGGTTCGGCCTCGCCGCGACCATCCATGCCGACTCGCTCGACGATGTCTTCGACGCACTGCGGCACCGCCCGGTGAGTCTGACCGATGACGAGCTGAGCCACCTCGGCGTCGTGCTGATCCTTCGCCTGGTCGACGGAGGCAGGCGGCGGGTCGTCGCCGCCCACTACGTCCGCCCGGTCGCGCGCGACGTCCATGGCCACCTGCAGCGCCTCGGGCCGGCGGTGCTCGCGACCTGGGATCCCGCCACGGACTCGCTCGAGCATTTCGGCTGGGGGATCACGCCGGAGCTCGGGGCCCGCATCGGGCGCCGGCCGGGAGACTTCGAGATCGAGGCGGACCGCCGACGCGAGCTGCTGTCGACCCTCGTCGCCGCCGGGACGACCGGACCGGACGATGTCAGGCGCGCCCTCGCCGCCTACCGGCCGGCCGTATGACCGGCCCGGGCCGGTCGGGCGACGGACGTCGTGACGTCACGTCACCAACGAAGCGGCCGCTGAAGGTCGGGCTCATGCCGCCGATCTGGACCGACGGCTCGGGCTTGCCGAGGTGGGCCAACGGCCGCGGAGCGGACGCGATGCGGTGGACAGCGGTGATGGCCGATGCGCGACTCGCCGAGGCGGTCGGCTTCGACTCCCTGTGGGTGCCCGACCATTTCGCGATGGACGACGCCTGGGATCCGCCCTTCGAGGGCGCGAGGCCGGAGGCCATCCGTCCCGACGATCCGCTGAGCGCCTCGTGGGAGGCGTGGTCGATCCTCGCGGGCCTGGCGGTGGCGACCTCGAGGGTCGAGCTCGGCACACTCGTGACCTGCACGGGCTACCGCAATCCGGCGTTGCTGGCCAAGATCGCCGATACGGTCGACGAGATGAGCGGCGGGCGGGTGATCCTCGGCGTCGGTGCGGGCGACCACTGGAGCGAACACGAACGATTCGGCTTCCGCCTCGACCGACCGGTCGGGCGGTTCGAGGAGGCGCTCCAGATCATCCGGCCGCTCCTGCGCGAGGGGTCGGTCGAATTCGACGGGGACCACCACCGTGCCTTCCGTGCCGTGCTCGACCCGCGCGGACCGCGCCCGACCGGCCCGCCGATCCTCATCGGCGCCCTCGGGACAGGGCCGCGGATGCTCCGCCTCACCGTCGAGTACGCCGACCTGTGGAACGGCTGGTTCGTCTTCAACGAGGAGGATCCCAGCAGCGCCATCGAGACGGCCGTCAGCCGCGTCGATGCGGCCTGCGCGGCGCGCGGACGCGAGCCGGGCACCCTGGCCAAGACGATCGGCGTCTCGGTCGCGCTCGACGGCGCGGAAGCGGCGGGAGGCTCGATCGCCGGATCGCCGAGGGCGGTCGCGGACCGCCTGCGCGGCCTCGCGGAGATCGGCGTCGAGCATGTCCAGATCCTCCTGGCCCCGTCGGGCGAGCGCGGCATCGCGCGGTTCGCCGACGTCCTCGAGTTGCTCGACAGCGGCCGCTGAACGAGGCATCACGGCAGGCGGGCTGTCGTCGGACCGCCCGGGGTTTGACGCTCCGGCAGACGACGCTTAGGCTCGCCGTCCGAGCCTTGCTCGTCCCAGCCGGAGCACGCCGTGGATCCCATCGACACCGCCGCCCCCCAACCGACCACTCTCGCGGCACTGCGTGCCTCGGGTTGGCGCCCGCGGACCGTCAAGGAGGAGCTTCGCGCCAACCTCCTCGAGCGGCTGGCCGCGGGCGTGCAGGTCTTCCCGGGCGTCGTCGGTTACGACGAGACCGTGGTGCCGGGCATCGAGAACGCCATCCTTGCCGGCCACGACCTCGTCTTCCTCGGCGAGCGCGGCCAGGCCAAGACGCGGATGGCGCGGCTGCTCGTGGGTCTGCTCGACCCGTGGCTGCCGGTCGTCCGGGGCGGCGAGCTCAACGACGACCCGACCGCCCCGATCAGCCCGGCCGCCCGCGCCATCGTCGAGCGCGACGGCGAGGCGACGATGATCGACTGGTTGCCGAGCGACCGTCGCTATGCCGAGAAGCTGGCGACGCCCGACATCACCATCGCCGACCTCATCGGCGAGGTGGACCCGATCAAGGTCGCCGAGGGCAGGTACCTGTCGGACGAGCTGACCCTCCATTACGGGTTGATCCCGCGAGCCAACCGGGGGATCGTCGCGATCAACGAGCTGCCCGACCTCGCCGAGCGGATCCAGGTGGGGCTCCTCAACATCCTCGAGGAGCGCGACGTCCAGATCCGCGGCTTCGTCGTTCGCCTGCCGCTCGACCTGTACATGGTCGCGTCGGCGAACCCGGAGGACTACACCTCGCGTGGCCGGATCATCACGCCGCTGAAGGACCGCCTCGGGTCGCAGATCCGAACGCACTATCCTCGGACGCTCGAGCACGAGATGGCCATCGTCCGCCAGGAGAAGCACCGCTTCCCGGCCGAAGACGGGGTGCCGCCCGTGGTCGTTCCCGCGTTCATGGAGGAGCTGGTCGCCGAGCTGACCCACCTCGCTCGTCGGTCAGCCGAGATCAGTCAGCGGTCCGGGGTCAGCGTGCGCGTGTCGGTGGCGAACTCGGAGGTGCTCGAGGCGGCCGCCCTCAAGCGCGCCGTCCGCCTCGGCGAGCCGGTCGCGGCACCGCGCGTCTCGGATCTGGGGGCGGTGGTCGCCTCGACCGTCGGCAAGGTCGAACTCGAGACCGCCGGTGACGAGTCGCCTGAGGAACGGATCGTCGAGCGGCTCATCACCAAGGCGCTCCACACGACCTTCAACCGGCACCTGTCGGTCGAGGAGCTGGAGGGCGTCGTCGACGCCTTCGAGGATGGGTTCACGGTCGAGACCGGCGACCGGACACCGTCGCGCGAGTACGTCGCGTGGATGCGCGAGGTGCCGGGGCTGTCGATGGCGGTCGACCGGCTGGGCGCGTACGACGTCACGGACGGGTCCGAGGAGCCGGCGGTCGTTGCGTCCGCCGTCGAATTCCTGCTCGAGGGACTGCATCTCGCCCGGCGGCTCAACAAGGACCGGATCCCCGGCGGGACGGTCTACCACCGGTGACCGCAGCGAGGCGGCGGGGGGCGGTGCCGGGGGAGACGCCGGGGTTCTGGAGCGGCGCGGGCGGGCACGTGCGCGGGCACGGTGGCCGGCGAGGAGATGCGCGAGATGGTGCGCGGCGTGGTGAGCGACGTGGTGCGGGACGTGGTGCGGGACGTGGTGCGGGACGTGGTGACCCGCGGTCAACGAATCCGGCTCGAACTGCCCGGCTCGGTTCCCGCGTTGACCGACGGTCACCGAAATCGATCGATCGTGGCCTGGGCAGTCCGTCATGGTGACCGCGGGTCACCATTTGGAGGCCGAACGGCCGGATCCCGGTCCGTTGTCGTGGGAACCCGCCCGGATCGGTGACCGCGGGTCACCATCTCGCCGCCCCGACACCGTTCCGGTCGGAATCGTTGACCGCGGGTCACCGCCTGATCGCCCGGACACCGTTCCCACGAAGAACGGTGACCGCGGGTCACCGCGGGCCGCCGGGTCACCGCGGGCCGCCGGGTCACCGCGGGCCGCCGGGCCGCCACCACCACCGCCCGCCGGGTCGCCGCCACCACCGCCCGCGGGGTCGCCGCCATCACCGCCCGCCGGGTCGGCACCATCGCCCGTCGGCTCGCGACCGCCAGCCGGCCTGCCACCGTCCGCGCCCACGACATGACCGGCTACACGCCCGATCCGCGCGACCTCGGCCCGTTCGCGGCGGCGCGGCGACCGACCGCCCGCGAGGCGGCCGCGGACGCACTCGCCCGGGCGGCGCGCTACTCGGCGTGGGACGGCAGCCAGCAGGTGGCCGACCTCGAGGCCGACGAGATCCTCGACGCGCTCGCCGACGATGTGATGGCCGAAGGCGACATCGCCGAGGCCCTTCGGCGGTTGATGGATCGCGGCTGGCGGACCGGTGACCCGACCCGCGGTGACATGGCCGGACTGCGCGATCTCATCGACCGCCTCGAGCGCCAGCGGGAAGAGATGCTCGAACGCTACGGCCTCGACGACGTCCTCGGCGACATCCGACGCGAGCTCGACGACATCGTCTCCGAGGAGCGGTCGGGTGTCGAACGCCGGCTCGACGAGGCGTCACAGGTCGCCGGCGACACACCCGAGGAGCTCCGCTCGATGCTCCGCGACGTCTCGGCGCGCCGGCTCGACCAGCTCGATGGCCTGCCCGCCGACATCGGAGAGCGGATCCGTGGCCTCCAGGACTACGACTTCCTCGAGCCGAATGCGCGCGAGAAGTTCGACGAGCTGGTCAAGCGGCTCCAGGGCCAGGTCCTGGACCAATTCGTCTCCGGGATGTCCGAGGCCATCCGCACGATGAGCCCGGAGGACCTCGCCGCCAATCGGGAGATGGTCCGTGACCTGAACCAGCTGATCCGCGAGCGGATCGGCGGCGGCGATCCGGACGCGTCCGAGTTCCTCGCCAAGCACGGCCGCTTCTTCCCGGGAGCCCGGACCTTCGACGACATCATCGACCAGCTGGCCCAGCGGATGGCCGCCATGCAGTCGCTCCTCCGGTCGATGAGCCCCGAGCAGCGCGCCGAGCTGGCATCGATGATGGACGCCCTCCTGCGCGATGACCGGCTGCTGGTCGATCTCGCCCAGCTGGCGTCGAACCTCGATCTGCTGCTGCCCGGCGGACTCGGCGACCGTGTGCCCTTCGGTGGGGACGAGCCGCTCGGGCTCGACGGCGCGCTCGCCCAGATCGGCCGACTCCAGGCGATGGATCGGCTCGGGGACGCCCTGTCCGACGTGGACTCGCCCGCCGACCTGGCCGCCATCGACCACGACGAGGTGCGCGAGCTGCTCGGCGAGGAAGCGGCCCGCGACCTCGAGGCGCTCGACGACCTGGCCCGCCGGCTCGAGGAGGCCGGCTATCTGACCCGCGACGGCGATCGGCTCGAGCTGACACCTCGCGGCTCCCGCCGCATCGGGCAGAAGGTCCTCGATGACCTGTTCGCGCGGCTCCAGCGCGACGCGTTCGGCGGCCACCGGATCGACCGCGGCGGCCGGGGAGGGGAGCGCGAGGAGACGACCAAGCCGTACGAGTTCGGCGACCCGTTCCAC
>DASYSM010000147.1:0-12504 GCA_036003325.1 Candidatus Limnocylindrales bacterium
CGCCGCCGGCCGCGGAGACGCACAAGCCGACCCCACCCCCGACCGACACGCTGGCCACGACGGGGCCGAGCAACCCGGGCAGCAGCATGGTGCTGATCCTGGCGGCGCTCGCCACCCTGATCCTCGGCGTCAGCTTCGTCACCCCGGTCCCGGCCGCCGTTCGACGCCGGAACCGCCGCTAGACCTTCGCCGCGACCAGCCGGCCGCCACGTTCCCGCAGGGGGACGGGCGGCCGGCTGTCTCATCCGCCTTCCCATTCATGCGCCGCGACCCCGAGCGGCGTGCGACCGGGGCGCTCCACCACTGGTGGGGTGCCTCGGTCGTTCTGCTTCGAGGGCCACCGCGAGCGCGGCTGTGACATCAGCCTCGCGGGCTCCGTCAGATGCCGATGGTCGTCTCGAAGCCCGGATCGACGAGCTCGACGGGGCCGAAGTCGAACCGCGCGCGCACGCTGTCGACGGTCGCTCCTCGGTGGTACCCCATCTGCAGGTGCGTGAGCAGCACCCGCCCGGCCCCGGTGCGTCGCGCGAGATCGCCGACGGCCGGACCATCGAGATGCCCGGCCCCGGCCACGACCGGCCCGGGCCCGAACGACACCTCGCACAGCAGGGTGTCCCCGGGACGCACCAGGACATCGATATCGGTGGCATCCCCGCAGTCGCCCGAGTAGACGAGTCCCGGCGCGTCGGCGCCGCCGTCGATCGGCGCCACGCGAAAGCCATAGCTGTCGCGGGTGTGGGTCACGTTCCTCGCCTCCAACGCGAACGGCCCGACGTCGATCGTGCCCACCTCCAGCACCTCGATATCGAGTGACTGGGCGCTGAAGCCGGGCTCGTCGTGCAGGGCGTCGAGACGAGCCTCGAGGTCCGCCGGGGCGATGACCCGCACCCGCCGCCGCGGCTTCTCGTAGCGCAGGTAATGGCGGAGCGGAACGACATCGATGTAGTGGTCGGGGTGGAGGTGACTGACCGCGACGGCTTCCACGTCGGCGGGGTCGACCAGCCCGGCCAGCCGCGGGAACGAGCCCTGGCCGAGGTCCAGGACGAGGCTCGCGCCGGCATGGCGAAGCAGATAACAGGCCCCCGTTGCGCCAGCCCGGTCGGAGTAGGCCGGTCCGGCGCCGATGACATCAAGCCGCATCAGCTATGGGCGAGCCTGACCTGCGGCGGGGCCTTGCGCACCGGCATCGCCGTGCTCTTCGGCGTTGATGTGGAGTCCGTCCTTCGGCGGTGCCGGAGAGGGCGGGCGGTGGGGGTCGGGTGCTCCCTTGTCGGGCTTGTGGTCATCGGGCGTCGGCTTGGCCGTTGGCGCGGCTGCGTCGCCGTGGTTCGCCGCCACGGGGTCGGTCGCCCACGGGTCATGTGCCACGACATCGTCGCTGTCGCCCGGGGTGCCGTGGATGCCCGGCGTCGTCGATGGATCGCGGTCGCTGGGGTGCTTGCCTGCGCTCTCCAGGTCGTCGAGCGCGGTCGTGCTCGACGCCAGTGCCTCCTCCGCGGCGGACCGCGCCTGCGTCGGGACGCTGCCGACCATCAGGGTCAGGACCCCGACGTGGCGGCTGACCGTCACCTCGAGCGCGGCGCTTGCGGTCGCATCCCCGTCGCTGCCCGCGGCGGCCTCGATCACGATCGACGAATACGCGGCGAGCGCCGCCTCGGTGCCGGGCACGTCGCCCGCGCTCGAGGCCTCCTGCGCTTCGCGGATCCGTTGGTCGAGCCGGGTGCCCTCGGCCAGGGCGCGGTCCAGCAGACCCGACGGGAGGTTGGCCATCTCGGCCCACAGGCGGGCCGCGTAGAACGGCCCGCCTGCCCGCGTGCCATAGACGGACCCGGCGAGGATGCTGAGCGCGAAGGTGGCGGCGAGGACGGCGGCGGCGGGACGCCGCCACGAGACGCGCGCCCGGACAGTCCTGTCACGGGATGCGGCAGGGGGCGTCAGGGTGTCGCCGGCCGCGTCCGACATCGCGTCGGCGCCGATCAGGGCCGCCCGCCGATGCGCTGCGTTCATGACCGCCGTGCGCATCCGGGTCGTGGCTGCCGCGCTCGGGGTCAGACGGAGATCCGCGTACGCCTCGAGGCGTCGCGCCAGCTCCAGATACCCAGCTGCGGTCTGATCGATCATGTCGTCTTCCATCAGCCCGTCCTCGGTCGCTCGAGCGCCCCGGCCGCCATGTTGGCCTCGGGCTCGTCGATCCCGAGCTGGCGCCGCAAGGCGGCGATCGCCCGGAACTGCAGGCCGCGAACGGTTCCTTCCTGCTTCCCCATCACCTCGGCCGCCTCGCGGGCGGAGAGGCCGGCGAAGAAGCGCAGCGTGATGGCGTCGCGTTGGTCCTCGGTCAGGGTCGATAGAGCGGCCCCGACCGCGTCGATCTCCTGGCGGGTCACCGCCAGCTCATCCGGGCCGGCATCGCCGTCCGCCCGGTCGGCCGACTGGGCGAGGTCGGCGTGCTCGTGGCTGGTCCTGATGAAGTCGATGACCGTGTTCCGTGCCAGGCGGAACAGCCAGCCCCCGAACGGGATACCTCGGGATTCGTATCGAGGCAGCGCTTCCAGGGCCTTGACGAAGACCAGCTGCGTCAGGTCCTCCGCGTCACTCGGGCGACGGACGCGGCTCGCGACGTACCGGTGGATGGGTAGGTGGTAGTGGTCGAACAATCGACCGAAAGCCCAGGCATCCCCCGCCTGGGCATCTTCCACCAGCCGCTCGATCGCGGTCTCGTCAAGGCTCACAACGAACGGCCGGGCGTGTCGTTAGGTTCCTGGGTCATGCCGGGGTCATCCTACCTCCGACAACCGCGGATCCGAAGGCCCTAGTGAGCGCGAAACGGTATTTCGACACGTGGTGTTGCGTGGCCGCGCCGGAAGGTCAGTGCGTCGAACCCGGCGGCGGCCGCGATGTCGTAGCCGTCCGCCAGTCCCCAGGCGAACTGGGCCGCGCCGTGCGCGTCCGAGCCGATGGTGATCGCCCGGCCGCCCAGCTCATGGAATCGGTTCACGATCGCGGCGTGCGGGAACGTGACCGCGACGGGATAGCGCAGGCCGCTGGTGTTGACCTCGAGAGCCGTTCCGCTGTCCACCAGCGCCTGCAGGATCGGCTCATACAGCTCGGGCGCCGCCTCGAGCGCGGCCGGCAGGACGTGCGGATACAGATAGCGCTTGACCACGTCGATGTGGCCGATCGTGTCGAACAGCCCGGACCGTGCCGCGGCGACGACCTCGTCGAAGGCCGGCGCGACGATGTCGGCGAGCGAGCGTCCCGAGACCCAGCTCGACACGCTGCGTGGGCTGTACGGCGACTCGACCCGGTCGTGGACCGAGCCGATGGTGAAGTCGTACGCGTGGTGGGCCAGATGGTCGCGGATGTCCGCCTCCCAGACGCGGTCGTAGGTCAGCTCGACGCCGAAGCGGATGCGGACCCCCTGGGGAGCCCAGCGTTCTGCGGCATCACGGACGATCCGCTCGCGATCGGCGAACGTCGCGTAGCCGAACGCCGGGGCGCCCGGCTCGAAGTCGAGGTGGTCCGTGATCGCGATCTCGGCGATCCCTCGCTCGACCGCGGCCGCCGCGTAGGCATCGATCGGGACGCTGCTGTCGGGCGACAGGTCGGTGTGCAGGTGGGCGTCGAGTGGCAGGTCACGTGCCTGGCGGTCGGTCATGGCCGTTCCTGGGCCGCGGTCGGGGCCGGAGCCGCGCGGAGCACCCCGCCGAGCGTCGCGCGGAGCACACCGCCGGTGACGTCGCCCACAAAGGCGATTCGCGAATGGTTCCGATCAAGCGGAACGATCTTTGGGGCCGAGTGTCTTCGTACGGGATGTCCTGCCGCGGGCCGTCCTGCCGCGGGCCGTGTCGGCGCGCGGAGGCGGCGGAGGCCGGCCCGGCCTCGCCAGGCGGCCCCGCTCCGTCGGCGGTCGTTCCGCTTGGAGAGAACCATCCGAAAAGTGCCTTCCTGCGCGCCCTCGTCCGGCAAGGTCGCGACACGCGGGCCGACCGCCGACGCCAAGGTCACCCGGCGATGAGGCCGAGCTCGTGGCCGACGCGGTCGAAGGCGGCCAGCGCGATGTCGAGCTGCTCGTCGGCGTGGGCCGCCGTGACGATGGTGCGCAGGCGGGACTTGTCGATGGCGACCGTCGGGAACACGACGGGCTGGGCGAACACGCCCTCCTCGATGAGCCGGTCGCTGAAGCGGCCGGCGGTGTCGGGGTCGCCCATCATGACCGGCGTGATCGGGGTCTCGGACACGCCCGTGTCGAAGCCGAGCCGGGTCAGCTCGGTCTTGAATGAGCGGGTATTGGCCCACAGACGCTCGAGCAGCTCGGGCTCGTCCTGCATGACCTTGATCGCCTCGCGACAGGACGCCACCACGGACGGCGGGTGGGACGTCGAGAAGAGGAACGGCCGCGCGCGCTGGGTCAGGATCTCGCGCAGGGCCATCGAACCGGCCACGTACCCACCGAGCGAGCCGACTGCCTTCGACAGGGTGCCGACCTGGATGGCGACGCGGCCGTGCAGACCGAAGTGGTCGACCGAGCCACGCCCGTCGCGGCCGAGGACGCCGCTGGCATGGGCGTCGTCGACCATGACGGCCGCATCGAACTCCTCGGCCGCCGCGACGATCCCGGGGAGTGGCGCGATGTCGCCATCCATCGAGAACACCCCGTCGGTCACGACCAGGATCAGCCGATACTCCCCGCCACCCGGCCGCCCCGTCGTGCGGGCCTCGCGCAGGATCTCGCGGAGGGCCTCGACGTCGGCGTGAGGGAAGACCTTGCGCGGCGCCTTCGACAGTCGCATCCCATCGATGATCGAGGCGTGGTTGAGCGCGTCGGACACGATCAGGTCCGTCTCGCCGGTGACGACCGGGATGACCCCGGTATTCGCCGTGAAGCCCGACTGGAAGGTCAGGACCGCCGGCGTCTCCTTGAAGACGGCGAGCTCGGCCTCGAGCGCCTCGTGGATCGACATCGTGCCGGCGATCGTCCGCACGGCCCCGCTGCCGGACCCGAACTCGCGGACCGCGTCGGCCGCCGCGTCGCACACGCGCGGGTGGTGGGTGAGCCCCAGGTAATCGTTCGAGGACAGCGAGATGAGCCGGCGGTCGTCGACCGACACGATCGGCCCCTGCGCCGATGACATGACCCGCAGCGCGCGGTACAGATGGCGCTCTCGGAGCGCGGCGACCTCGTCGGCGAGGAAGGCGAGCGGGTCGGCGCGGCCGGTGTCGTGGGCTGTCATGTCGTCCAATCCATGATGACCTTGCCGGAGTCGCCGGCGCGTGCCGCGGCGAACGCGGCCTCGAACTCACGGAACCCGAACCGGTGGGTGATGGCCGGGGTGATGTCGAGTCCCGACTGGAGCATCACCGTCATCTTGTACCAGGTCTCGTACATCTCGCGACCGTAGATGCCCCGGACCGTCAGCATCTTGAACACGATGGCGTTGATGTCGAGGCTGATCTCCTCGGTCGGGATGCCGAGGATGGCGATGCCACCGCCGTGGGCCATCGCCGCGATGGCCGCCCGCAGCGCCGATGGGTTGCCGGACATCTCGAGCGCGACGTCGAACCCCTCGACCATGTCGAGCTCCTCGAACGCCGACTCGAGCGACCGCTCGCGCGGGTCGATCGCGAGCGTGGCGCCCATCCGGATCGCGATGGCGCGGCGGTAGGCGTTGGGTTCGCTCACCACCACATGACGGGCACCCGCGTGGCGCGCGACCGCCGTGGCCATCAGACCGATCGGCCCGGCGCCGCTGATCAGGACGTCTTCGCCGAGGACGGCGAAGGCGAGCGCCGTGTGGACCGCATTGCCGAACGGGTCGAAGATCGCGGCGACCTCCTCGTTGATGCCCGGCCAGTGGTGCCACACGTTGGTCATCGGCAGCGCGACGTACTCGGCGAACGCACCGTCGCGCCCGACGCCGAGGCCGATCGTGTTCGGGCACAGGTTGCGCCGGCCGGCCAGGCAGTGACGGCACCGACCGCAGACCACGTGCCCCTCGCCCGAGACGAGGTCGCCCGGCTGGAAGTCGGCCACGTTGCTGCCGATCTCGATGACATCGCCGACGAATTCATGGCCGACGACGAGCGGCGGATGGATCGTCTTGGCCGCCCACGGATCCCACGATTCGATATGGAGGTCCGTGCCGCAGATGCCGGTCTTGTGGACCCGGATGAGGACGTCGTTGATGCCGATAGCCGGCATCGGCACATCGCGCAGCTCGAGACCCGGGCCGGCGTGGGTCTTGACCAGGGCGAGCATCAGTCCGTGTCGTCGTCGACGTCGTCGGTCCAGTCGATGACCGTGTTCTCGACCGTCCCGATGCCATCGATCTCACAGCGGACGCGATCGCCCGGTTCGAGGAATACCGGCGGGTCGCTGTAGACACCGACGCCGGCCGGCGTGCCGGTCGCGATGACATCGCCCGGCTCGAGCGTGATCGCGCGGCTGATGTGCTCGATCAGCTCGGCGACGGTCCAGATCATGTCGGCGGTCGTGCCGTCCTGCATGGGGAGCAGCCGGCCGGCGTCCGGGCCCGCGCCCGGGATCCGCCACGAGCGCAGGCGAAGGGTCTGCGGATCCGGGATCTCGTCGGCGGTGACGAAGACCGGACCCATCGGCAGGAACGTGTCGGAGCCCTTGGCGCGCAACCACTGGCCGTCGCCGACCTCCCCCTCGCCGAGTGCCGCCCGGATGCCCTGCCAGTCGCGCGCACTCACGTCGTTGACGACCACGTAGCCCGCGACGTGGTCGAGCGCCTGCGCGCGCGCGACACGGTGGGCCGTCGTCCCGATCACGACGCCGAGCTCGACCTCCAGATCGAGGGCGTGGGTGCCCTCCGGCCGGACGATGTCGTCCCCGTCGGCGATGACGGCGTTGGCGAACTTCGAGAACAGCAGTGGTCGGGCCGGCACCGGGCGGCCGCCCTCGTTGACGTGCTCGCGGTAGTTCAGACCGACGCAGATGACCTTGCCCGGGATCGGGACCGGCGCGATCGTCCGGACCTCACCGAGACCGATGCCCGTGGCGCCGGCCAGCGTCTCCCCCCGACGACGGAGGTCGTCGAGCGATCCGGGTTCGAGGTCGGGCCCGGTCAGGAAGCCGTCCATGACCGGGATCAACCGGCCATCGACCAGGATCGCCGTCCCGGCGTCGTCGGGCCCGAGATACGAGACGAGGCGCATGAGCGGGGGTCTCCGGCGGGCTCGATCAGCTCGCCGAGGGTGTGCTCGGCGACGGTGTGCTCGGCGACGGTGACGTGTTCGGCGGCTCGGTGGCGCTCGGGTTCGGACTGCTGTTCGGGGTCGGGCAGAGCGGTTCGAGGTTCGTCTTGCCGCCCCACTGGTTCCAGTAGGCCGTGATCTGCGCCTGGTCGAAGGTGTCGAGCAGCAGCACGCGACCCCACACGATCGCCTGGAACGGCGAGCTCATCTGGTCGAACCGGGCGATCACCGGGCCGCAGTTGGCGGTGGGTGGGAACGCGTCGAAGTACTGCTTGAAGGCCGCCTGGCCCTCCGGGGTCGCTCCGGCACTGTCGCCCTTGTACAGGATGACCAGCCCGCCATGCTCGAGATTGTGGATCCAGCCCTGCGGGATGACCTGGTCGCTCGGGCCGTAGACGCGGGCGGGGATGGGGCCCGACGTGCCCGGGTTGTTGAAGTGGTTGCCCGACGCGGGGGCGCAATAGGTGTAGGTCACCTTCGTGCCCGGGGTCACGTGGTTGTGGCCCATGTCCGGCTGCGAGTAGCCGAGGTTGGGGGTGGCGCCCGGCGCCGGCGATGCGGTCGGTGCCGGCGTCCAGATCGTCGAGCAGGCGAAGGCAGGTTGCGATGCCTGGAAGAAGACGAAGGCCGACAGGAGCGCGACACCGACGATCGCGCCGATCACGACCAGCGGCGTCCGGTGGCGCTCGAGAAAGGACGGCTGATAAGCGACCCGCTGGCGCTCACGCCGACCGGCGCGTCCGGCGCCGGCGCGAGTGGATGTCGCGGGCCGGGTGGAGGTGCCACCCGGGCGCGCCGATGAGCCGGTCGCTGCCTTGCCGGTCGCTGCCTTGCCGGTCGCGGACATGCTGGGAGCGGCGGCAGTCGCGCCCGGCGTGGCGCCGAGCGTGATCGGCTCAGCCGCGGCATCGACAGAGACGCCGGCGGCGGCCGTGTCGTCGGCCCCGCCGCCCGTCGTCGGTGTCGGCTGCGTCGGCGGGATGGTCGCGCCGGGCGAGCTCGGCGGTGTGGAGCCCGGGGCGCCCGACGGTCGCGCCGTCGAGGGCTTGTAGCCGGGCCGCTGTCGCCGGCGGTTCGCTTTGCTCACGGGTTTCCCTCGTGGTTCAGATGGCTGGTCGGGTCAGGTGGTGGGGGTCGGGACGCGGCATCGATGCGCCCGCGCAGCCAAGAGGGTACCCGTCCCGCGCCGTGTTCGTGTTCGGATGGGCCGCTCGCCGGTGTCGCGCGCTCGTCACTGCTCGTTCAGATACGTGCGGACCTCGGGCCGGAGCAGGCCGCGGAAGAGCAGCAGGCCCAGCGCGGTCACGAAGATGGCCTCGACGATCAACCGGCTGAGGGCCAGCAGCGGGACGAGCGGGATCGTGAGGCTGGCCAGGCCGAGGGCCAGCGCGCGCGCCGCCTGCTTCCGTTGCAGCACCAACGTCGTGGTGAAGATCGTGTAGGCGAGCAGGCACATCACGATCAGCCCCTCGACGCTGACCGGCGTCGAGATCGCGGTATCCACCACGGAGCGCAGGCTGAGACCGATCCCGGCCAGGATCAGGAAGGCATAGCCGAGGAACAGGCGGATACCGCCGGGCATCTCACGGATACGGGTCAGCATGGGCTTCGCATCGTAGCCGAGAGTGAGGCGGGTCGCGCCGACCACGGTGCCCCACGCGTTCACGGCGCGTGCCCGACCACCTTGACATCGACGTCTGCGCGCTCGTACCGTCGGGACGACCGCCTAAACCGGTTTACGGGACCGTCATCGCGGAGGACCCGGAGCAACGTGGAGCAGCGCACCGTCCGGCCCCGCATCGACGACGTCGCCCGCGAGGCGGGCGTGTCGAAGACCGCGGTCTCGTTCGCGTTCAACAGCCCCGAGCGGCTGGCGCCCGAGACGGCCGATCGGATCCGCATCATCGCCGAGCGACTCGGCTACACGCCCCATCCTGTCGCCCGGATGCTCACCCAGGGCGCCACGCTGACGATCGGTGTGCTCACCCCGCAGCCGCTGTCGGTCGTCTTCGCCAACCCGTTCTTCGGCACGTTCGCGGCCGGGATCGGGGCCGCCGCCGAGAAGGCCGGCTATGCGCTCCAGTTCATCTCGCCGTTGCGTGGCTCGCTGGCAGGGGCGATGCATCACGCCACGGTCGATGGTGTGGTCGCGGTCGGGCTGGCAGGCGACCATCCCGAGGTCGACGAGATCCGGCGAACGGGCGTCCCGATCGTGCTCGTCGACTCCACCGCGGTTCCCGGCTGGAGCTCCGTCTCGATCGATGACATCGGGGGAGCGCGCGCCGCGGCCGAGCACCTCCTCGCGCTCGGTCATCGCGATCTGCTGGTCATCGGGGTCGAGCCGCCGACACCCGGCTCGAGCGCCACCGCCGGCCCCGATCCGAACGGGGTCACCGCCCGCCGCGTCGCCGGCTACCGACAGGCGCTGTCCGCTGCGGGGGCCGCGCTCGCCGACGGTGCCGTGGTGGCCGGCCCGGCTACCATCGAAGGCGGCGGCGAGGCACTCGATCGAGCCTGGCGGGCCGGCCTGCGACCGACCGGCATCCTGGCCATGAGCGATGCCCTGGCGATCGGAGCGATCGGAGCCCTGCGCGCCCGTGACCTCCGGGTACCCACCGATGTCAGCGTGGTCGGCTTCGACGACATCGAGGTGGCGGCCTACCTCGAACCCGCGCTCACGACCATCCACCAACCGATCGCGCGCAAGGGCCGCGAAGCCATCGAGCTGCTCCTCGCGGCCATCGATGCGCGGACCGGGCCCGCCGGCGCCGGTGCCACGACACCGGAGCATCGCGTCCTGCCGACGCATCTCGTCGTCCGCGCTTCCACCGGCCCGTTCCCCCGCCGATGACCGTCGACACCCCGGCGTGGGTCCGGGACGCCATCTTCTACCAGGTGTTCCCCGACCGGTTCGCCCCGAGCGCGCGGGTGCACAAGCCCGGCGTCCTCGAGCCGTGGGACGCCCCACCGACGGTCAACGGCTTCAAGGGCGGCGACCTGCGAGGTGTCACCGGGCGCCTCGACTATCTCGAGGACCTCGGCGTCACGGCGCTCTACCTGAACCCGATCTTCACGTCCGCCTCGAACCACCGCTACCACACCGACGACTACCTCGCGGTCGATCCGCTGCTCGGTGGCGACGACGCTCTGCGCGAGCTCCTCGATGCCGCCCATGCCCGTGGCATGCGGGTGGTGCTCGATGGCGTCTTCAATCACAGCGGGCGCGGGTTCTGGCCGTTCCACCACGTCGTCGAGACCGGGGCGGACTCGCCATATCGCGGCTGGTTCCACCTCGACGACGCGCGCCTGGATGGCGGCCGGCCGTTGCTCGCCTATCCGCCGCCCGGCGCGCGGTCGGCGGCCCTCGGGTACGAGGCGTGGTGGGGGCTGCCGGCTCTGCCGAAGCTCAACACCGACGATCCAGGGGTGCGCGAGTTCCTGTTCGGTGTCGCCGAGCACTGGCTCCGCTTCGGCATCGACGGCTGGCGGCTCGATGTCCCCGAGGAGATCGCCGACGAGTCGTTCTGGCACGAGTTCCGGGCGCGCTGTCGGACGGTCAAGCCCGACGCCTACCTGGTCGGCGAGATCTGGCATATCGCCCCCGACTGGGTCCGTGGCGACCGGTTCGATGCACTCATGAACTACCCGCTCGGCGAGGCGATCCTCGGCTTCGCCGGCGGCTCGCGGCTCGACCTTGGCGTCGTCGCCGGCCACGACCAGTACCGGCATCACGTCCGACCGACCGATGGGCCGGCGTTCGGCGCCCGTGTCCTCGAGATCTGCGCCGCCTACGACGCAGACGTCACGGCGTCCCAGCTGAACCTGCTCGGCTCGCACGACACGCCGCGGCTGCGGACCGTGCTCGGCGGGGACATCGCTGCGGTCCGGCTGGCTGTCCTGCTGCTGGCCACGCTGCCGGGTGCCCCGTGTCTCTACTACGGCGATGAGATCGGGCTGATGGGTGCGAACGACCCGGCCAACCGCGCCGGATTCCCATGGGACGAGGCCGACTGGGACGCCGGGTTGCGCCAGTCGATCCGGGCGATGCTGCGCCTTCGGGCGGCCGAACCTGGGTTGCGTGACGATCCGTTGCGCGTGGTCGGGGCGGCGGGGTCGGCGGTCGCCTTCGAGCGCGGGGCCGGCGCGGCGCGGTTCATCGTGGCCGTCAACGCCGGCGATTCGGCCGTCCGCCTCGCGATCCGCGTTCCCGATGAGCCGGCCGAACCGAGCGCCGGCGGCCGTCTAGTCCCGACCGAGCTGCCCGGGCTCGCCCGAACGTCCGAGACACCGCTGCTCGATGGCGGCGCGTCGATCGAGCTCGGGCCGCAGAGCGGGGCGGTCCTGCGCATCGTCTGACGACGGCGAGCGGCAGTCGTCCGGCCGTCGCCGGGTCGACCTTGTGCTTTGCCGTCATACTTCGCGGCCTTGTGGCAGATCTACCGATCGACCTCGGACCCGACCTCGCCGAGCAGCTGGCCCGGATCCTCGATGTCGAGGCGAAGATCCCGCGCACGCTGGAGGCACTCGGTCCGGTCGGGGGACGCGATGTGCTCTTGCTCGACGGCGTGGATGGGATCCGTGCCCGACAACTGAGCGAGCTCGGCGCGCGGGTGGCGCTGGCGGCCGCGAACGGACCGGCCGGGTTCGCTGCGCCCGACGCCTCGACCGACGTGGTGATCAGCATGTGGAGCCCGTTCCGCGAGGACCTCGCGCACGATGTGGCCGAGGCGGAGCGGATCCTGCGGCCCGGCGGGCGGTTGCTGGTGGTCCACGACTACGGGCGCGACGACGTGTCGCGGCTGCGCGGGGACCTGCCTGAATACGGGCCGTGGAGCCGCCGCGACGGACCGTTCCTGACTGGCGGGTTCAAGGTCCGCGTCGTGCATTGCTTCTGGACATTCGAGTCGATCGAAGCGGGTACCGCGTTCCTCGACGCGGCGTTCGGGGCGGTCGGCAGGGACGTGGCCGGCGGCATGAAGCGCCCACGACTGTCGTATAACGTGGCCGTGTACCACCGATCGTTCGGGACAGACGCGTGACGACCCGCGAGAGCGGTGGGCGGAGCGTCTCGCCCGGGATCGTGTTCCTCGCCATCGCCCTCATCGGGTCATTGGTGTTCGTGCTGTATGCGATCACCGTCCGCGACGCGTCGCAGATCCCGCTCCTGGCGGCCGGCGGCGTGGTCCTCGGGATCGTGTTCCTGGCACTGGCGGCCTATTCGTTGCGCGCCACCTGGCGGGCCGGGATCGAGGCACGGAACGGTCGGGCGCTCGCTCTCGGCATCGG
>DASYSM010000148.1:0-19448 GCA_036003325.1 Candidatus Limnocylindrales bacterium
CGATAGGTGGCTGGTCGGCGGTTCGCGAGCACGGGGATCTGGCGGCGGATCGCGGCCACCCGGTCGAGGTCCAGGGTCGCCCTGACGATCCCGACGACGTCGGGGGCCTGGGCGACGATCGTGCCCCACGGGTCGACGACCATCGTCCGGCCGTAGGCGGGCTGTCCCGGCGGCCCGCCGATCTGCGACGGCGCCAGGACATACGCGGCGTTCTCGATCGCCCGGGCCCGCAGGAGCACCTCCCAGTGATCGCGTCCCGTCCGTTCCGTGAAGGCGGCCGGGACGGTCAGGATCGAGGCGCCGGCCAGCGCGAGTGAGCGGTAGAGCTCAGGAAAGCGCAGGTCGTAGCACACCGACAGACCGATCGCGATCCCGTCGACCTCGGCACACACGAGCCGGTCGCCGGGCGTGACCCGCGCCGATTCGGTGTCGGCCGGCCCCTCGTCGACGGCGACGTCGAACAGGTGGACCTTCCGGTAGATCGCCGCGAGCGAACCGTCGGGGGCGATCAGCGCCGACGTGTTGTACGGCCGGTCGGGGTCGGCGCTGATCTCGGCCGTGCTGCCGATCAGGATCCAGGCGTCGTGCCGGCGGGCGACCTCCGCGAACGGCTCCGTGTGCGGACCCGGGATCGGTCGGGCGGAGGCGCGGAAGCCCTCGTCGGTGCCGCGGTACTGGAGGTACTCGGGCAGGGCGACCAGCCGCGCGCCGCCGGCCGCGGCGGCTTCGGCCAGCTCGACGGCCGTGGCGATGTTGGCGGCCACGTCCTCGCGGGCATCGAGCTGGACGAGTGCGACCTCGAGCGTCATGGCCGCATCCTACGGCTCGGATGCCTGTCGGACTTGGTACGCTCGCCCGCAGAGCGTCGAAGGATCGTCACGACCATCGACCCAGTATCGGCAAGTCCGGAGGTCCAGCGAGCATGACCGAGGCACAGGCGCCGGCATTCCGTGAGCACGGCAACGCGTACAACATCTTCATCCTCGTCCTGACGGTCTTCTCGCTGGCGATCATGGTCCTGCTCCTCCTGCCGGTCTCGGACGCGGAACGCGAGCTGTTGCTCGTCTACGACAACGCCGTCTGCGTGATCTTCCTGATCGACTTCACGATGAACATCACCGCCGCACGACCGAAGGGCGCCTACTTCTTCGGACGCCGTGGCTGGCTCGACCTCCTCGGGTCCATCCCGACCCTCGGCTTCTTTCGATTCACAGCCCTGTTCCGTCTCGCCAGGCTGAGCCGGCTGGCCCGCATCACCCGACTGCTCCGCGGTCAGGCGGGCAAGGACCTGGTCATCGACGTGCTCAAGAACCGCAGCCAGTACGCGACGTTCATCACGATCCTGCTGGCGGGGATGACCCTGACGATCGCGAGCATCCTCGTGCTCGAGTTCGAGAGTCGGGCGCCCGGCGCCAACATCACGACCGGCGGCGACGCCCTGTGGTGGGGCATCGTGACGATCACGACCGTCGGCTACGGTGACTTCTACCCGGTGACGACGCTGGGTCGGCTGACCGGTGTCTTCGTCATGTTCGCCGGCATCGGCATCATCGGCGCACTGGCAAGCATCCTGGCCAGCCTGCTGGTCTCGCCAGCGACACCCGATGAACCGGCGACCGCTGACCAACCCGGCGTGGCGCCGGTCGCGGATGCGTCGGGGGTCGCTGCCATCGTCGATGAGCTGGCGGGACTCCGTACCGAGGTGGCCGGCCAGCGAGCCGAGATCGCAGCGCTGCGCGCCTCCCTCGGGACGAGCGAGAGCTGATCCCTCGACCCGAAGCGCTCAGCCCTGGGCGGTCGCGATCGCCCCGTCGGCGATGGCCTTCCTGAACGCGGCGTAGTCCTTCTCGTTCTGGTCGGCGTACGCCTCGGAGAAGTCGGCGACGGCCGCGTCGAACGTGTCCGACGTGCCCAGGTACGCGGTGATCGCGACGGAGTCGCCGCTCCGTGCATGCGCGCGCGCCAGCGACTGCGCGCAGATCTCGCCGTAGAAGCCAAGGCCGGGCGGGCGGAGGGTCGTGACGTCGACCGAGCCCTTCATGTCCCACAGCTGGCGGAAGTAGAAGTCGCGACCGCCCGGGCCGCGGGTCCAGCCCAGGAAGATGTCGGGCGTCGCCTGCATCAGACGCTGTCCGACGACGACGCGCTCGCCGTGGTTGCTATGGTGACTCGACTCGACGTATGGATCCAGCACCGAGGCGGTCGCCTCCTTGGCCTGGAGGATGAGCGGGTCGGCTTCATCGCGGCCCTCGAGCAGGACCACGAAACAGCGGGTGCCAACGCTCCCGACTCCGACCACCTTGAGCGCGACATCGACGAAGCGGAAGCGCTCCACCAGCTCACGGCGGTTCTCGGCGAGCGTGGCACGGTAATCGCTGAACGTGTCCGCGAGGGCGGCGGCTCCGCCGGGCATCTCGACGTGGGTCACGACCGGTGGGTCGTCGACGATCCGCCACTGCCCGTCGACCACTGCGGTCAGTGAGCCCATCGCCTTCATCTGGTCCTTCGAGCGCGCCTTGCTGAAGATCGCACCGAGCCGGGTCTTCGCGTCCTTGCTGCTGATCCCGATGGCTCGACTGCCCTCGATCGCCGCGGCCTCGATGTCCTCGGCGGTCGTCCGGGCGTACCAGATGTCGAGCAGGCGCATGGTCGAGAACCGTGCCATCTGCTCGCGATATCCGCGCACGGTGGTCAGCACCGACGTGCGGGCATCGGCCCGGCTGAAGCCGTTCGCGCGGGCCGCGATCACGACGCTGACCGCCAGCCGCTTGACGTCCCACTCCCACGGCCCGGGAAGCGTTTCGTCGAAGTCGTTGGAGTCGAACACGAGGGTCCGCTCGGGCGACGCGAACAGACCGAAGTTCGACAGGTGGGCGTCGCCGCTGGCCTGGACGACGATGTCGCTCCGAGGCGTGGTCGACAGGTCGAAGGCCATCACCGCCGGTGCGCCTCGATAGAACGCGAATGACGACTCGGCCATCCGGGCGTGACGGAGCGGCAGCAGATCCTGGAGGCGATCGGCCTCCTGGGCCAGGATGATCGACACCGGGTCCCGGCCGGCGGCCGGCGTGAAGGCCGCGTGGCTCGACCGTGGCGAGCGCTGGCGCGCCGCCCGGCCCACCGCGGCACGTTCAGCGGCGGTCACCCACGGGCGCGGCGTCCAGGTGGTCGAGGGCGGCGGGCCGGGTGCCCACGCCTTCTCGAGCTCTCTGGGAGTCGCGACCTTCGGTTCGAGATCGGTCGCGCGGGATGCTCTGGGCGGTCGCGACGTCGTCATGGGACGTTGACTCTAGCAGGGCGCCGTCAGGACCGGAACAGGTGAGGCGCCCGTGGTATCGCAGCGCGTACCATCACCGCGAGCGAGCCACCAACGGCCGAAGCCGCGACAAGGAGGATGGGGGCGTGAGCGGCATCCAGGACGACAATCGACCCGGCGGCACCGGGTCGGCGCCGATCTCCGCGACGCCTGACTCCCCGCCCGACGGCGCCCCGTCGGAGGGCCCCGCGCTCGAGATCGATGCGTCCGCTGCCGGTCCCGCGATCTCCGACACCAAACCGCCGGGTCGCCGCGACGCGCTCATCCGGATCGGCATCGTGGTCGGTGTCCTGTTCGTCGTGTTCGGGCTCATCCTGCCTCGCTTCATCGACTACAAGCAGGTCATCGACACGCTCCAGGGATTGACCCTCCGGGACTATCTCGTGGTGTCGGTCTTCGGGGTCATCGCCTGGATCGTCACGGGCGCCGTCTTCGCGATGCTGATCGCGGGCCTGGGCGTGATCCGTGGTCTCGAGGCCTACCTGATCCTGACCGGGATCGGAGCCAGCATCCCGCTCGGACCGTGGAACATGGCGGTCTTGTGGGTGGTCATCCGCGGCTGGGGGCGGGACACGCATGCCACGACCGGCGGGATCCTGCTGTACGGCATCTTCGACCAGCTGAGCCGGTTCGGCCTGATGTTCGTGAGCGGCCTGGTGCTGATCGTGGCCGAAGGCCTGAACCGGGGGATCTCGGTCGAGACCGGCCTCATCACCGCCTACCTCCTGCTCGGTGGATTGCTGTTCATCGGCCTTGGCGGCGGGCTGATCCTGGTGGTCCGCTCGGAGCGGCTGGCGCGCAAGGTCGGTCAGTGGGCGGAGCGGGCGATCGGGGCCGTCCTCCATCGGTTGGGGCGCGCGGTCCCGGACGTCCAGGGCGCGCTCGTCCGCTTCCGGGTCACCCTCGGAGATACCGTCCGGACCCGGGGCCTTGGCGCCTTCATCGTGGCGATGGCCTCGAAGTTCGCGTGGGTCCTGCTGATGATCGTCGCGATGCGGGTCGTCGGCGTGTCGTCCAAGACGCTCCCCGACGCGATCATCATGGCCGGCGTCGCGTTCGTGTTCGTGATCACCGTCCTGCCGATCTCGCCGGGCGGCGCGGGCGTCCCCGAGCTCCTCTACATCTCGTTCTTCACGGCCTACACCGGCGGCGCCGATTCGTCGGCGATCAGCGCCGGCGTCATCCTCTTCCGCGCATTCCAGTGGGGGCTGCCGATCCCGTTCGCGTGGGTCCTCCTCGGGATCTCGCGGCGGGGCAAGTCCCTCCTGCCGTCCCGGGCAGAGTTCCAGGGCGGCGAGCCGACGGCGGTGCCGACCGGCGCCTGATCGGATCAGTCGCCGACCGCGGTCTCCGTGCCCGGCCGGACCAGGCCCGATTCGTAGGCGATGACGACGGCCTGTGCCCGGTTACGCAGGTCGAGCTTGGACATGATCCCGGCGACGTGTGTCTTGACCGTCGCGTCGCTGACCACCAGATGCTCCGCGATCTCGGCGTTGCTCATGCCCCGGGCCAGAAGCCGGAGGACCTCGGTCTCGCGGGCCGTCAGCCGCGCGAGCGCCTCCGGTGCGACGGCGGGGGAGGCCGGTGGGCTGGCGTACCGCTCGACGAGGCGGCGGGTGATCGACGGCGCGAGCAATGCGTCGCCGACGGCGACGATCCGGACCGCACCGACGAGGTGCTCGGGCGAGACGTCCTTGAGCAGGAACCCTGCAGCACCGGCCTGGAGGGCCGCGTAGACGTACTCGTCGAGGTCGAAGGTGGTCAGGATGACGATCCGCGGCGCGGGCCCGACGGCCGAGGCACCGTCCGCGATCGGAGCGAGCAACCGTCGCGTCGCTTCGAGGCCGTCGAGGCCCGGCATCCGGATGTCCATCAGGACGACGTCGGGCCGGTGGCGCCGGGTCAGGCGGACCGCGGCCTCGCCGTCGGCCGCCTCGGCCACGACCTCCAGGTCGGGCTGCGCCTCGAGGATCATCCGAAACCCGGCCCGGACCAGGGCCTGGTCGTCGGCGATCAGCACCCGCAGCCGGCTGCCGGTCATGTCGGGTCGGGCTTGAGCGCCACGGCACCCGGGTCGAGTGGCAGCCACGCCCGGACCGCGTACCCGCCGCCGACCCTGGGCCCCGCTTCGAGCCGCCCGCCGACGAGCGAGGCGCGTTCGCGCATGCCCACGAGGCCGCGTCCACTGCCCTCGCCTGGGGCGGTCGCGGGACCGTCATCGAGGATCTCGACGCGGAGCTGATCGGGCTCCCAGCTCACGTGCACGAGCGTGGCGGCCTCGCGCGCGTAGCGAAGGGCATTGGTCAGGGCCTCCTGCACGATCCGATAGACCGTGACATCGAGCGAGGCCGGCACGGCGCGCGGTGCCCCATCGGTCTGGAGCGACGCCGCAAGGCCAGCCTCGCGGACGCGGTCGACGAGCGTCGGCAAGGCGTCGATACCGGGCTGTGGAGCGATGCCTGCCGCCTCGTCATCGTCGCTCAGTGCGCCGAGGAACCGCCGGAGCTCGGTCATCGCGTCGCGCCCGACCGACTCGATCGCTAGCATCGACTGCTCCGCCTGCTCCGGGGAGGTCCGGACGACCTGTCGGGCGGCGCCCGCCTGGATGACCATGACGCTGACCGCGTGCGCGACGACATCGTGCAGCTCGCGCGCGACGTGGCGGCGTTCCTCCAGGGCCGCCGCCTCGAGGCGAGCCTCGCGCTCGCGCATCGCTTGCGCCACGGCCTCGGCACGTCGCTGGGTCTCGATCCGTCGGCCGCGGACGATGTCTCCCAGCAGCCACGTCGGAATGAGCACGGCGAACGGGAGGACCAGACCTTCGAGCAATCGGGTGTCCTGGGCCAGGAAGCCGAGGGCCATGAACAGGGTCACGGCGAGGACCACGAGCGCGGACCGCGTCCGGTCGCCTGCACGCTCGCCGACGGTGAAGCTGGCGAGACCGACGGCACAGACCTCGACCCATGGGACGGGCGATCGCACGCTGGTCAGGAGGGCGCCCGTGGCGACGACCAGCAGGACCGGGATCGGGAAGAACCGCCGGATCGAGAGCGGGACGACGACGAAGAGCAGCGTGGCGGACAGGTTCACCGACCGCGGATCCTCGGCGGTGAGGATCGCCAGCAGGATCAGACCCGCGACCGGACCGAGCGCGACGGTCCAGTCGAGCCAGCGCATGCCGGGCGCGGCGTCGCCGAAGAGCGATCGATCGGGATGGTCGGTCATCGTCGCCACTCTAATCCGCCGGGCCCCGCGGTCCATCCGACGCACGATGGATGTCGGCTCATCCGGATGGCGGAGGCGGGTCGTGACTCACCCGTTCGCGTCGGCCGTTCCCTTCTCCCGGCCGATGCCTCGGCCGCTCCGGTCCCTTCACGATCGTGGCCCACCGAGGCATTCAAGGAGACACGTCATGGCACCGCTCATCAGTCTCCGTGGCGTCACCAAACGCTACGACGACTCGACCCATCCCGCCCTGGCCGCGGTCGATCTCGACATCGAGGCTGGCCGGATCACGGCGATCATGGGCCCGTCCGGTGGCGGCAAGTCGACCCTGCTCAACATGATCGGCGGGCTGGACCGGCCGACCCAGGGCGAGGTCGAGGTCGCCGGCATCCGGGTGGACCGTCTGAGCGAAGCCGGCGCAGCCCGGTTCCGGCGTACCAATGTCGGGTTCGTCTTCCAGTTCTTCCACCTGCTCGACGATCTGAGCGTCGCCGACAACGTGGCGGTGGCCGCGCTGCTCGCCGGAACGAGCGCCGCCGAGGCGCGGGACCATGTCGCCGCCCTGCTCGCGCAGCTCGGGCTGTCGGACAAGGCGAGACACTTTCCGAGCACGCTCAGTGGCGGCGAACGGCAACGGGTGGCGATCGCTCGTGCCATCGTCAACGGACCGGCCGTCCTGCTGGCCGACGAACCGACCGGCGCGCTCGACCGGCGGAACGGCGAGGACGCGCTGGCGCTGCTCGAGGATCTCAACCGCCGCGGCCAGACGATCGTGCTGGTGACCCACGACGAGCAGCTGGCACAGGCGCGCGCGCACCGCATCGTCCACCTCGTCGACGGCGCCATCGGTGGCGACCGGCCGGCGCGGATGGTGGCGTGATGGGCGCCGTCGCAGCCAAGTCCCTCGCCGACCTTCGTCGTCGGCGGCTCCAGTCGGTCGTCCTCGCGATCGTCCTGTTCCTGGGCGCGGGCGGCGCGACCCTCGCCCTCAGCATCCTGGTGGAGACCAACGAACCGTTCGATCACGCCTTCGCAGCCGCAGACGGGGCACATCTCATCGTCGACTACGGGGCCTCGGCGACCGATGCCCAGCTCGCGGCGACGGCCCGAGCGAGCGGCGTCACCGCCAGCGCGGGACCGTGGCCGGTCGCCGGCTTCGCCCTGCGTGGGAAGGGCGGCATCTTCGGCGGCCAGCTCGCGTCCGGGCGCCCGACGCCATCCGACACCATCGATCGCGTGACGATGCTGGCCGGACGCTGGTGGGCAGCGCCGGGCGAGATCGTGCTCGACCAGGACACGGCCACGCTGCTCGATGTCGGGCTCGGCGACAGCGTCCCGCTCCTGCCCGATCCGGCTCCCGACAAGAGATTCGGCCACACCCCGCCGGGCGGCGGCGGCACGGCGGTCCTGCCGGCACCCGGCGCCGGCGCCGGCCCCGTCACCCCCGGCACGTCGGTGACCGCGACGGTCGTCGGCATCGCCGCGTCGGTCAGCACGCCGGACGTGGCGGGCTGGCTCAGCCCGAGCGACATCATGACCCTGGCCGGTCCGGACGCATCGCTCGACCGGCAGATGCTCTACCGGGTGGACCCGGCTGCGACCGCGGCCGATCTCACCGCAGCGATGGCGCACATCACCGCCGGCCTCCCGGCGGACGCCGTCGACAGCTCGACCACGTATCTCCAGACCAAGGCCGACGCGGACTCGACCGCCCAGCTGTACGTACCGATCCTCCTGGCCTTCTCGATCTTCGCCCTCCTTGCCGCCGCGTTCACCATCGCCAACGTCGTCGGCGGCATCGTTCTGACCAGCTACCGCGATATCGGAGTCATGAAGGCCGTCGGCTTCACGCCCGGCCAGGTCACGGCAATCCTCCTCACCCAGATCCTGGTCCCGGTGGCGATCGGCACGGCGCTCGGCGTGGTCGCAGGGATCGTCGCCAGCCAACCCCTGGTCGCCCGCACGGCGCAATCGTTCGGGCTGCCTGGCGCGGTCGCGGTCTCACCGACGGTGATCGTCGCGGTCATGCTCGTGAGCATCGGCGTGTGTCTGCTGGCCGCCATCGGGCCGGCCATCGACGCCGGACGCCTGAGCGCGATCGGCGCCATCAGCCGTGGCACTGCGCCGTCGCGTCGGAGCGACGGGGGTCGCCTGCGACGGCTGGGGCTCCGTCTTCCGATCAGCGTCCCCGCGCGCCTCGGCGTCGCCGCCGGGGTGGCCCATCCGGTGCGGGCCGCGATGACCCTGGGCGCGCTCGTCGTCGGGGTCGCCGCCGTGACTTTCGCGGTCGGGATGAACCTGTCGCTGCTGCGCGTCGAGGATCAGCTCGACCGGACCGCCGCCAGCCCCGTCCGCGTGGAGCTGAACGATCCATCTGCCGACCAGCGGACGATCGCCGCGACCATCGCCGCCGCGCCCGGGACCGGTCGATCGGTCGGGCTTGCAGGGACGACCGCGGACGTGCGCGGTCTCGGCCCCGTCCCGTTCGTCGGCTATGACGGCGACGCGAGCTGGATCGGCTACGATCTGATCGCCGGACGGTGGTTCGCAGGACAGGGCGAGGTGGTCGCCCCGACAGCCGTCTTCACCCAGACCGGGCTCCACCTCGGCGACAGCCTCGAGCTCTCGAGCGGTGGCCGGACGGTCACGGTCACGCTCGTCGGCGAGATCTTCGACACGGCCGACCGGGAGACGGACCACCTCGTCCTGCGCGGCGCCTTCGCGGATCTCACGATCCTCGATCCCGGCGCCGGGCCGACGAGCTGGGAGGTCCAGCCGACGAGCGGCACGAACCCGTTGACCTACGCGGACGCGCTCGAGCAGGCGACCGACAGGGCCGTCTCCGCTCACGCGCTCGACGCCGAAGGCATCGACGAAGGGTTCGTCCTCTTCCTCTCGGTCATCACGTTCATGGGCATCGTCCTGGTCGCGATCTCGCTCGGGGGCGTGTTCGATACGGTCCTGCTCGAGACGAAGCAGCGGACCCGCGAGATGGCCGTGCTGAAGGCTCTCGGCATGAGCCCACGTCAGGTCATCGTCATGGTCGTCGCCTCCGTGCTGCCCGTCGCCCTGGTCGCCGGTCTGATCGGCGTTCCGCTCGGGCTCGTCTTCCAGCACGCAACTATTGGCTACATGGGCCAGGTGGACGCGGGGACGCGCATCCCCGAGCGCACGTTCGACGTCTTCGCGCCGGCGGTCGTCGTCGGGCTCGCGCTCAGCGGGCTGGCGATCGCCGCCGCCGGTGCCTACCTGCCGGCTCTTCGAGCGGCGCGCGCCCGCATCGCCCCGGTGCTCCAAGCCGAGTGATGCCGGGGAGCGACTCCGACGGCCGGGGCTTGACCCCGACGACGCTTGGTACACTCTCCGTCGCGCCGACATAGCTCAGTGGTAGAGCAGCTGTTTCGTAAACAGCAGGTCCTCGGTTCAAATCCGAGTGTCGGCTCCACTCCCTCTCGTTCGTGCCCTGATGGCCGTGCTATCTGGGACGCAAGCGGATCCGCGCTCCGAGAGTGCGTCGGGCCTGATCACCTCCGCAGGTTCCATGGTCGCGGCAGACGTTCGAGGGAGTCCCCGACCACCTTCGGCTGGGCGGCCAGGCGCCGACGACACGGTCATGGACCCGACAGCCAGGAAGGAGCACCCGACATGGCGATCGCCCGCGTCCAGTTCTTCTCCATCTCGGTCGATGGTTTCGGTACCGGCGAGGGTCTGACCCGCGAGGCGCCATTCGGACACGCGGGCGATCGGCTGCACGAATGGATGTTCACCACGCGGTGGTGGCACGAGCTGACCGGCGAACCTGGCGGGAGCTCGGGGATCGACGATGCGTTCGTGCGCCTGCACGATCAGGGGATCGGCGCCGAGATCATGGGCGCCCGAAAGTTCGGCTATCCAGGGTGGCACGAGGACCCCGAATGGAAGGGCTGGTGGGGTTCCGAGCCGCCGTTCCACACCCCGGTCTTCGTCCTCACCCATCACACGCGCCCCCCGATCGAGATGGAGGGCGGAACGACCTTCCACTTCGTCGACGCGGCGCCGGCGACGGTGCTCGACCGGGCAAGGGAGGCGGCCAAGGGCAAGGATGTCCGCATCGGCGGCGGCCCGACGACCATCCGTGACTTCCTGGCGGCCGGGCTGATCGACCGACTGCACGTGGTGGTCGTCCCGATCCTGCTCGGGCGGGGCGTCAGGCTGTGGGACGGGTTGGAGCGCCTCGAGCAGGACTTCGACGTCGAGGCGATCTCATCGCCCAGCGGCGTGACACACCTGACCTTCGTCCGCACGGCGGCCTGATCCCGACAGGTGATCGGTCGTGCGGTGTCCGGTCAGATGCTGTTCGCCACGCTCGAGAGGATCAGGCTGATCTGGTCGCCCAGGAAGATGAGGGCCACGATCGCGACGATGGCGATCAAGGCGAGGATGAGGGCGTACTCGGCGAGACCCTGACCCGCTTCGTCGGGCAGACGGGTCCTGCTGATCGTTCGGAGCATGCGCATCTGTGGTGTCTCCCTAAGATCGGCCTCGGGAGAGGCCCGCACCCACCGATCGGTGAGTGGCTCGAGCATCCGGTGAGCGTCGGCGCACCGACAGTCGCGATGTCCCGCAGGGCCCGTTGCGGGTCGTCCCGTAGGACCCGCCTCGGGTGACTCAGCCTTCGGCCGGCCAGGCGAAGTCGACCACGGTGCCCCGCCCGCCCGGTGCAATGGCGGTCACCAATGACGCGCCGCAGTCGACGGCCGCCGCGCGCATGTCGGCCAGACCGCGTCGACCGCTGGACGTCGCCGCGCGACCGGCGTCGGGCGGGAGCCCCGGACCGTCGTCACTGACGACGAGGTGGACACGCCGCGCCGCCGCGCTGAGCTCGATGACGGTCGACGCGGCCGGTGCATGCCGGACGACATTCTCGAGCGCGAGCTGCGCGATCCGAAACGCCGCGGCTTCGACCGGACGCGGGGGACGGGCTCGACCGTCGTCCGGACCGGTCCCATCGGCCCCATCGTTCGCGCTCACATCGATCCTGACCCGCACGTCCGAGCGGTCCTCCGTCCGCTCCGCCAGCCACTCGAGGGCGGCGAGAAGTCCGAACGCCTCGAGGGTGACCGACTGACGGTCGGCCACGAGCGCATCGACCTCGGCGAGAACGTCGCGCAGCGCCAGCGCAAAGCGTTCCGGCGAGCCCCCGCCCTCCGCCTCCCGGAGAGCGCGCCGAACGACCGGGATGACGTCCGCGTGCAGCTCGGCCGCGATACGCGATCGTTCGACATCGGCCGCCCGCTTCGCTCGCACGCGTCCGGGACTGATCTCGTCGACGAAGATCCGTGCGGCCCGGAGCGCCGCAGACATGTCACCGGGGTCGCCAGCGGCGGACGCATCGACCGCATCGAGACGCCGTCGGGTTCGTCGCGCAGCGGGTCTGAGGTCGCCCATGATCCCGAGACACGTCAGGCCCACGACCACGAGCAGCAGGGTCCTGGTCACGACGCCGAGGTCGCCGATGGGCGACTCGGGCGAGGCGGCGGCGGTCTCATCGAGTGTCGCGAGGACCCAGCCGCACACGAGGCCGGTCATCGCGACCGCGACGATCGACACGACGGGGACCCAGCCCGCCAGTCGCCGCTGCGGCTCGGAGGCATAGCGCGCGCTCGACCCGGTCGACAGGATGGTGCCCAGGCACACGGCCACTGCGAGCCACCGCCATTCGATCGGGTCGATGGCCGTGCGGTTCGCCCGCATCCAGGCGACAAGGACCAAGGTCACGATCGACAGCACCGCGACGACGGAGACCCAGGCGACCGAGCGCGACCGACGGACGCTCAGCCCGACGACGCACAGCCCCGCCGCGGCGATGAGCAGAGGCACGAGATCGCTCGGTGTCGGCGGCTGGCTTCCCGCGCCGGCCAGCTCGATCATGCCCACGGCGACCGTTGCGGCAAGGCCCGCGAACACGGCGACGGTGAGCCAGGAGAAGCCTCTCATGGGGAGGACGGCGCTCCGGAGACCCACCCCTCGCGCATGGCGAGGACGGCCAGCTCCGTCCTCGAAAACACGCCGTAGCGATCGAACAGCCGGCGCAGGTGGCTCTCGATGGTCTTCTCCGACAGGTCGAGGAGGCCGGCGGCCTCGGCGTTGGACGCGCCGGCGGTGACAAGGCCGATGACCTGGATCTCGCGGTCCGACGGTCGCCGCCGAGCGGACCGGACGGATCGCACGGCTGTCGCCGAGAAGGCCGTCCCTCCGGCCGCGACGACCCTGATCGCGGCAACGATCTCGTCCATCTCGGCCGTCTTCACGAGGTAGCCGGCGGCACCGCGCTCGAAGGCGGCGCGGATCAGCGATGGCTGGTCGAAGCCCGACAGGATGACCACGGAGGGCCAGACCCCGACCTCATCCGATCGCTCGGTCGACCGATCGAGGAGGCGCAGGCCCTCTGCACCGCCCGCCAGCTGGATGTCCAGCAGGAGCACGTCGATCGGGGGCATTGGCGGCCGACTGGACCCGAGAAGTGCCAGCGCCTCGCCATACGACTGCGCGGTCCCGGCCACGCGCATGTCCGGGGCAGCCTCGACCGCGGCACGGATGGACGCCACGATCGACGGGTGGTCGTCGACGATCGCCACGGCGATCGGCAGATCGGGCTCACGCGCAGCTGGACTCGTCGGCGGCCTCCCTCGCGTGCAGCCTACCCGGGTTCTCCCGCTCGGCGCATCCGGTGATATCCCGCAACCTGGCGCCGAGCGGCGCCGCCCGCGATGGACCAGACTGTCGCACGGGTCGATGACCGAGAACGCCGTCTTTCTTCTGCCCGCACTCCGCCGAGCCCGCGACCTCATCGATCGCGACTACGCCGAGCCGCTCGATCTCGATGCGATGGCTGTCGAGGCCGGCTATTCGCGCTTCCACTTCGCTCGGGCGTTCGCGACGGCGTACGGCGAGACGCCCCGCGCGTACCTCACGCGACGGCGGATCGAGCGCGCCAAGACGCTCCTGCGAGCCGCGAACCTGTCCGTGACCGAGATCTGCTTCCTGGTCGGCTTCTCGAGCCTTGGCTCGTTCAGCGCGCGGTTCCGCGAGCTCGTCGGACGGTCGCCGAGCGAGTATCGGGCGGAAGCGGTCGCCCAGACCGGTGTGCCGCCGATCCCCGGCTGCGTGGTGCTGATGTGGACGCGGCCGCACCCGGCAGGTCAGCAATCCGGAAGAAGCGCGACACGCCCTGGTGCGGCTACGGTGAGGGACGAACCACAGCCGAAGGAGCACCGATGATCAGCCGCCTCAACCACGTCAACGTGTTCGTGCTCGACCAGGATCGGGCAAAGGCCTTCTACACCGAGACCCTCGGGTTCGAGCTCCGCAACGACGCCACCCTCGATGGCTTCCGCTGGCTCACGGTCGGCCCGAAGGACCAGAAAGACCTCGACATCCTCCTCGCCTATCCCGCCCCGCCGATGTTCAGCCCCGAGGACGCCGAAGCCGTTCGCGCGCTCGTGGCGAAAGGCTCGCTCGGCGGCGGGGTGTTCGAGACCCCCGACTGTCAGAAGACGTTCGAGGAGCTGTCGGCGAAGGGCGTCACCTTCCTGCAGGAACCTGCCGAGCGACCCTACGGTGTCGAGGCGCTCTTCCGTGACGACTCCGGCAACTGGTTCAGCCTCACGCAGCCGAAATGGCTGGGGTAGACCCGGTGCAATCCGGCGGCGCATGACACCGGCCAGTCGAGGCACAGGAGGCGGACCGATGCGCGATCCGGAGGATCTGGCGTTCAGCGGTGAGATCTGGTCGTGGCGAGGCCCGTCGCCGTACCACTTCGTGACCGTCCCCGACGAGGTGTGTGCCGGTCTGCGCGCCATGTCGACCCTGGTGAGCTATGGCTGGGGGATGATCCCGGTCCGCTATCGCATCGGCGAAACGACCGCCGACACCTCGCTCTTTCCCAAGGACGGGCGTTACGTCCTGCCGGTCAAGGACGCGGTTCGCAGGGCGGAGGGTCTCGCCGTGGGCGACACCGTGACGGTCCGGCTGTCGGTCGGTCCCGGACGGAGGTAGCCACGCTCGATATCCGGACCGGACGGGCGACTAGCGGCTCCCGCTCATCTTGAGCAACCCGAACGCCGCGCCCTGCGGATCGCTGAGGATCGCGAAACGTCCGCCCGGGAAGTCGCTCGGCGCCAGCATCTCGTGCGCGCCACCGGCCAGCGCCTTTCCGAACGTCGCGTCGACATCGTCGACGGTGAAGTAGACCAGCCAGTAGCTCGGCACCTGGGCCGGCACCATCGGGTTCATCTCCATCGCGCCGGCGACGCTCCTGCCGTCGAGCAGGAACTCGACATACGGCGGCTGGCCCTCGCCCATGTCGCTGGTCCGCGTGGTCCAGCCGAAGACCTGGCCGTAGAACGGGATGTCCTGGTCGAGCCCGCGGGCGCTCAGCTCGGCCCAGCCGTAGGCGTTGGCGCTGCCGATCTCGAAGGTACCCATCGCGCCGGGCTGCCAGCCCGAGATGAACGCACCCGATGGATCCTGGAACACCGCCATCCGACCCTGGTCGCCGACGTCGAACGGAGGGGCCACGACCGTCCCGCCGGCGCCCTGGACCCGGGCCGCCAGGGCGTCGATGTCGTCGGTGCCGATGTAGACGCTCCACGCCGTCGGCTGGCTCGGGTCCTGCGTCGGGCCGATCCCCGCGACATCGTGGCCGCCGAGCTTCGCCATGGCGTAGCCGCCGTACTGCGGATCCGGGTTGACATCGGCCGTCCAGCCGAACAGGCCCGAATAGAAGTCCCGCGACGCCCCGGCGTCGGAGCTCGAGAGATCGACCCACGCCGGCTCATGGACGAGGGTGGACATTGCCTGGGTCATGACGCGCCTCCGGTCGCTCGATGGTCCCTCGGGGGGGGGTCGACAGTATCCCACCGCGGCCGTCTCGAGCCTGAGCCCGGTCACTGCTGGCGGGCGAACCACACGTTTCCGGGCCCGACGTAGCTGTTGCCCTCGCCCCACACCACGACGGTCTTGCCGTGGCTGTCGATGTCCATCTCGAGGTAGTCGCCGTACGGCTGGAGGAAGCCGTCCTTGGGTGTGGCGAGCTCGTAGTCGTAGCCGGCATGGAACGCCGACAGCTGCGTCTCGTCCGTCCAGGTCACGCCGCCGTCCGTCGAAGCGCGGTAGTACGTGTTCCAGCGGGCGTTCGGGTCGCCGCCGCCGGCATCGAACCCGTTGCGATCGTCCATCCACGCGATCCGGACGTCGCCGTCGCCGGTCGCGACCAGGCCCGGGAAGGCGTTGTTCGCCCCGACCGGGGCGTGCGACACGTCGAGTGCCGCCGACCAGGTCCGTGCGCCGTCCGTGGAGCGCGCGAAGAACAAGCGCTGCGGGCCGAACTTGACCCGGTTGGCGTGCCACAGCACGTAGACGTCACCGCCGGTATCGACGCCGAGCGCCATCTGGCCGCCCCAGTAGTCCCAGCCGCCGCAGTCGCACGGCGGCGGCGCCTGCGACACGTCCACGAGCGACGTCGTCCAGGTCGCGCCACCGTCGGTGGATTTCGTGACGTACAGGTTGATGGTGCCCTTGGCCTGGCCGGTGTTATTGACGCCATCCCAGGCGAAGTAGACCGTCCCGTCGGCGGCCACCGCG
This sequence comes from Candidatus Limnocylindrales bacterium, assembly GCA_036003325.1. Lineage (GTDB taxonomy): Bacteria > Chloroflexota > Limnocylindria > Limnocylindrales > CSP1-4 > SPCO01. The sequence goes on from DASYSM010000148.1 coordinate 16,166, forward strand.
CCACCGCTCGGGAGCGACTGGCCGAACTGCGAGTTGGTCGTGCCGCCGAGCAGGTTCCGCGTGACCCACGTCGTCCCGCCGTCATGCGATGACGACACGAAGATCTTCTGGAGCGTGTGGTAGACGAGGTACACGTCCTGCCCCCGGACGGCCAGGATGTCCTTGTCGGTGCCACGCTGGAGAGGCTCGACGAGCATCGTCCGCCAGGTCGCCCCGAAGTCATCGGAGCGGGCCACGTACTGGCTCGACTTGTTGTTCTGCATGTACGAGGCGTACAGCGTCCGGCCGTCAGCCGGGTCGACGACGATCTGGGGGTCGTCCTCGCGGGTGAGGGTCGGGAACGGGGCACGCGGCTCGCTCCAGGTGGCGCCGCCGTCGTTCGAGACCTGGAGATCCATGTGCGGGCTTCCGCAGTCCGGGCAGGTCGGATCGACATCGCCGGTCGCGCCGCCGGCGTACCCGACGTAATGGGTGAAGAAGGCGTACACATGACCGAACCGATCGGCGGCGGTCGAGGGCTCCCAGTCGTCACCGCCCGGGAAACCGAGCCGGACGGGCGCCACGAACGCGACCTTCGGCGTGTCCGCCGAAGCGACGCTCGAGCCGGTCAGGATGGCGGCGAGGGCAAGGATCGCGGCGCCGCCCGCGCGGAAGCGGTTCGTCATCGGGCATCCTCCTGGGCGACAGCCTAGACCTGCGCCTCCGACGCGGGCAAGCCACCGGCGCCGCCCTCCGCGGTTCCTGGTGCGTCGCGTCAACGGGGTCCCGACGCACCCGACCCGTCGCGACCACCGGTCGGCCGCCGTTCCGAGACCGTGCCCACCCTCCGGCGCCGGTAGAATGGCCGCCCGCAGCATCGTCGCCGCCGTCGGGACGGTCCCGCGCGAGAACGGCCTGAGGAGGATCGATTGAGCACCCAACCCGCTGGCGCGCGCGTCGTCGTCATCGGCGCCGGCATCGTCGGGAACAGCCTCGTCTACCACCTTGCGCGGCTCGGCTGGACGGACATCGTCCAGATCGAGAAAGGGCCGCTCCCCAACCCGGGCGGCTCGACCGGCCACGCCTCGAACTTCATCTTCCTGACCGACCATTCGCGCGAGATGACCGCCCTGACCGCCGACAGCGTCGAGCAGTACAAGGAGCTCGGCGTCTTCACCCAGAGCGGCGGCATCGAGGTCGCCCGGACGCCCGAGCGGATGGAGGAGCTCAAGCGCCGGATGGCGTCGTCGCGCTCGTGGGGGATCGAGTCGGAGCTCGTGACGCCCGAGCAGATCAAGGCGATGGTCCCGTACATCAACACCGACATCATCCTCGGCGGCTTCTCGACGCCCGGGATCGGGGTGGTCGACTCGCTGCGCGCCGGCACGCTCATGCGCGAGAAGGCCCAGGCGCTCGGCGCGTTGCGGCTGTCGCCGATGACCGAGGTCGTCGGCATCGATGTCGAGGACGGACACGTCACCCGCGTCCGGACCGACAAGGGTGACTTCGAGGCCGACGTCGTGGTCATCGCGGCCGGCGTCTGGAGCCCGCGGCTCGCCAGGATGGCCGGCGCCGAGATCCCGCTGACGCCGGCGGTCCACCAGATGATCAGCGTGGGGCCGGTCCCGATGCTCGAGGACACGGTCGGCGAGATCACCTACCCGATCGTCCGGGACATGGACACCAACTGCTACGAGCGCCAGCACGGCAGCGACATGGAGGTCGGCTCGTACGCCCATCGGGCGATCCTGATGGACGCCGACGAGATCCCATCGATCGCCGAATCGAAGCTGTCGCCGACCGAGCTGCCGTTCACGCCCGAGGACTTCGAGCTCCAGATGGAGCAGGCCCTCGAGCTCATCCCGGACATCCTCGGCGACGAGCGGGTCGGCATCCGGCACCAGATCAACGGACTGCTGTCCCTCACCCCCGACGGGATGCCGATCCTCGGCGAGACGCCCGAGGTCAAGGGCCTGTGGGCGGCCGCCGCGATCTGGATCAAGGAGGCGCCCGGGATCGCCCGGATGGTCGCCGAGTGGATGACCGACGGGAAGCCCGAGATCGACCCGCACGGTTCCGACATCGCCCGCTTCCACGACCACCAGAAGGCCCGCCATCACGTCAAGGCACGCTCCGCCGAGGGGTTCAACAAGACCTACGGCATCGTCCATCCGGCCGAGCAGTGGGCGAGCAACCGCGATGTCCGGCTGAGCCCGTTCAACGCCCGTGAGCGCGAGCTGGGCGCGGTCTTCTTCGAGACCGCCGGCTGGGAGCGGCCGTTCTGGTACGACTCCAACGCGCCGCTGCTCGAGGAGTACGGCGAGCGGGTCATGCCCCGGACGGCGGAGTGGGAATCGCGCTGGTGGTCGCCGATCATCAACGCCGAGCACCTGGCCATGCGCGACCGGGTCGGGATGGTGGACCTGTCGGCGTTCGCGATCTTCGACATCAGCGGGCCGGGTGCGTTGGAGCACGTCCAGCGGATGGCCGTCGCCCAGATGGACGTGCCCGTCGGGCGCGTCGTCTACACGCCACTGCTCAACGAGGCCGGCGGCATCAAGTCGGACCTGACGATCATGCGGCTCGGCACGGACCTGTTCCGGGTCGTGACCGGCGGCGCCCACGGGATGGGCGACCGCAAGTGGTTCCGCGACCACCTGCCGGTCGATGGCTCGGCGCAGCTGTACGACGCGACCTCGACCTGGTGCACCGCGGGGATCTGGGGGCCGCGCGCCCGCGACGTCGTCGCCTCGGCGACCTCGGACGACGTCTCGAACGAGGGCTTCCCGTTCGGGACCGCCCGCACCATCGAGCTCGGCGGGATCCCGGTCCTGGCCTCGCGGATCTCGTACGTCGGCGAGCTCGGCTGGGAGCTCTACGTCCCGATGGAGCAGGGCCAGCGGCTGTGGGACACGCTGCGCCAAGCGGGACAACCTCACGGGATCGTCCCGTTCGGGATCGGCGTGTACGGCACCACCGGCCGGCTCGAGAAGGGCTATCGCGCGCACGGCGCCGAGCTCGAGCTCGAATGGGACCTGGTCGAGGCCGACATGCTCCGGCCCAAGGTCAAGGAGGCCGCGTTCATCGGTCGCGACGCCTATCTCGAGCAGCGGTCGCGGCCGGCCGTCGCCACCCTGTGCACGCTCACGGTCGACGACAACACCTCGGCCAGTGGCGTCAAGCGGTACATGCTCGGCCGCGAGCCGATCCTGACCGCCGACGGCGGCCCGATCACCGATGCCAAGGGCCGCCGCTCGTTCGTGACCAGCGCGGGCTCCGGGCCATCGGTCGGCAAGCACATCCT
>DASYSM010000149.1:0-48053 GCA_036003325.1 Candidatus Limnocylindrales bacterium
CGAAGACCCACGGCTCGGACCATCACCGCGAGCCCGGCTCGATCGGTCCCGGCACGACGCCGGGCCGCGTCTACAAGGGCCTCAAGATGGCCGGCCACATGGGCGACCAGCGGAAGACCGTGAAGAAGCTGCGGGTCGTCCGCGCGGATCCCGAGAAGAACCTCCTCCTCGTGAAGGGGTCGCTCCCGGGCGCGCGCGGCTCGCTCATCCTCGTGAAGAAGGCCTGACGATGCCGCAGACCACCCTCTACGACCGGACCGGCAAGTCCGTCGGCAGCGTCGAGCTCGCCGACGCGCTGTTCGCCGCGCCGGTCAACGCGGCCGTCCTCCACCAGGTCGTGACCGCCCAGCTCGCCGGCCGGCGAACCGGGACGCACGACACCAAGACCCGCGGCGAGATCCGCGGCGGCGGCAAGAAGCCGTACCGGCAGAAGGGGACCGGCCGCGCCCGCCAGGGCTCGACCAACGCACCGCACTACCGCGGCGGCGGGACCGTCTTCGGGCCGCACCCGCGCTCGTACGAGCAGCGCCTGCCGCGCCGCATGAAGCGTCTCGCCCTGCGCGGCGCGCTCACCGCCAAGCTCGGCGACGAGGCGATCAAGGTCATCGACACGTTCGGTCTCGAGGCGATCCGGACAAAGGATCTCGTCGGTGTGCTGTCCGCGCTCGACGCGACGGGTCGCATCCTCGTGGTCGCACCCGGCCGCGACGAGAAGCTCGAGCTGTCGGCACGCAACCTGCCGTTCGTCGAGATCATCCTGGCCGACTCGCTCAACGTGGTCGACCTGCTCAACGCCGACGTCGTCCTCATCGAGCAGCCGTCGCTGGCACGGATGCAGGAGGTCTACGCATGAGCACGCTGACCGCGCCCGAGATCGTCCTGCGCCCGGTCATCAGCGAGAAGTCGATCGACGAGTCGGGCCGCGGCAAGTACACCTTCGCCGTCCACGATCGGGCCAACAAGATCCAGATCAAGGCCGCGATCGAGGAGCTCTACAAGAAGGAGAACGTGACCGTCGTGTCGGTCAACGTGCTGACCACGAAGGCCAAGGAGAAGCGCCGCGGGAACCGCCGAGGTCAGACCATCGGCCACACGACCCCCTGGCGCAAGGCCGTCGTCACCCTGGCCCCCGGCCAGAAGATCGAGTTCTTCGAAGGGGTCTGATCGATGCCGCTACGCAGCTACAAGGCCACCTCGCCGGGTCTCCGGCAGATGACTCGCTCGACCTTCGAGGAGATCACCACCAAGGAGCCCTACAAGCCCCTGCTCGAACACCAGGTCCGTGGCTCCGGCCGCAACAACCAGGGCCGGATGACCGTGCGCCATCGCGGCGGCGGCGAGAAGCAGCACTACCGCATCATCGACTTCAAGCGCGACAAGATCGGCGTCCCGGCCCGCCTGGCGACGATCGAGTACGACCCCAACCGCTCCGCCCGGATCGGCCTGCTCCACTACCGTGACGGTGAGAAGCGCTACATGCTCCTGCCCCACGGGCTGAAGGTGGGCGATGTGGTCGTCGCCGGACCCGACGCCGAGGCGCGGGTCGGCAACGCCCTGCCGCTGGCGAGCATCCCGCTCGGCACGACCATCCATAACATCGAGCTGGTGCCCGGCAAGGGTGGCCAGATCGTGCGGTCCGCCGGGGTGTCCGCCCAGCTGCTGGCCAAGGAGGGCGACTTCGCCACCGTCCGCCTGCCGTCGGGCGAGATGCGCCGCGTGCCGATGCGCTGCATGGCCACGGTCGGCCAGGTCAGCAACCTCGATCACGAGAACCAGAACCTCGGCAAGGCCGGCCGTGCCCGGCACCTCGGCCAGCGCCCGGAGGTCCGTGGGGTCGTCATGAACCCGCGCGACCATCCGCACGGTGGCGGTGAGGGCAAGTCCCCGACCGGGATGCCGCCGAAGACCCCGTGGGGCAAGCCCGCCATGGGCTATCGCACCCGACGGTCCAAGACGACCGGACGGCTCATCGTCCGCTCGCGGCATCGCAAGTAGCAGGGAGGAGGAAACCGATGTCTCGCTCAGTCAAGAAGGGCCCGTTCGTCGAGGCCCGCCTCCTCGGCCGGATCGAGGACATGAACAAGCGCAACGAGAAGAAGGTCGTGAAGTCGTGGTCGCGTGCGTCGGTCATCTTCCCGACGTTCATCGGCCACACCATCGCGGTCTACAACGGCAAGAAGCACATCCCGGTCTACGTGACCGAGAACATGGTCGGCCATCGGCTCGGTGAGTTCAGCCCGACGCGCAACTACCGCGGGCACGGCAAGCACACCGACCGCTCGACGGCGCTGAAGTAGGTGGCCGCCATGCGTGTCTCCGCTACCGCCAAGTACCTGCGCGCCTCGACGCGCAAGACCCGGCTCGTCACCGAGGCGATCAAGGGCAAGCCCGTCGAGGAGGCGACCGCCCTGCTGCGGTTCATGCCGCAGAAGGCCGCGGCGGACGTCGCCCGCGTGCTCAAGAGCGCGACCGCGAACGCCGAGAACAATCACAACCTGTCGGCCGAGGACCTGTACATCGTCGACGCCGTCGCCAACGAGGGCCCGACCATCAAGCGGTTCCAACCGCGAGCCCAGGGTCGGGCATTCCCGATCCACAAGCCCATGACCCATATCACCATCGTCGTCGCGGACCAGGAGGCCTGAGTTGGGACACAAGGTCCATCCGTACGGCTTCCGCCTGGGTGTCTCGCGCACCTGGACCGCGAAGTGGTACGCCGATAACAAGGAATACACCGCCTCCCTCCAGGAGGACATCAAGATCCGCCAGCTGATCGACAAGCGGCTGGCCAACGCCAGCGTCAGCGGCGTCGAGATCGAGCGCGGCATCAACCACGTCACGGTCACCATCCACACGGCCAAGCCGGGGATCGTCATCGGCAAGGGCGGTGCCAACGTGGAGGTCCTGCGCCAGCAGATCGGCGCGCTGACGAGCCGCAAGGTCAAGCTCGAGATCAAGGAGATCCGCCAGCCGGAGCTTGACGCGTATCTCGTGGCCATGAACATCGCCGGGCAGCTGAGCCGCCGGATCGCCTTCAAGAAGGCGATGAAGCAGTCGATCCAGCGCTCGATGAAGGCCGGTGCCAAGGGCGTCAAGATCGCGGTCGCCGGCCGCCTCGGTGGCTCCGAGATGGGCCGTCGGGAATGGGACAAGGAAGGCCGCATCCCGCTCGGGACGCTGCGCGCGGACATCAGCTACGGCCAGGTCCACGCCCACACCACCTACGGCCGGATCGGCGTCAAGGTCTGGATCTACCGCGGCGACATCACCCCCGAGCGCGCCGCCCGCGACGCCGGGGTCCCGGCCCAGATCGGGCAGGGGGTCTGACCGATGTTGATGCCCAAGCGGGTCAAGCACCGCAAGGTCATGCGCGGACGCATGTCCGGCGTCGCCAAGGGCGGCTACAACGTGGCCTTCGGCGAGTACGGTCTCGCGACGCAGGAACCGGCCTGGATCACCAGCCGCCAGATCGAGGCGGCCCGGCGCGCCATGACCCGCTCGGTCAAGCGCGGCGGCAAGATCTGGATCCGGGTCTTCCCGGACAAGCCCGCGACCAAGAAGCCGGCCGAGACACGGATGGGGTCGGGCAAGGGCGCGCCGGACCATTGGGTCGCGGTCGTCAAGCCCGGCCGGATCCTGTTCGAGATGGCCGGCGTGGACCACGAGTCGGCGGTCGAGGCGATGCGCCTGGCCAGCCACAAGCTCCCGGTCCAGACCCGCGTCGTCGTCCGCGAGTCGGTCAAGGAGGCGAACTGATGGACATCGCCGAGGTTCGCCAGCTGTCCGACACCGAGCTCGAGAACGCCCTCCGCGAGGCCAAGCAGGACCTCTGGGGCGCGCGCTTCGCGCTCTCGACCCGACAACTCAAGGACTACAGCACGATCCCGCAGACGCGGCGAACGATCGCGCGGATCCTGACCGTCCAGCGTGAGCGTGGAGCTCGGCCGGCCGGTGCGCAGGAGATCACGCGATGACAGGAGCAGACACCACGGTGCAAGGCAAGCGGAAGACCAAGGTCGGCCGCGTCGTGAGCGACCGGATGGACAAGACGATCGTCGTGTCCGTCGAGCGCCTGGCGCGTCACCGCCTCTACAAGCGGGTCATCCGCTTGAGCACGAAGTTCAAGGCCCATGACGAGGCCAACGAGGCGCACATCGGCGACACGGTCCTCATCGAGGAATCGCGTCCGCTGTCGGCCACCAAGCGCTGGCGGCTGGTCTCGATCGTCGCGCGCGGCGGCGACCACGCGCTGCCCGGCGAGATCGTGACCGATGAGGCCGAGACCTCCGAGGCGATCCATGCAGCCGCGCACCCGGGCCGCACTCGTGACGCAGACGAGGATGCCGCTGACGGCGCCGAGACGGCCGAGGAGGCCGCCCCGTGATCCAGTCGCAGACCCGTCTCAAGGTCGCCGACAACACGGGCGCGCGCACGATCCAGTGCATCCGGGTGATGGGTCGCTCGCTCAAGACCGAGGCGGGCGTCGGGGACGTCATCGTCGCCAGCGTCAAGCAGGCCATCCCCAACGCCGCCGTCAAGAAGGGCGACGTCGTCCGGGCGGTCATCGTCCGCACGGCCAAGGAATACGGCCGGGCCGACGGCAGCTACATCCGGTTCGACGAGAACGCGGCGGTCCTGATCAACAACCAGGGCAACCCGCGCGGGACGCGGATCTTCGGCCCGGTCGCCCGCGAGCTGCGCGATCGCAACTACATGAAGATCGTCTCGCTCGCGCCGGAGGTGCTGTGATGGCCGCGCGCACGCCTCAGCCGCGCACCCCCAAGGTGCCCGAGATCCGGACCGGCGACACGGTCGTCGTGCTGGCCGGCAAGGACGCCGGCAAGCGCGGCACCGTCGAGCGGGTGATCCGCCGCCAGGCCTCGCCCAGCTCGGCCCGCAGCGTCTTCCGGCGCGGTTCGGCCGCCGGCGGCGTCAGCGTCGTCGTCGAGGGGCTCAACATCGCCAAGCGCCACACCAAGCCGCGTCAGTCGGCCGGCACGAGCGATCGCGTCCCGAAGATCCAGCAGGGCGGCATCCTCGACATCGCGCAGCCGCTGCCGATCAGCCGGGTCATGCTCGTCTGCTCGAGCTGCGGCAAGCCGACCCGGATCGCTCACGCGACCCTCGACACCGGCCGGCGGGTGCGCGTCTGCCGCCACTGCGGCGAACAGATGGAGGGGAAGGCATGACCAGCCGACTCCAGGAGCGCTATACGACCGAGGTCGTCCCGGCGCTCCAGAAGCAGTTCGAATACGGCAACCCGATGGAAGTGCCGCGTCTGTCGAAGATCGTCATCAACATCGGGCTCGGCGAGGCGCTGTCCAATGCCAAGGCGCTCGACGCCGCCCTCGGCGACGTCACGCTCATCACCGGCCAGAAGCCGATCGTGACCAAGGCCAAGCGCTCGATCGCCCAGTTCCGCGTGCGGACTGGCAATTCGATCGGGGCCAAGGTCACCCTCCGTGGCGAGCGGATGTGGGACTTCATGGACCGCCTGACGATGCTCGCGCTGCCGCGCATTCGCGACTTCCGGGGCATCCCGGGCAAGTCGTTCGACGGGCGCGGCAACTATTCACTGGGCCTCCGGGAGCAGCTCGCCTTCCCGGAGATCGACTACGACAAGGTGGACCGTCTCCGCGGGCTGGAGATCAGCATCGTGACGACGGCGAAGACCGACGAGGAGTCCAAGAAGCTTCTTGAACTCCTCGGCATGCCCTTCGCCTCGTAGGCGCGGGGAGGAGTCAGATGGCAAAGAAATCGATGATCGCAAAGGCAGCCCGGACACCCAAGTACAAGGTGCGCGGCTATCACCGCTGCACCGTGTGCGGCCGTCCGCGGGCCTTCATCCGGCGGTTCGCGCTGTGCCGTATCTGCTTCCGGGAGCGTGCGCTCCTGGGCGAGCTGCCCGGCGTCACCAAGTCGAGCTGGTAGGGAACCGATGAACATCTCCGACCCGATCGCGGACATGCTCACGCGCGTCCGGAACGCGTCCCGGGCACGACACACCGAGGTGGTCGTCCCCGCGTCGCGGACCAAGCGCGAGATCGCCCGCATCCTCAAGGACGAAGGCTTCATCGCCGACGTCAGCGAGGAGAAGGACGGCCCCACGGCGGTCCTGCGCATCACCCTCAAGTACGTCGACGGCAAGGTCCCCGTGGTCTCCGGCCTCAAGCGGATCAGCAAGCCCGGCCTGCGCGTCTACGCGCGCAAGACGGACATCCCGCGCGTGCTCGGCGGCCTGGGCATCGTCATCGTCAGCACGAGCCAGGGGATCATGACCGGCCAGCAGGCGCGCCAGGCGCAGCTGGGCGGCGAAGTCCTCGCGTTCGTCTGGTAGGCCGGACGACATGTCGCGCATCGGACGCCTCCCCATCACCGTCCCGTCGGGCGTCGACGTGACGATCGACGGCCGCAACGTGACCGTCACCGGGCCCAAGGGCACCCTCAGCCGGTCGCTCCACCCGGACATCACGGTCAGCCGCGAGGACGGGACGATCGTCGTCACCCGCCCGACCGAGCAGAAGACCCACAAGCAGCTCCATGGGCTGACCCGGACGCTGGTCAACAACATGGTCGTCGGGGTGACCGACGGCTATCGGAAGGGCCTCGAGATCACCGGTGTCGGCTATCGAGCGACGCTCAATGGCAAGAAGCTGACGCTCAACCTGGGCTACAGCCACCCCATCGAGATCGAGCCGCCCGATGGCATCAGCTTCGAGGTCGAGAACCCGACCCGCCTCGCCGTGGTCGGCATCGACAAGGAGCTGGTCGGCCAGATCGCCGCCAAGGTCCGGGCCACGCGCAAGCCGGAGCCGTACAAGGGCAAGGGCGTGCGTTACTCGGGCGAGTACATCCGCCGCAAGGCCGGCAAGGCCGGCAAGATCGGCGGGAAGAAGTAACACCGTGACCGACGAAGGACGAACACGATGACGCAGCTCGCCACCCGCGGCGCCGCCCGACGCAAGCGCCACGAACGGATCCGCCTTCATCTGGCGGGTACCGAAGCGCGGCCGCGCCTCGCGGTCTTCCGCAGCCTCAACCATATCTACGCGCAGGTCATCGACGACGCGTCCGGCAGGACGCTCGCCGCGGCATCGACCGTCGAGAAGGAGCTCAAGGGCTCCAAGGAGACCAAGTCGGCCGAGGCGGCCACCGTCGGGAAGCTGATCGCCGAGCGGGCAAAGGCCGCCGGCGTCGAGCGCGTGGTCTTCGATCGAGCCGGGTTCCGGTACCACGGGCGGATCAAGTCGCTCGCCGATGCCGCCCGCGAAGCCGGCCTCGAGTTCTGATCGGAAGGAGCCACCGTGGCACGCATCGACGCCAATAAGCTCGCGCTCGAGGAGCGCGTCGTCCAGATCAATCGAGTCGCCAAGGTCGTCAAGGGCGGTCGGCGGTTCAGCTTCAGCGCGGTCGTCGTCGTCGGTGACGGCGCGGGCCACGTCGGGGTCGGCATCGGGAAGGCCGGCGAGGTGCCGGAGTCGATCCGCAAGGGCGTCGAGGACGCCAAGAAGAACCTCATCAAGATCCCCATGGTCGGCACGACCATCCCGCACCAGGTGCAGGTCGTCTATGGCGCCAGCAGCGTCCTGCTCAAGCCGGCCTCGCAGGGGACCGGGGTCATCGCCGGCGGCTCGGTCCGGGCGGTGCTCGAAGCGGCCGGCGTGCGCGACATCCTGTCGAAGATCCACGGCTCGACCAACCCGGTCAACGTGACCCGGGCGACGATCGAGGGGCTGCGCAGCCTGCACTCGGCCGAGGAGCTCGGCGCCCGCCGCGGCGTCAAGCTGGTCAGCCGGATCGCCGGCCAGCCGGCGCCGGTGGCGGTGGAGGTGAACGGTGGCCGCTAAGCTCAAGGTGACCCAGACGAAGAGCACCATCAGCCACATCGCCCGCAATCGGGCGACCGTCCGGGCACTCGGCCTGCACGGGATCGGCAGCACCAGCGTCATCGCCGACAATCCCGCGACCCGCGGCATGGTCCGCCAGGTCCGGTTCCTCGTCACCGTCGAGGAGATCGCCGACGGCGCGGCACCCGACACCGGGGAGAAGGCATGAAGCTCCACGACCTCCGCCCGGCCGATGGCTCGCGTCAGCCGCGCACCCGCGTCGGCCGCGGTATCGCCGCCGGCAAGGGCAAGACCGCCGGACGCGGCACGAAGGGCCAGAAGGCACGGGCCGGCGGCTCGATCCCGCCCTGGTTCGAGGGCGGCCAGACGCCGCTGCACATGCGCATCCCGAAGCTGCGCGGCTTCAAGAACCGGTTCAAGATCGAATACGAGGTCGTCAACGTCGGCGCCATCGGTGCGCTCGCCGAGGGCGGCGCGTTCGAGCTGGAGGGCGGCAAGAAGCCGGCCGCGTCGGCGCCGATCACCGTCAACCAGGACATCCTGCGGGCGGTCGGGCTCGTCCGCACGCTGAACAAGCCGATGAAGGTCCTCGGCGCCGGCGACCTGTCCGTGCCCCTGTTCGTCGTCGCCGATGCGTTCAGCGCCTCCGCGCGGGCGAAGATCGAGGCGGCCGGCGGCAGCGTCAACGTCCTCGAGGTCCCGTCGAAGGCGACGCGGGCACTCGGCGTCACCCCTGAGGCGTCCGGCGACGACACGCCGGCGGCTGCGGCTCCGGCCGAAGCGGTGGCGACGTCGGCGCCCAGCGAGCCGAAGCCCGCCAAGGCCAGGGCGTCCGGCGCGAAGGCGTCGACCGCGTCGGCCCCGGCCGAGTCGACGTCGAGCCCCAAGGCGTCGAAGGCGACCCCCGCCAAGGCGGCGAAGGCATCGAAGCCGTCGTCCGCCACGGGCGACGACAGCGCGACCGACGGCGACACCGCGGCGGACGCCGACGAGACACCCGTCGCCGAGGCGACGGGCACCGCCGAGCCGGCCGACAGCGCTGCCCCGACCACCGAGACCGAGGTCGAGGCCGGGACGCCCTCCGGCGACGACGCCTGACCCGTGTTCGACTCCCTCCTCAACGCCTTCCGGGCGCCGGACATCCGACGGCGGATCCTGTACGTCCTGGGCCTGCTGATCGTCTTCCGGCTGCTGGCCTCGGTGCCGATCCCGGGCGTCGACAAGGCGCAGCTCCAGAGCTTCGTCCAGGGCAACGCCCTGGTCGGCCTGCTCGACCTGTTCTCGGGCGGCGGCCTGTCGCACTTCTCGGTCGTGGCGCTGGGGATGAACCCGTACATCAACGCCTCGATCATCATGCAGCTGATGACCGGCGTCGTGCCGTCACTGCAGGCGCTCAGCCGCGAGGGTGAGTTCGGCCGCAACAAGATCAACCAGTACACCCGCTACCTGACGGTCCCGATGGCGATGCTGCAGGCCTATGGCGTGCTCGCCCTGCTCGCCTCCCAGAACGTGCTGACCGGCACGTTCGACCTGTCGAGCTTCACCACCCTGACCCAGATCGCCACCCTCACGGCGGGGGCCGTCGTGCTGATGTGGATCGGCGAGCTCATCACCGAGCGGGGCATCGGCAACGGCATCAGCTTCATCATCTTCGCCGGCATCGTCAGCCGCGCTCCGGGCGCGCTCAACGCCTTCCGGCTCAACCCGAACATCACCCTGGCCATCGGCTTCGCCATCGTGGCGGTCGCAGCCGTCGGCGTGATCATCTACATCCAGGAGGGCCAGCGGCGGATCCCGATCCAGTACGCCAGCCGGGTCCGTGGCCGGCGGATGTACTCGGGCGGCCAGACGTTCCTGCCGCTGCGGGTCAACCAGGCCGGCGTCATCCCGATCATCTTCGCGGTCAGCATCCTGCTGTTCCCGCACCAGCTGGCGACCTACTTCTCGACCTCGAACATCCCGATCGTCCAGCAGATCTCGTCGATCATCGTGAACCTGTTCAGCAGCACCTCGCCGTTCTACATCGCGATGTACTTCTTCCTGACCATGGGCTTCACCTACTTCTACACCGCCTTCACGTTCAAGCCCGACGAGACGGCCGAGCAGCTGCGCAAGAACGGCGGCTTCATCCCCGGCATCCGGCCCGGCCGGCCGACCCAGGACTACCTGTCACGCGTGGTCACCCGGATCACGTTCGCGGGCGCCCTCTTCCTGGCCATCGTGGCGGTGTCGCCCGCGGTGATGGCCCTGGCGATCCCGGACCTCGCGACCCTCGGCCTGGGCGGCACCTCGCTGCTCATCGTGGTGTCGGTCGTGGTCGAGACGATGAAGCAGATCGAGGCCCAGCTGATGATGCGCAACTACGAAGGTTTCATCCGCTGATGCCGGCGAGCCGAGAACCGGCGACGCACGCAGGGCGATGACCGTCATCGTCCTGCTGGGGGCGCCGGGAGCGGGGAAGGGCACCCAGGCGCCGGCGCTGGCGGCTCGGCTCGACATCCCGGTCCTCGCGTCGGGCGACCTGCTCCGGGCGGCCGTCGCCGCGGGCACGCCGCTCGGGCGGGAAGCCGACCGCTATATGAGCCGGGGACAGCTCGTCCCCGACGAGACGATGGTCCGGGTGTTCCTCGATCGGCTCTCGGCGCCCGATGCCGTCGGCGGGGCGATCCTCGACGGGTTCCCGCGGACCCCGGTCCAGGCGGCGGCTCTCGACGAGGCGCTGGCGGAGGCCGGCCGCCGTGTGGACCGCGCCGCCTATATCGACGTTCCGCTCGAGGACCTCGTCAAGCGCATGGCCAACCGCCGGATCTGCACCGCGAACGGCCACGTCTACAACCTCGTCTCGAACCCGCCGGCGATCGATGGCCTGTGCGATCTCGACGGCTCGCGGCTGGCTCAGCGCGCGGACGACGAGGAGTCCACGGTCCGCGCCCGGATGGCCCAGCAGGTGCCACCGCTCCTCGACGTCGTCGAGCACTACCGTGCTGCCGGCGTGCTGACCACGGTCGACGGGCGCCGCGGCATCGACCAGGTGACCGACGAGCTGATGGACGCCTTCAGTGGCGCTGGGACGATCTGACCGTGGTCACCCGCAAGTCCCGCGCCGAGATCGAGCGGATGCGTCGCGCCGGCCGGGTCGTGGCCGAGGTCCTCGACAAGATCGAGGCGGAGCTGCGACCGGGGGTCTCGACCGCCCACCTCGACGCCATCGCCGAGGCCCACATCCGGGCGTCGGGCGCGACCCCGTCCTTCAAGGGCTACCCGGGGATCAACCCGCGCCGGCCGTTCCCGGCCAGCGTCTGCATCTCCATCGATGACGAGATCGTCCACGGCATCCCCGGCGAGCGGACGATCCGGGCCGGCCAGATCGTATCGGTCGACGCCGGGGCGATCGTCGATGGCTGGCACGGTGACGGCGCCCGGACGTTCTTCGTCGGCGACCCACCGGCGCAGGTCGCCGAGCTGATCGACCTGACCCGCGAGGCGATGATGGCCGGCATCGCGGCGGCGGTCCCGGGCAACCACATCGAGGACATCTCGGCCGCCGTCGAGGCGGTCGCGGCCCGGGCCGGGCTCGGGGTGATCCGCCAGTTCGTCGGGCATGGCATCGGGACGGCCATGCACGAGGATCCGCAGGTCCCGAACTATCGGACCGGCCGTCCGGGACGCAAGCTCGAGGCCGGCCTGTGCCTGGCCATCGAGCCGATGTTCACCCTCGGTGGCTACGACACCCGCATCGGGCCCGACGACTGGACGGTCGTCACCGCCGACGGCTCGCTGGCGGCCCATTTCGAGCATTCCATCGCCGTGACCGACGATGGTCCGCAGATCCTGACCCTGTCATGAAGGCCGCTCGGTTGCCGGGTTCGGCCAAGTTTGGTACGCTACGCGTTCGTGTGTCGGCCCGGTCGGGCCGACACTGCGCGTGAGAAAGGGAAGCACGAACACCTGTGGCCAAGCGCGATGCGATCGAAGTCGAGGGAACGGTCATCGAGCCGCTCCCCAACACCATGTTCGCGGTCGAGCTGGAGAATGGTCACCGGGTGCTGGCCCACATCAGTGGCAAGCTGCGGATGAACTTCATCCGGATCCTGCCCGGTGACCGTGTCCGGGTCGAGTTGTCGCCATACGACCTGACCCGCGGCCGGATCACGTACCGACTCAAGTAACCGACCGACGCACGACACGATCGAGGAACCGTTGAAAGTCAGAGCTTCCGTCAAGGCCCGCTGCGACAACTGCAAGGTCATCCGTCGCCACGGCACCGTGATGGTCATCTGCACCAACCCGAAGCACAAGCAGCGGCAGGGGTAACCGATGGCACGTATCGCCGGAGTCGATATCCCTCGCGAGAAGCGGGTCGAGGTCGCCCTGACCTACGTCTTCGGGATCGGGCTGCCCACCAGCCAGAAGATCCTGGCCCAGACCAACATCAACCCCGACACCCGGGTCCGCGACCTGACCGAAGAGCAGGTCAACCGGCTCCGCGAGCTGATCGACCGCCGCTACAAGGTCGAAGGCGACCTGCGGCGCGAGGTGGCGCTCAACATCAAGCGGCTCATCGAGATCGGCTCGTATCGCGGCCTGCGTCATCGACGCAACCTGCCGGTGCGCGGCCAGCGGACCAAGACCAACGCTCGCCAGCGTCGCGGACCGAAGAAGACGGTCGGCGTCCGGCGCAAGAAGTGACGAGGGACTGACCAGGCATGGCGGAACGCAAGCGAGCGGTCAAGGTACGTCGGCGCGAGAAGAAGAACGTCCCGCAGGGGCACGTTCATATCCAGGCGACGTTCAACAACACGATCATCACGATCACCGACCTCAACGGTGCCGTCATCAGCTGGGGCTCCGCCGGCGTGGCCGGGTTCAAGGGCTCCCGCAAGAGCACGCCGTATGCGGCAGCCCTGTCGGCTGACGGCGCGGCGAAGCGGGCGATGGAACACGGCATGCGCCAGGTCGAGGTCTACGTGAAGGGTCCGGGCGCCGGCCGCGAGCAGGCGATCCGTTCGCTCCAGGCGGCCGGCCTCGAGGTCTCCGCCATCACCGACGTCACCCCGATCCCGCACAACGGCTGCCGCCCGCCCAAGCGGCGCCGAGTCTAGAGCCCGAGGACATATGGCCCGCTACACCGGTTCCGTCTGCCGCCTCTGCCGCCGGGAGGGCGCCAAGCTCTTCCTCAAGGGCAGCCGCTGCTATTCCAAGAAATGCTCGTTCGAGCGTCGCCCGACGCCGCCCGGCCAGCACGGCGTCCGCCGTCGCAAGGTGGGTGAGTACGGCCTCCAGCTGCGCGAGAAGCAGAAGGTCCGTCGCACCTATGGCGTCCTCGAGCGCCAGTTCCGGAACTACTTCGTCGATGCCGAGAACCGGCCCGGCGTGACCGGCGAGAACCTGCTCCGCTCGCTGGAGCTGCGTCTCGACAACGTCGTCTACCGGATGGGCATCGCCTCGTCCCGGGCGCAGGCCCGCCACTTCGTCGCCCACGGCCACTTCGCGGTGAACGGGCGCCCGACCAACATCTCGTCCTACCAGCTCAAGCCGGGCGACCGGATCGAAGTGCGCGAGTCGCATCGCGCCCGAGAGCCGTTCAAGATCGCCAAGGAGACCCTCCGCTCGCACCAGGCGCCGGAGTGGCTGACGATCGACGCCGCGAGCCTGACCGGTGCCGTCGTTGCGCCGCCATCCCGCGACCAGATGCCGCTCGATCTCAACGAGCAGCTCGTGGTCGAGTACTACTCGAGGTAACCCGCACCCATGATCGAACTCGAGAGCCCGCAGATCGAGCCTGTCGAGGAAGCCGGCACGTACGCCAAGTACGAAGCTGGTCCCCTCCAGGCCGGTTACGGCGTCACGCTCGGCAACGCCCTCCGGCGCGTCCTCCTGTCGTCGCTCGAAGGGGCGGCCGTCACGAGCATCCAGATCCGCGACATCTACCAGGAGTTCTCGACGATCCCCGGCGTCAAGGAAGACGTCACCCAGATCGTCCTGAACGTCAAGAAGCTGCGGCTCAAGAGCTACGCCGGGCATCCGGTCCAGCTCCGCCTGATCAAGAGCGGTGCCGGCGCGGTCACCGCGGCCGACATCGCCGAGTCCGCCGACGTCGAGATCGTCAACCCCGAGCTCGTGCTGATGACGCTCGACACCGACGACGTGACCATCGAGATGGACCTGACCGTCGAGCGCGGCGTCGGTTACCTCGGCGCCGAGCGCGCCGAAGCGCTGCCGATCGGGGTCATCGCGGTCGACGCGATCTTCACCCCGGTCCGCAAGATCAACTACTGGGTCGAGAGCATGCGGGTCGGTCAGATGACCAACTACGACAAGCTCACGATCGAGATCGAGACCGACGGCACGATCGGACCGGAGGAGGCGCTCAGCCGCTCCGCCGAGATCCTGGTCAACCAGTTCCGCCCGTTCGTGACGGTCGGCATGGCCGCCGTGCCGGTCGCCGCCGCGACGGGTGCCGCCGCCCTGCCGGCGAACATGCTCGACATGCCGATCGAGGAGCTCGACCTCCCGATGCGGGCCTACAACTCGCTCAAGCGCAACAACATCGTCAAGGTCGGCCAGCTGCTCCAGCTCAAGGACGACGACCTGCTGCGGATGCGCAACTTCGGCAAGAAGTCGCTCGACGAGATGAAGGAGCGGCTGCGCATGCGGGGCTTCATCGTCCCGGAGACCGAGAGCGATGGCATCGAGGACGGCGAGGTCGAAGAGACCTTCGACGACGAGGGCGAGGGCTGACCGATGGCATCCCATCGGGTCGGAGGCCGCAAGCTCAGCCGCAAGCAGGGTCCGCGCCTCAGCCTGTTCAAGAACCTGACCGTGTCGGTCATCCGCTATGAGCGGGTCAAGACGACCGAGGCGAAGGCCAAGGAGATCAGCGGCCGGGTCGAGAAGATGATCACCCTGGCCAAGCGTGGCGACCTGTCGGCGCGACGCGCCGTCGTGGCCCAGTTCCCGAACGAGCCGCTCGTCGTCGCCAAGCTGTTCGACGAGATCGCTCCCAAGTACGCGGACCGGACCTCGGGCTTCACCCGGATCGTCCGCCTCGGGCAACGCCGCGGCGACGCGGCAGAGATCGTGCAGATCGAGCTCGTATGACGGCTGCCGCTGATCCGGCTCAGTGCCGCGTTGCCGCCTCCGGTCCGGCGCTCACGCACCGTGAGGTGCGCTCGCGTCCGGTCCTCGGCGGCGCCTTGCACTGAGCTCGGCTGAGCGGCAGCAAGGCAGTAGAAAAGCCGGTCGAGAGACCGGGCCACGGCGCTTCCGCGCCACGGTCGAATACGACGGAACGGACTTCGCCGGGTTCCAGGTCAATCCTGGGAAGCGGACGGTCCAAGGGGTCCTCGAAGATGCGCTGGCTCGTCTCGGAGACGGGGAGAGGCAGGACATCGACGGGGCAGGCCGGACGGATGCCGGCGTGCATGCCCGGGGGCAGGTGATCGCATTCACCTACGCCGGGCGGCTCACGGTGACGGACATGGGTCGAGCGCTCGATGCGCTCCTCCCGCGAGACGTCACGGTGCGCGATGTGCGACGGGCCCCGACCGGCTTCGACCCTCGCTATGCGGCGCGATACCGGGAGTATCGCTACACCGTCTGGAACGGGCCGCGCAGCCCGCTCAACGAGCGCATGGCGCTCGGGGTGCGGGACCCACTCGACACCGCCGCGATGGAGCGGGCCGGGTCGGCCTTCATCGGCCGGCACGACTTCCGGGCCTTCGGGGCGGCGGGCCGAACGTCGGTCCGGACCGTCATGGCGGTCCGGGTCAGGCGGGCAGGCCGGCACGTGACGATCGACGTCCGTGCCGACGCCTTCCTGCGCGGGATGGTCCGGCGGATGGTGGCCTGCCTGATCGAGGTGGGCCTCGGCAGGATGGATGAGACAGCGGTCCGGGCGGCACTCGCCGGTCCCGGACCGGCCCTCGACGGGGCGACAGTCCCGGCCAAGGGTCTGTGCCTCAGGCGCGTCGCCCTCGGGCGAACGTCGCATGAACCGAACGGAGAACACGAGGAACGATGAACGCGAAGACCATTTCGGTCCGAGAGGGCGACATCGAGCGGCGCTGGTACGTCGTCGACGCGACGGACGAGACGCTCGGCCGCCTCGCCTCGCGTATCGCGCGCGTCCTCGAGGGCAAGCACAAGCCGACCTATCAGCCGAACCTCGACTCGGGCGACCATGTGATCGTGCTCAACGCCGCGCGCATCGCGGTCACCAGCGACAAGCTCGAGAGCAAGCTGTACAGCCGCCACAGCGGCTACCCCCAGGGCTTCAAGCAGGAGACCCTCGGCCATCTGCTCGCGCGGCGGCCAGAAGAGGTCATCCGGCGCGCGGTCAAGGGCATGCTGCCGCACAACCGGCTCGGGACCCAGCAGCTCCGCAAGCTGAAGGTCTACCCCGGGTCCGATCATCCGCATCAGGCTCAGCAGCCTGAGCCGCTCGCCTGACCAGGAGCCCATGACGATGACCATCCCCGCCTTCTACTCCGGCACCGGCCGTCGCAAGACAGCCATCGCCCGCGTCCGGCTGCTGCCGGGTGAGGGCGAGATCGTGGTCAACGGCCGTTCCCTCGAGGAGCACTTCGGGAACGCCGTCAACGAATCCGAGGTGCGGATGCCGTTCCGGGTGACCGGCACGGAGGGTCGCTTCAACGTGATGATCAAGGTCGAAGGCGGCGGGGTGACCGGTCAGGCCGGCGCGATCCGCCACGGCATCGCCAGGGCCCTGCTCGAGCTCGACCCCGAAGGTCACCGCATCCCCTTGCGGCAGGCCGGTCTGCTGACGCGCGACCCGCGGATGAAGGAACGCAAGAAGTACGGTCTGAAGCGCGCGCGCAAGGCACCTCAGTACACGAAGCGTTAGTCGACGGCGCCGCGCTGGAATGTCCATGCGTGCGTTGGTCGCTCCGCGCGCTCGCTCACGCGATCCTCGGGCCGAAGGCTCGCGGGAGCGTCGCCTCGGTCCTCCGAGCGGCCATGCTCACTCCCGCCTTCGCCTGAACGCCGCAGCGCGGCGCAGGGCATGACCGAACTGATCACGAGCTCCCGATGACTGCCGACGCGGGCTCGTTGGTCGGGCGGGATCTGCTGTCGGTCGCGGACATCTCCGCTGACGAGGTCGGCGTGGTGTTCGAGCGGGCGGCGGGGCTCAAGGCGGAGTTCCTCGCGACGCGACGCCACGCGGCACCGCCGCTGGTCGGGCGGACGCTGGCGATGCTGTTCCAGAAACCGAGCCTCCGCACTCGCGTGACGTTCGAGGCGGGGATGGCCCAGCTCGGTGGCCACGCGATCTACCTGACCCATGACGTCGTCCTCGGCGCGCGCGAGGGCGTCCGCGACGTCGCCCGCAACCTGGAGCGGTTCGTCGACGGGATCGTCGTGCGGACCGGACCGCACGAGGTCGCGGTCGAGCTCGCAACGAACGCCGCGATCCCGGTCATCAACGGGCTGACGCTGCGCGAGCATCCGTGCCAGGCATTGGCCGACGTCTTCACCATGCGCGAGCGGTTCGGCCGACTCGAGGGCCTGGTCGTCGCCTTCGTCGGTGACGGCAACAACGTCTATCACTCGCTGGCGCTGCTCGGTGGCGCTGTCGGGATGGAGGTCCGGCTGGCCCACCCGCCCGGCTACGGCCCGAATGAGCGGATCGTCGAGAAGGCACGAACGCTGGCGGCCGGCTCGGGTGGGCGGTTGACCTTCGGACACGACCCCTCCGAGGCGGTGCGTGGCGCCGCGGTCGTCTATACCGACGCGTGGACCTCGATGGGCCAGGAGGCCGAGACCGAGGCGCGACGGGACGCCTTCGCCGGCTTCCGGGTCGATGACGCGCTCCTCGATGCCGCCGGCACCGATGTCGTGGCGATGCATTGCCTGCCCGCCCATCGCGGTGAGGAGATCACCTCCGCGGTGATGGATGGACCGCGTAGTCTCATCTGGGAGCAGTCGGAGAACCGGCTGCACGTCCAGAAGGCGCTGCTGACCGAGATCCTCGGCGACACGGGAGTCTCATGAGCGAGGTCCTGTACGAGCAATACAAGGAAGCGCTCCGACGCGGCCATGTCGCCGCGCTGCGGGGCCGGCTCGACGCGGCGGCGGCGGCCTACGAGGAGGCGGCCCGGATCGCGCCCGATCGGGCGCTGCCGTTCGTCGGGCTTGGCGGCGTCCTGGCCCGGCTCGGGGACGATGACGCTGCCCTGGCCGCCTATGCGTCCGCCCTGGAGCGCGCACCCGGCGACGAAGGCGCGATGCGCGGCCGGGCGGACGTCCTCGCGGCCATGGGCCGTCGGGCCGAGGCCGCCGACACGCTCGATCGCGTGGCCGAGATGCTCGAGCGTGATGGGCGCCTGGCCGACGCCTGCGACGTCGCCCGCCGCTCGCTCGAGCTGGCCGAATCGCGCGGTCGGCGCCGGCAGCTCGAGCGCCTCGTCGCCCGCCTCCGCGATACGCCCGATGACAGCTCGGCCGCAGAGGCGCTGGCCCGTGCGCTCGGCGTCCTCGAATCCGGCCCGGACCTCGGGCCGCGCGCCTCGGATGCGGCCACGACGGCTGCGCCCACTGAGGCGGACGTGCCGCGGACTCGGCCCGCGCCGCCCGACCCGGCCCTGCTGACCCTCGCCGTCGAGCAGGCGCTCGAGGTCGGTGACCTCGACGAAGCGCGCCGTCGCGCGCTCATCGCCGCCGCCGGACATCGAGCGGTCGGCCAGTTCCACGCGGCGATGGACGCCTGCTATCAGGGTCTTGCGATCCTGCCGTCGGATCCGGACATCCATCTGCTGCTCGCCGAGCTCTACCTCGATCGTGGCTGGCGGGGCGCGGCGGCCGACAAGCTCGTGCTCCTCGGGCGGCTCGCGCAGCTGACCGATGACGGCGCCACCAGGGCGCGACTGTGCTATCTCGCGGCGGCGCGCTTCCCCGACGATCCACGCCTGGCAGCGGTCTGCGCCTGACCCGACCCTGACGTTCGGCGACCCGGTTTCGACAGGGGGCGATGCTACACTCGGAGGCCATGGAACTCATCAGCTCGATCCTCGATCAGGTCAAGCTGAACACGATCGTCGACATCGGGATCACCTCGCTCCTGATCTACTGGCTGTTCAAGCTCATCCGGGGGACGCGCGCGGTCCGCCTGGTCATCGGTGTCAGCGTCCTCGTGCTGGTCTACGCGCTCGCGGTCGCCTTCGACCTGCGACTCCTGACCCAGATCCTTCAGGCCGGCGCGGTCGTCGGGCTGTTCGCCCTCGTCGTCATCTTCCAGCCCGAGCTCCGCCGTGCACTCGAGCGGATCGGCCGGGTCGGCTCGTTCGGCTGGATCCTGTCGCCCGCCGAGTCCCGGGCGGCCGCCCACGTCTCGACCGAGGTCGCCCGCGCGGCGGCCGTCCTGTCGGCGGAGGGGCAGGGAGCCCTGATCGTCCTCCAGCGCGAGACCGGGCTCGAAGAGGTGGCCGAGACCGGGGTGATGATCCACGGCGACGTGTCGGCCGACCTGCTCGGCACCATCTTCACCCCGAAGTCGCCTCTCCATGATGGTGCCGTGATCATCCGCGACGACCGGGTCGTCGCGGCCGGCGCGCTGCTGCCGCTGGCCGAGACGTCGATCCACACCGAGCGGTTCGGGACCCGCCATCGGGCCGCACTCGGCATCACCGAGCAGACCGACGCGGTCGTCGTCGTCGTGTCCGAGGAGAACGGCCAGATCAGCCTCGTCGAACGCGCGCGGATCGTCCGGAACCTGACCGAGGCCGGCCTGGCGCGAGCCATCCAGGGCCTGCTCGATCCGGCGGGCGGCCGGCGTGGCGCGTTCGCCTGGCGGCCGGCCGGGTCGGCGCGCGGGTTCGACGGCCGCTCACCGCGGTTGCGCGAGCTCGGCCGGTTCGTCGGGCGCCCGGGCGGGACGCCCAGGCCACAGGCGACCGCCACGGCCGCGGCGGGTCCGGCCGGCCCGACGCCTTCGGCGGCAGCGCCGGCACAGGCCGCGGGCCCGACGCCGCCGACCGGCGTCGAACGGTCACAGGGCGGACCCGCTGCCAAGCCGCCGGCTCCGTCCGCCGGGGACGCCGACCCCGTCACGCCCACGGCCGCCCGAGCCCCGCGGTGAGGCGGTTCCTGCGCCGGATCTTCAATAACTGGCCTCTCAAGCTCGCGGCGGTCGGGCTCGCCACCCTGATGTACGGCGGCCTGGCCCTCTCGCAGAACACCCAGACGTACCTCGGCGTCATCCCGGTCGATGTCGTCCATCAACCGCCCAAGACGGTCGTCCTCGCACAGCCACCGCCGGTGACCCAGATCCGCTACTTCGCACCGAGCGGCGTGCCGGTCGCCAGCAGCACGTTCATCGCGTCGGTCGACCTCGCGGGCATGGAGGGCCGGACCGGGGTCGTCAGCGTCCCGATCGACGTGACGCCGGCCGATCCACGGATCCGGGTCCTCGGCTATGAACCGAGCTTCGCGCCGGTCGAGCTCGACACGCTCGAGACCAAGACCGGCGTCACCGTGTCGGTCGTCCACGGCTCCGTGCCGGACGGGCTCACCCTGGGCCCGACCACGGTCGATCCGCCGACGGTCACGGTATCCGGTGCCAGCTCGCTCGTCTCCGAGGTCCAGACGGTCCGCGCCGATGTGATCATCCAGCCGACCGGCATCGACGTCGACGAGGATGCCCGGCTCGTGCCGGTGGACGAGCTCGGCAACGCACTTCGTCCGCTCGAGGTCACCCCACCGACCGCGCGGGTCAAGATCCCCGTCTTCTCCGATCGCCAGACGCGGACGCTGCCGGTCAACCCGATCATCACCGGCACGCCGGCCGCCGGCTTCGAGATCGGATCGGTGACGGTGCAGCCCCCGGTCGTCCTCGTGGCGGGCGACGCCGATCAGCTCTCGCAGCTGACGAGCGCCGACACGGCGCCGATCCCGATGACCGGCGTGTCCGCCGACGAGACCGTGACCGTTCCCCTGGCCCTGCCGAGCGGCGTTGTCCAGGTCGGCGACGAGACCATCAGCGTGACGATCGACATCCGGCCCGTGACCGGCACCCGCACGTTCAGCGCGGGTCTGCAGCTGCTCGGCGCGAATGCCGAGCTGCGCTACACGCTGTCGACCGACCGGGTGCTGGTGACGATCGGCGGATCGACCGCGGATCTCGACCGGCTGTCGGGGGCCGAGCTCGTGGTCGACCTCGATGTGACCGGTCTCAAGCCCGGTATCCACGACGTGCCGGTGACCGCCAACCTGCCGGCCGGGACCACGTTGGTGGCCGCCAGCCCGGCGACGGTCAGCGTGACCATCAGCGAGCCGCCCGCCGCCTCGCCGGGAACGTCGCCGGCCACCTCACCCGCCGCGTCGGGAGGCTGATCGATGGCCCGGCTGTTCGGCACGGACGGCATCCGTGGTGTCGTCAACGTGGATCTCAAGCCGCCCATCGCCTATGCGCTCGGACGTGCGGTCGCGCATCGGCTGGTCGGGCGAGGCGGGGCGATCGTCGTCGGGCAGGACACGCGGCGCTCGGGCGACATGTTCGTCGCGGCCATCATCGCCGGCGCGACGAGCCTGGGCGTCGACGTCCACGTGGTCGGTGTCGTGCCGACGCCGGCGCTCGCATACATCACCGGCGTCGGACCGTATGACGCCGGGATCATGGTCTCGGCATCGCACAACCCGGCGCTCGACAACGGCCTCAAGGTGCTCGACGCGCAGGGCCTCAAGCTCGACGACGCGATCGAGGACGAGCTCGAACAGCTCATCTGGCGGACGGACGAGCTGTCCGGCGTCGCGAACGCGGAGCTCGGCACGATGGTCGACGCCGCCGGCCGCCTCGATGACTATCGGGCGCATCGGCTGGCACTCGCGTCGACGATCGACGCGCGCGGGATGCGTCTCGTGCTCGATGCCGCCAACGGGTCGGGCTCCGTGGTCGCACCCGCGATCCTCGCGGCGACCGGCGCGGCCGTCGAGGTCATCCATGCGGCCCCGGACGGGGTCAACATCAATGTCGAGGCCGGGGCGACGGCACCCGCCTCGCTCGCGGCGACGGTCGTGGCGGCCGGCGCGGACGTCGGGTTCGCGCTCGACGGCGACGCCGACCGGCTCATCGCCGTCGACGCCGACGGCTCGATCGTGGACGGCGACCAGGTCCTCGGGATCCTGGCCCTCGACCGGCTCCGCCGTGACGGGCTGCCGGGTGGTGGCCTGGTCGTGTCGGTCCTGTCGAACGGCGGGCTCCAGGCAGCGGTCGAGGCCGCCGGCGGTCAGGTCGTGCGCACACCGGTCGGCGACAAGTACATCCTCGAGGGCATGCAGGTCTCCGGTGCCGTCCTCGGCGGTGAGAAGAGCGGCCATGTCATCGTGCTCGAACACACGACCTCGGGCGACGGGATCGTGACCGCGCTCGAGGTCCTGCGGGTGATGACGAGCCGGAACGCCAGCCTGGCCGAGCTCGCCTCGGCGATCCCGCTGCTGCCGCAGCAGCAGCGGGCGGTGAAGGCACGTCACAAGGATCAATGGGAAGGCGACCCCGTCCTCCAGCGCGCGATCACTGCGGCCGGCGCCCGGCTCGGACCCGGCGGTCGGGTGCTCGTCCGGCCATCGGGCACCGAGCCCGCGCTGCGGGTGATGGTCGAGGGCGCCGACGAGGCACTCGTCATCGAGCTGGCCGACGCGCTCGCGACCCTCGCCGGGGAGCGGCTAGACTAGCCGCGGTGAATCCTCGGGCGGATGGCTCGCGGGAGCGTCGCCTCCGTCCTCGGGGAGGCCGGTGCCCACTCGTGATCCTTCCGCGGCACGAACGGAGATCCTGCTGATGTGCGGCATCGTCGGCTATACGGGTCCACGCGAGGCGGGCCCCATCCTCATCGAAGGCCTCAAGCGGCTCGAGTACCGTGGCTACGATTCGGCCGGCATCGCGCTCGTCGACGATGAGGGCGACCTGTTCGTCGAGAAGCGGGCGGGCAAGCTGGTCAACCTCCAGACCGCCATCGCCGACCGCACGCCGCACGCCGCGATCGGGCTCGCGCACACGCGCTGGGCGACCCACGGCCGACCGAACGACCTCAATGCCCATCCGCACCGCGACTGCACCGGCGAGATCACGGTCATCCACAACGGCATCATCGAGAACTTCCGCGAGCTGCGCGAGGGCCTCGAGACACGCGGTCATCGGCTGACCTCGGAGACCGACACCGAGGCGATCGCGCACCTCGTCGAGGAGGCCTACCGCGGCGACCTGGCCGACGCCGTGCGTGAGGCGCTCGGCAAGCTCGAGGGCGCATTCGCCATCGTCGTGATGCACATCGGGGAGGGCGACCGGCTGGTCGGTGCCCGGCGTGACGTGCCGCTCGTGGTCGGGCTCGGCGACGGCGAGAGCTTCCTGGCGTCGGACGTCGCGGCCATCCTGGCCCACACCGACCGGATCGTCTTCCTCGAGGACGGCGACGTGGCCGACCTGCGGCCGTGGGGCGTCACCGTCACCGATCTGGCCGGCGCCCCGCTCGAGCGGTCGGTGACGACCATCGACTGGTCGCCCGAGGCCGCCGAGAAGGGCGGCTACGAGCATTTCATGCTCAAGGAGATCCACGAGCAGCCCGAATCGCTGAGCCAGTGCATCGCGGGCCGGGTGGACCGCCGCGACCGGATCGCGATCGACGAGCTGGCCGGTCTCACCGACGTCATCCGGAGCGTGGACCGGGTCGAGCTGATCGCCTGCGGGAGCGCCCACTACGCGTCGCTGGTCGGCGCCGCGGCGCTCCAGGACTGGGCGGGGATCCCGGTCCGGGCGAACGTCGGCTCGGAATTCCGCTACGGCCCGCCACCGCTCGACGAGCGGACGCTGGTGATCGCCGTGACCCAATCGGGCGAGACGGCCGACACCATCGCCCCGACCCGCCTCGCCCGCGAGCGCGGCTGCCCGGTGATCGCGGTGACCAACACGGTCGGCTCGGCCATCACCCGTGAGGCGGATGCCGTCCTGTTCCTGCAGGCCGGGCCGGAGATCGCGGTCGCGGCATCGAAGACGTTCGTGACCCAGGTGACGACGCTGATCATGCTGGCGGCGGCCATCGCCAAGATCCGTGGCACGCTTGCGGAGCCCGACGAGCTCGCGCTCGGGAGCGCGTTGCGTGCCCTGCCGTCGGCCGCGGCCCGTGCCCTGACCAGCGCCGCGGTGACGACGCCGGATCTCGCCCGCCGCTACGTCAACTCGCGCGGCTTCATGTTCGTCGGTCGCGGCGCCACCTACCCGGTGGCGCTGGAGGGCGCGCTCAAGCTCAAGGAGGTCAGCTACGTCCATGCCGAGGGCTACGCGGCCGGCGAGCTCAAGCACGGGCCCATCTCGCTGCTCGATGCCGAATGCCCGCTGGTGGCCGTCGCGACGCGTTCATCGGTCTACGACAAGCTGATCAGCAACGTGATGGAGGGTCGCGCGCGCGACGCCCGGGTCATCGCGGTCGCGACCGAGGGCGACGAGGCGATCGCCGACTACGCCGACGACATCTGCCGCGTCCCCGACACCCACGAGGCGCTCAGCCCGGTCCTGGCGATCATCCCGCTCCAGCTGTTCGCCTACCACATCGCGGTCGCCCGAGGCACGGACGTCGACCAGCCCCGCAACCTCGCCAAGTCGGTCACGGTCGAATAGCGCGGCCATGACGGACGGCGCGGTCCCGCCCGGGACGACCGAACTCGGCATCGACATCATCAAGGTCGATCGCATCCGTGCGTCGCTCGAACGCTTCGGCGAGCGGTTCACCCGGCGCGTCCTGACCGACGCGGAGCGACGCTACGTCCGCGGCAGGCCCGAGACGATGGCCGGTCGCTGGGCGGCCAAGGAAGCGGTGAGCAAGGTGCTGGGGCTCGGCGTGCGAGGGATCGGCTGGCGCGACATCGAGATCGAGCGGCTGCCGACGGGCCAGCCGGCGGTCCGGCTCCACGGCCGCGCCGCCGCGCGTGCCGGGCAGCTCGGGATGGACCGGGTCGCCGTGTCGATCACCCACGAGTCGGACTACGCGGTGGCCATCGCCTTCGGGATCCGGACGGCCGGTGGGCGCTACATCTTCCCGCCCGACATCGAGGACCGCCTCGATGAGCGAGAGCGCCGGATCCTCGCCCGGATCGAGCGGCTGCGGGCGACCGCGGAAGCCGGCGGAGCGGGCGCCCTCGCGTCCGACGCCCCGGAACCGCACGCGGCGGGCCGGTCCCGTGCCTGAGCGGAGCCCCGTCGGGTTCGGACGGCGGGAGACGGCCGCCCCGACCGGCGACGGCATCGGCCGGACGGATCCGTTCCCGGCGGGCGCGGTCAAGCTCGACGACGACATCGCCGCCGGCCTCGTCCCCGAGCGGTCGCCGCGCGGCCACAAGGGCTCGTTCGGCAAGCTCCTGGTCATCGCCGGGTCGCTCGACTACGCCGGGGCCGCACTGCTGGTCTGCCGCGCGGCCGGCCGGAGTGGCGTGGGCCTCGTCACGCTGGCGGTCCCCGAGTCGCTCCAGCCGCTGTTCGCGGCGAAGGTGGTCGAGGCGACGACGATGGCCCTGCCCGAGGACGACGTCGAGGAGGTCGACCCGGAGCCGGCGCTGGCCCGCATCCTGGACCACGAGCACGACGCGATCGTCGTCGGGCCGGGGCTCCGGCCGGGGCTGGCCACCGCGGAGCTCGTCCGGATGCTGCTGCGTCCCGCGGAGACCGATGCCGCGCCGCTCGTCCTCGACGCCGAGGCGCTGCGCTCGATGGCCACCATGGACGGCTGGTGGGAGGGTGACCGGCGGGCGGCCGTGCTGACCCCGCACGCCGGCGAGTTCGCTCGCCTGCGGGCCGGCAGCGGCGACCGGGAGAGCGACGACGGGGACCTCGCCGCGGACGACGCCGCCCGCCTGGCGGCCGCGCTCGATGCGGCGGCGACCTGGGGCTCGGTGGTCGTGCTCAAGGGCGCCCGCACGGTCGTCGCCGCACCGGACGGCGCAGCCGCGATCGCACCGTTCGAGAACCCGGCCCTGGCCACGGGTGGGACCGGCGACGTCCTGTCCGGCACGATCGGCTCGCTGCTGGCACAGGGGCTCGAACCGTTCGCGGCGGCCCGCCTCGGGGTGTACCTCCACGGCCTGGCCGGCGATATCGGACGGGAGCGGTTCGGGGACGCTGGGATGCTCGCCTCGGATCTGCCCGAAGGGCTGGCCGTCGCGCGCAAGCGGCTGGCCACCGTGGCCGAGCGACGCAGCGCGAGCAAGCGGCTCGGGTTCGCACATCGCGGCGCCGGCGGCTCGGACCGGGCCGCCGAGAACCCCGCCGCCGACCAGCCCGCCGGGCAGCGCTGATCCGGCCCTGTCGATGACCGAGCCCGCGGCCCGGCCGCCGATCGAGGCGCGCCTGTCCGCCGCGGGATTGCCGCCGCTGCCGCGGACGGCCTGGCTCGAGATCGATCTCGATGCGCTTCGCGCGAACCTCGGTGTCGTGCGCGCCCTGGCCGGGCCCGGACAGCCCGTCCGGCCGGTGGTGAAGGCCGACGCCTACGGTCACGGAGCGGTCCCGGTCGCCGCCGCGCTCGAGGCGGCCGGTGCCGACGGGTTCTGCGTGGCGGCGATGGACGAGGCCGTCGAGCTGCGCGACGGCGGCATCCGCGCCCCGATCCTGGTCCTGTATCCCGTGCCCGCCGTGTGGGTCGGTGTCGCGGCGCGGCTCCGGATCGCGGTCACCGGCGGCTCGCCGGAGACGCTCGCCGACATCGTCGGTGCGGCGGCCGATCTCGACGGGGTGGACCCGCTCGCCATCGAGCTCGAGGTCGAGACCGGTTTCGGCCGGGGAGGCTTCCTGGTCGAGGAGCTCGCGGCGGCCGCGCGTCTCGTCGCGTCGTCGCCCGGCACCGAGCTGGCCGGGCTGTGGACCCATCTCCAGGCCGCGCCGAACCCCACCATCACGGCTTCACAGGCGGACCGGTTCGCCGCCGCGGCGGCCGCGCTCACCGAGGCGGGGATCCACCTGCCCACCCGACACGTTGCCGCGAGCGAGGGCCTGCTGGGCGACCTGGTGCTGCCGTACGAGGGCGTGCGACCCGGTCTGATCACCTACGGCCTGCTGCCCGACGAGCTCGACACGGCCGGCCTGCCCGCCGCCGCGGCCCGGCTGCGCCCGGCCATGGCGTTGTACGCCAGGCCCGTCCGGGTCGCCGACCTGCCGGCCGGGACCGGGATCAGCTATGGGCCGACGTTCCGGACGGCCCGGCCCAGCCGGATCGCGACCCTGCCGGTCGGCTACGGCGACGGCTTCTCGCGGCGCCTGTCGAACAGGGCCAGCGCCATCGTCCGTGGCACGCGCGTGCCGCTGGTCGGCAACGTCACGATGGACGCGGTGATGGCCGACGTCACCGACGTGGCCGGGCCGCCGGTCGACGGTGCGGACGAGTTCACGCTCCTCGGCGGGTCGGGGCCCGAACGGCTCGACGTGCGAGACCTGGCGCCGGAGCGCACCACCAACTCGTGGGAAGTGGTCGTCGCGATGTCTCGTCGCCTGCCTCGGGTGTACCATGCCGCGGCGGATCCGGTCGGTCTGCGCACGCTCACCGAGCCGAGAGGTTGATTCCCCGTGGCGCACATCGAACTCTGGAACGGCGACATCTGCGACCTGGAGGTGGACGCGATCGTCAACGCGGCCAATCTGTCGCTGTGGATGTCGACCGGCGTGGGCGGAGCGCTCAAGCGGGCGGGCGGTGATGCGATCGAGTTCGCGGCTGTCCGGCAGGCGCCCGTCCCCCTCGGCGGCGCCATCGTCACGCCGGCCGGCAAGCTTGCCGCCAAGCACGTCATCCACGCCGTGTCGCTCGATCGCGACCGGCGCACCAGCGGCCCGGTCATCGAGGCGGCCGTTCGAAGCGCGATGGCCCGCGCCCGTGAGATCGGCGCCAGCAGCGTCGCGTTCCCGGCACTCGGGACCGGCGTCGGCGGGTTCCCGCTCGACGAGGCGGCCCGGATCACCATCGACACCGTCCGCGATGAGCTCAACGCCAGCCCGATGATCGACCACGTCGTGTTCGCGCTGCGCGGGTCGGCCGCCTACGAGGCGTTCGGCGCTGCCCTGCACGCGACCCACGAGGCCATCGGGCGAGGACCGGCGTGAGCGTCCAGTTCGAGGCCAGCGAGGAGCAGCGCGACGAGCTGGTCGAGCAGGTCGCCCGCGAGATCCAGCTGCGTGGCCTGACCGGGCCGGCGGTCCATTTCCTCGAGGCAAGCCGCCCGTACCGCGCGCTCGGCGCGAACGCGATGCTGTTCTTCGATCCCGTCCTGCGCGGCCTGTTCGGCGGCGAGCTCGCCTCGGCCAGCGAGATCCTCGCCGACGACACCGGGATCGAGCTGCTCATCGCCCGGCTCGAGGAGACCGACGAGGAGATCGCCTGGGACGCCTGACCGGCGACCGGCCATCCGACCCGCCGGGACGCCGCGCCGGGTAGCATGCACGGGTGACGAGCGAGCCCCGAGCCTTCCTCGCCCTCGACACGGGCGCCGCCACCATCGCCGCCGCACTGATCGGTCGACTCGGCGCCCGCTGGCGTCTGATCGGCTCGCTGTCGATGCCCGCCGGCGCGGACGTCGAGGCCGTCATCATCGCCCTCGGCGATCGGGCGATCGCCGCCGATCCGGGTCTGGCGGCCGCGCTCGAGCTCCGGCGCGGCAGCGCCGCCGATCTGCCGCGTCTCGAGGTCAGGAGCCACCCACCGCGCACGATGGCCGTCGTGGCCGCCTCCGAGCGGGCCCTGGCGCCGCTCGTGGCCACGGCGTCGCGCAGCGGCTGGCTGACGGTCTCGGGCAGCGTCGACACGATGGATCCACTGGTCATGATGACGCTCCTGCTCGATGCCGGCGTCACCGCGATCATGGTCGGCTCGGGCGATCCGCCCGCCGCCGACGAACGCCGCGGGCTGGGCGAGCTGACGGCGGTGGTCGCCGCGGCGGCCCATCGCCGGCCCGAGACGACCGTGATCCTGGCCGGCGGGATGACCGATCACCTGTCGGCCTTCGAGGACGTGGCCAACCGGCCTGGCGAGATCCTGCTCGGTCCGCCCGCGCGCAGGGCCGCTCCCGGCGGTCCGCTGGCCGAGCTGCTGATCGAGGTCGCGCTGCCCGTCGACGACGCACGCCGATCGCTCGCATCCGGGGCGACCGCGCTCGCCGAGGTCCTCGACCGGCGCGTCGAGATCGTCGAGATCGGCTATGACGCGGGGACGCGCGCCGCAGCGGCTCCCAGCGTCGCCGGCGGTCCGACGTTCCTCGACCTGGCCATCGTCCCGACCGCGGCGCTCGCGCCGGACGACCCCGACGACGCGGTCATCGACCGGGTCGGGCAGTGGTCGACGTGGGGCGCCGACCGCCATCGCCTGCGCGATCGGCTGCGCGAGCTGCGGGTCGCTCCGTGGGCCGACGCGACCGGCGAGGGCATCACGCTGCGGATGGCCGCCGCACGCGCGGCCCTGGGGCGGCTGGACGAGTGGACGCCCGAATGGCTGGACCGCCCGCCCGCCGACCTGGTGGTGGCGACCGGGGGCGCCTGGGCCGTGGCGCCCGCGCCGGCCGTGGCCCTGGCCCTCGTCGACGTCCTGCGCCGGCCCGGGGCCGGCCAGTTCGCGCTCGACCACGCACGGATCCTGGCGCCGCTCGGCTCGATCCCGGACGCCGGTGAGCGGCGGGCGATGGTGTCGGATCTGGTCGACGACCTGCTCGCGCCGCTCGGGACCGTGGTCACGCCGGCCGGCATGCGGATCGGCCGGAGCGCCGGCTCGGTCGTGGTCCGCGGCTCGTCGGGCTCGACCGAGCTCGACCTGATGCCCGGCGGCCTGGCCCTGATCGACCTGCCGCCCGGCAGCTCGGCGGTCGCCGAGTTCCGCTTCCGCGATGCGGTGCGGCTGGGTGCGCGCGGCCGGCATTTCGCGATCGACGTGACCGGCGGTCTGGCCGGCCTCGTCGTGGACCTGCGCGACGTCCCGCTGCGGCTGCCCGAGCGGGCCGATCTGCGCGGCGAGCTGCTCGAGTCGTGGCAGACCGCGGTCGTCAGCGGGCGCGAGGCATGACCAGGCATGACCGAGGCATGAGCCAGCCATGAGCATCACCGATGTCCGCCTCGTTCCCGCGCGCCGGCTCATCGCCGCGCCGGTCGATGCGTTCTTCGCGTTGGCGCCCGGCGACCGGCCGGTCGTGCTGCCCGGCGATTCGGTGGTGGTCGGGGCGCCCATCGCGGAGAAGCTGCGTGATCCGCGGCTCGACGACCACGAGGTCCCGCCCGGGGTCGAGGCGCAGCCCGGTGGGCGCTGGATCGGCCAGCCCCGACGCGGCGAGGACCGACATCCGGGCGGCGAGTTCGCGTTCGCCTGGCACGGCCGCTGGCGGGTGGCGACCGGGGACATCGCCGATCCGGTCGAGTCGCCGTTCGCGGGCATCGTTCGCGAGGTGCGGCCGGGCATCGGCATCACCATCCGTGCCGCCGGCCGCGGGATCCGCGGCGTCGTCGCTCTCGGGGGCCCGACCCGCGGCCGGCTCCAGACGGGGACCGACAGCGAGCTCCGGTCCGGTGGCCTCGACGTCGGGTCGGCCGGGAACATCCTCGTCGTCGGCTCGCGGGTCGATGCCGAGACGCTGACCCGGGCGCGGGCGATGGGCGTCTGCGGCGTCGTCGTGGCCGGCCTGTCGAGCAAGGAACGGCGCGACTACCTGGCGTCCGAGGCGCGCCAGCGGGCCGCCCTTCACCGCCTGCCGTCGTTCGCGGTGCTGGTCCTCGATGGGGCCACGCGGCGGCCGCTGGCCGGAGCGGTCCAGGCCGTGCTCGCGGCGCTCGCCGGTCGCGAGGTGGCGATCGTGACCGACCCACCGATGCTCGTGTTCGACATGCCGAACCTGGTCATCCCTGATCCGCCGGTGGACCTGGTGCGCATCCGCTCCGGCGCGCTGGCCGGACGCGAGGGCCGGTTCATCGAGGCCATCGGGCCGCGCCGCTTCACCGGCGGCGTCCAGCTCGAGGCCGGGCTGGTCCATCTTCCCGACGGGACGACCGCCGCGATCCCGCTCGGCGATCTGGAGCGCTACATCTGAGGTCGGGCCGAACCCCGGTCGCCCGTCCGTGACGCGTCGTCCGGCGACGAAGCCGTCCTTCGGCTACGCTCGGGCGACCATGACCCACGCGACGACCGAGGAGCGGACCCTGGTCAGCCCCGATCCGGGGACGACGACCACGCTCGGCGTCGCCCTGGCCGCGGCCGCAGAGCCGGGCGACGTGGTCTGCCTGTGGGGCGACCTCGGGGCCGGCAAGACCCACCTCGCCAAGGCCTTCGGCGCCGGGCTGGGCGTCACCGACACGGTCACCTCGCCGAGCTTCGTGCTGATGGCCGAGTACGCCGGTCGGCTGCCGCTCTTCCACATCGACCTGTACCGACTGGCCGACGCCTCGGATGCGCTCGCGGGTGGCCTCATCGACGACCGCCAGACCGCCGGCGTCACGCTCGTCGAGTGGCCCGATCGACTCGGTCCGGCACTCCCCGGCGAGCGCCTCGACGTGGTCATCGACGGGACCGGCGACGACGAGCGCGAGATCACCCTCCGGGCGATCGGCGACGGGCCGCGGCGGTATCTGGAGGTCGTCCGGTGAGCCTAGTCGGGTCCGCCCGGTGAGCGGCACCGGCGACGTGCTGCTCGCCATCGACAGTGCGACGACGCGCGTGGTCGTGGCGGCCGGGACACGCGACGGGACGGTCCTCGACACGATCGACTGGCCCGCCGGCTACCGACACGGCGAGACGTTGCTGCCGGCGATCGACGACCTGCTCGGCCGGCTCGCGGTCGAACGGGGCCGGCTGGCTGCCATCGTGGTCGGCACCGGGCCCGGTGCCTTCACCGGGTTGCGGGTCGGCATCGCCACGGCCAAGGGCATCGCCCAGGCCCTCGATCGTCCGCTGATCGGCGTCTCGACGGGCGATGCGCTGCTGGCCGGTGCTCCCGACGAGGCCGTCCTGCTGCTGCCCGCCGGCCCGTCCGACCGGCTCGTCGTCCGGCGTGGCTCGCCGGCGCGGCTGGTCGCCGGCGACGCCGACGCCGGGATCGGGTCGGGCACGGTCGTCCTCGCGCTCGACCTGTCCGGGCGCGCGCCGGAGGACGCGCTGGCGCGCGGCGAGGCTGCCCGCAGCGATCTGGGAGCAAGCCTGGTCCGGCTCGGCGCCGCCAGGCTGGCGGCGGGGGAGGCCGATGACCTCGCCCGCCTCGTTCCGGACTACGTGACGTTGCCACGAGGCGTCCGCTCGGAGGCCGGGGAGGTGTCGTGGTCGCACGACCGCCGATGAGGCTGCGCATCGAGCCGATGCGGATCGAGGATCTGCCGGCCGTCCACGCCATCGAGAAGGCGAGCTTCGACGCGCCGTGGCCGCCGGAGGCATATCGCAACGACCTCGAGACGAACCGGCTGGCCCAGTACCTCGTGGCCCGGATCGGCGACGAGATCGCCGCCTACGGCGGGATGTGGCTGATGGTCGACGAGGGCCACATCATCACCTTCGCGGTCCATCCCGACTGGCGCCGCCAGCGGATCGGCGAACGGCTCCTGCTCGCCTTCCTCGACCTGGCCACCGAGCGCGGTGCCCACGAGGCCACCCTCGAGGTCAGGCTGTCGAACCTGCCCGCCCGCCGGCTGTACGAGAAGTTCGGGTTCCGGCCGGTCGGGCTCCGCCCGCGCTACTACAGCGACAACGGCGAGGACGCACTGATCATGACCACCGAACCGCTGGCGGACGCCGCGATGCGCGAGCGGATCGCCCGGCTGCGGGCGGCGGTGGACGCCGCGCCCGCGCCGTCGCGTCCCGGCGGCGGCGAGGCGTGACGGGCGGGCGATGAGCGGACGCCTGATCCTGTCCATCGAATCCTCGTGCGACGAGACCGGCATCGCCCTGATCGAGGACGGCCGGACCATCCGCGCCAACGTCGTCGCGTCGCAGGTCGCGCTGCATGCGGCGTCCGGCGGGATCGTGCCCGAGGTCGCTGCGCGCGCACACCTGCGCTGGATCGTGCCGGTGCTCGACGAGGCCTGGTCGGACGCTGGAGCGACGTGGGATGACGTCGAGGCCGTCGCGGTCACCTACGGCCCGGGGCTCGCGGGATCGTTGTTGGTCGGGATCAACTTCGCCAAGGCGCTGGCCTGGGTCAAGGAGCGCCCGCTGGTCGGGGTCAATCATCTCGAAGGCCACGTCTACGCCGCGTGGCTGCGCGACCCCGGCGCGGCCGACGTGGCCGAGCCCGTCTTCCCGCTGGTCACCCTCGTCGTGTCCGGCGGCCACACGTTCCTGGCCGAGATGCGCGACCACCTGACCTACCGGCTGCTGGGCAGCACGCTCGACGATGCGGCCGGCGAAGCGTTCGACAAGGTCGGTCGATTGCTCGGGCTGGGCTACCCTGGCGGACCGGCGATCGGGCGGGCGGCCGTCGCGGCCACCCGCCACGACCGGGTGTTCCCGCGGGCCTGGCTCGGCGATTCGTACGACCTCAGCTTCTCCGGGCTCAAGACCGCGGCCCGTCGGATCATCACCGAGGCACGGGCCGATGCCGGCCTCGCCGCCGACCCTGCGGCGCCGCTCCCCGACGATGTCGTGGCCGAGCTCGCGTGGGGCTTCCAGGACGCGGTGGTCGACGTGCTCGTGACCAAGACCATCCGGGCGGCCCGGGCGACCGGCGCGTGTTCCATCGTGCTCGGCGGTGGGGTCGCCGCGAACGGGGCGCTCCGGGCCCGCCTCGCCGGCGAGGCCGAGGCGATCGGGATCCCGCTGATCGTGCCCCGGCCGGACCTGTGCACCGACAACGGGGCGATGATCGGCGCGGCCGGCGCACGCCGATTCGCGGCGGGCGAACGGTCCGGGCTCGATCTGGACGCGCGACCGTCACTGCCGTTGGCGCGCCGTTGAGCGGCGCGGCGACCCCGCGCATCGATCCGGCCGCCGTCCGGGCCACACTGCGCGCCGCGGGTCTCCGTGCTCGGCACGGTCTGTCGCAGAACTTCCTGGCCGATGCCGACGTGCTCGACGCCATCCTCGCCGAGGCGGACCCACCGCAGGGTCGCCGGGTCCTCGAGATCGGCCCGGGCCTCGGGCTGCTGACGGCCGGCCTGCTCGAGGCCGGGGCGGTCGTCACCGCCGTGGAGCTCGACCGCGGGCTGGCGGCCTTCCTCGGCGAGCGCTTCGCCGGCGTCGAGACCCTCCGGCTGATCGAGGGCGACGCGCTCGACCAGGACCTCACCCGGCTGGTCGAGCCACCGTACGACGTGGTCGCCAACCTGCCGTATCACATCACCAGCCCGATCCTCCATGCCCTGCTCGGTGCGCCACCGCGCCCGGAGCGCCTGGTCCTGATGGTCCAGCGCGAGGTGGCCGAACGGATCGCGGCGCCGCCCGGGAAGATGAGCTACCTGTCGGTCTTCGTCCAATACCACGCACGCGTCCGGATCGCCGTCCACGTCCCGGCCGCGGCGTTCGAGCCCGAGCCGGCCGTCGAGTCGGCGGTGATCGTGGTCGAGCCATATGACGCCGACGATCGGCTCGATCCGGTGGCAGAGGACGAGCTGTGGCGGCTGGTCCAGGCCGCGTTCCGCGAACGTCGCAAGATGATCCACAACGTCCTCGCGCGCCAGCTGCCGCTCGATGCCGGACGGGTGACGGCCGCCCTGGAGACCGCCGGGATCGCACCGGACCGTCGGCCGCAGACGCTGGCGGTGGGGGAGTGGCTGGCCCTGCACGAGGCGCTCGGCCCGCTCGGGCCCGACGGGCGCGGCCGGCGCGCCGGGCGCGACGACGTGACCGCCCCGTGACCGATCCGTGACCGATCCGCTCCGGCGGCTGTCCCCGGTCGTTCGGCTCGCACCGGCCAAACTCAACCTGACGCTGGCCGTCATCGGCCGCCGCGACGACGGCTACCACACCCTCCACTCGGTGTTCGTGCCGCTTGCGCTCGCCGACCGGTTGAGCCTCGCCCCGGTCGGCGGCGACCGCGATACGCTCCACGTCACCGGCGGCGATGCCGGGCCGTCGGCCGACAACCTCGTGCTGAAGGCCCTCACCGTCACCCGCGCAGCGGTCGGTGGCGGCTGGCCGGGCGGACCCAGGCCGGCTCCCGCCCTGGCGGCACGCCTCGAGAAGCTGATCCCGGTCGCGGCGGGCCTGGCCGGCGGCTCGTCCGACGCCGCGGCCACCGTCGATGCCGCGCTCGAGGCGTGGGGTGCCGAGCTCGACGACGAGCGTCGCCTGGCGGTAGCCGCGCGACTCGGCTCGGATGTCCCGTTCTTCCTCGCCGGCGGCCCGGCTCTCGTCGAGGGGCGTGGTGAACAGGTCGCTCCGCTCCACGGCCTCCACGGATCGCCGGGCGTCGTGCTGGTGACGCCCGTCGTGGCCGTCCCCACCCCGGACGTCTTCGCCGCCTTCGACGCCATCCGCTCGCACGGCGACGGGGCGGTCCGGATGTCGTCCGCGCACCTCGCGGAGGAGCTGCGCTCCGGGTTGACCGCCTCGGCCCTCGTGGCCCGCGCCGGGGTCCTCGCCTCGGCCAACGACCTCCTGCCGGCGACATCACTGGTGGTGCCCGCGCTGGTGCCGTTCAAGCGGGCGCTCAGCCGACGGCTCGGGCGGCCGGTCGGGCTATCGGGCTCGGGACCGACCCTGTGGTCGCTCTATGATTCGGAGGCGGAGGCCGTCGCCGCCGCCGACACCGTCCGCGAGGGGCTCCGCGACGGGTCGCTGTCGGCTCCCGGGCCGTCCGCCCCGTTCGTCTGCGCCACGACCATCGTCGGCCACACTGAGCAGGGGAGGGAAGCATGACCCGCCACGCCATCTCGACGACCGGCGCTCCGGCCGCGATCGGGCCGTACAGCCAGGGCATCGTCAGCGACGGCCTGCTCTTCAGCGCGGGCCAGGCGGCCCTCGATCCGGTCTCCGGGGCGCTCGTCGAGGGCGGCATCGAGCCCGAGACCGAACGGGTGATGGCCAACCTCGGTGCCGTCCTCGACGCCGCGGGCTGCTCGTGGGGGGACGTGGTCAAGACGACCATCTTCCTCGTCGACATGGCCGACTTCACGACGGTCAACGCGATCTACGGCCGGTTCGTCGGCGATCCGCCGCCAGCGCGCTCGACGGTCGGGGTCGCCGCGCTGCCAAAAGGGGCCCGCGTCGAGATCGAGGTGGTCGCCCGCGTCGGTTGACACCCCAGACGAGGCAACCCTACGATGCCCCGACCCTGTGATGACTCCTGAACCCATCGCGCCGGACCCCGACAGGGTCGGGAGCGACCACCGCTCCGCGACCCGGGCCCGACGGCGCCGCCCCACGTGAACCCCCCAAGTCCCGCATCGACACCCGGCACGGTCGCCGTGGTGCTGGCGGCCGGGCTCGGGACCCGGATGCGCTCAGCGGTCCCGAAGGTGCTCCACCCGCTGTGCGGCCGCCCGATGCTCGCCTACGCCCTCGACGCGTGGGCCAGCACGGAGGCGGGATCGGTCGGTGGCCGGCCGGTCGTCGTCTTCTCGCCGACGGTCGGGGCGGTCATCGATGCGTTCGCCGATCGTGCGCTGTTCGCGTTGCAGGACGTCCCGCGTGGCACCGGTGACGCACTGAACGCCGCGCTGGCGGTCGTGCCCGCGGCGGTGACCGAGATCCTCGTCCTGTCGGGCGACGTGCCGCTGGTCACCGGCGCCGACCTGGACACGATTCTCGAGGCACGCCGCGAGGACGACGCGGCGGTCGCGCTGGCGAGCGTGTTCGCTGCCGAGCCGGCCGAGCTCGGGCGAGTGGTTCGAGGTGAGTTCGGGACGGTCGAGCGGATCGCCGAGGCGCGCGACGCCTCGGATGACGAGCTCGCCGGGAACGAGGTCAATGCCGGCCTCTACGCCTTCGATGCCGCCTGGCTCCGCCGTCGGATCGGCGCACTGGTGCCCTCCCAGGCGACCGGTGAGCTGTACCTGACCGACCTGATCCGGCTCGCCCGCGAGGACGGCCGGCTGGTCAGCGCGGTCGCCTTCGAGGACGACGGGCGGTTCGCCGGCATCAACGACCGCTCGCAGCTCGCGGCGGCCGAGTGGACGCTGAGGGTCAGGCTCAACGAGGCGCACATGCGGGCCGGCGTGACGATGCGCGACCCGTCGACCGCGTATCTCGACTGGACGGTCGAGCTGGGCGAGGACGTCACGCTCGAACCGAACGTCATCCTGCGCGGCGCGACGACCGTCGGCGCGGGGAGTGTCATCGGGGCAGGGAGCCAGCTCATCGACGCGACGATCGGCGCCGGCGTCCGGATCTGGGCCAGCGTCGTCGAGTCATCCACGGTCGAGGACGAGGCGACGGTCGGCCCGTTCAGCCACCTCCGCCCCGGCACGGTCGTCGGACGCGGTGCGCAGGTCGGCAACTTCGCCGAGCTCAAGAACACGCATCTCGGGGCCGGCACGCGCCAGCACCACGTCAGCTACCTCGGCGATGCCGAGATCGGCGACGACGTCAACATCGGCGCCGGGACGATCACCGCCAACTACGACGGGACGCGCAAGCACCCGACCACCATCGGCGCCGGAGCGTTCATCGGGGTGGACACCATGCTCGTCGCTCCGGTCGACGTCGGCCAGGGCGCGAAGACCGGGGCCGGAGCGGTCGTGACGAAAGACGTGCCGGCCGGCAAGCTGGCGGTCGGGGTGCCGGCCCGGATCCGCGAGCCACGGGCGCGAGCGGTCTCATCCGATCCGCCGGCCACGCCCGAGCCGTCCGACGCCTCCGATCCGTCTGACCCGCCCGACGACGAGCCCGCGAGCTGACGATGGAAACCGTCATCCAGCTCATCGTCATCGTCCTGCTGACGTTCCTCGAGGCCATCTTCGTGGCCGCGGAGATCGCCCTGGTGACCATGCGCCGGACGCGCATCGACCAGCTGGCCGAGGAGGGCGACCGGGCGGCCAGGCGGGTCAAGGCCCTGGTCGCCCAGCCCGGGCGGTTCCTCGCCGTGACCCAGATCGGCCTGACCTTCATC
The DNA here is from genome assembly GCA_036003325.1 of Candidatus Limnocylindrales bacterium. Taxonomy (GTDB): domain Bacteria; phylum Chloroflexota; class Limnocylindria; order Limnocylindrales; family CSP1-4; genus SPCO01. The sequence goes on from DASYSM010000149.1 coordinate 37,842, forward strand.
GGCTTCCTGGCCTCGGCATATGCCGCGGTCAACCTGACCGCCAGCCTCGAGACGGCCTTCGCCGGGAGCGGCCTGACGGTGCTCAGCACCTCGGCCGGGGCGCTCGCCCTGATCATCGTGACCCTGCTCCTCAGCCTGTTCACCATCGTCTTCGGCGAGCTCGTGCCCAAGAGCCTGGCCCTCGCCCATACCGAGCAGTTCGCGCTTCGGCTGAGCGGGCTCATCGTGGTCCTCCTGCGCATCCTCGGGCCGCTCGTGGCCGCGCTGACCGCGGTCACCAACGCGGTCTCGCGGATGCTCGGTGCGGGCGAGGAGGCGCAGGGGGTGATGAGCACCCAGGAGCTGTCCCTGCTGGTCGAACGCGGCGGTGAGCAGGGCATCCTCGAGGCCGAGGAAGAGCAGATGATCCAGGCGGTCATCGAGCTCGGCGACCAGCGGGTCCACGAGGTCATGGTGCCGCGCATCGCGATGGTCTCGCTGCCCGCCGGGGCCACGCTCGAGGAGGCCATCGACATCCTGATCGACGAGGGCCACAGCCGCGTCCCGGTCTACGAGGAGACCATCGACGAGGTCGTCGGCATCCTGTACGCCAAGGACCTGCTGCCGTTCCTCAAGGGCTCGGTGGCCGAGCGACCGGCCCTCCGCTCCATCCTGCGCACGCCGGTCTTCGTGCCCGAGTCGATGAGCGTCGACGACCTGCTCCACGAGTTCCAGCGACGCAAGGTCCACATCGCCATCGTTCTCGACGAGTACGGCGGAACGGCGGGCCTGGTGACCATCGAGGACCTGCTCGAGGAGATCGTCGGCGAGATCCAGGACGAGTACGACGAGGAGGAGCCGCTCATCGTCCGCCTCTCGGAGAACGAGGCGCGGATCGACGGTCGCGCCGACGTCGACGATCTCGAGGAGCTGTTCGACACGAACTTCGGGCTCGAGGACGCCGATGAGTACGACACGGTCGGCGGGCTCATCTACCACCGCCTGGGGACGGTCCCCAAGCCGGGCGACGTGATCCCCATCGACGGGTTGACGCTGACCGTCGAGACGACCGACGGGCGGCGGGTCGGCAAGATCCTGGCGGTTCGCGATCGTGACGACGACGGCCCGGAGGACGACGAGGCCGACCGCTAGGCGGGTCACAGGCGCAGGCCCGGGTCGCAGGCCGCGGCCGCGATCTCCGGTCGCAGGCCCGGGCCTCGGGCCACGGCCCGCGGGCCTCGGCCGATAGCAGTCTGGTCCGGACGATCTGTCAGGGACCTCACGGCATCTCTGCCAGATATTCCCCCGGGGACTGGTCGTCAGCGATCCGGCGCCGGTCGGCGCGCCAGCCGCCGCCGCCCACGCTCGATCCGAGCCCATCGGCGGACATTCGGCTGCGAGATCCGCCTCGGATCCTGCCGACCAGTCTCCCGAGGAATATCTGTCAGAGTCGCTCATGTCCCTGCCAGGTCCCACCCCTCGGACGAGTCGGCCGCGACCTGCTCAGGCGCTGATCACGCCGACGATGATCTCCTCGAGCCGGGCACGCGCTTCGGGCTTGACCACGCCGGCCGCGTCGAGCTCCGCCAGGGCGAGGTCGCGGTAGCGGCGCGCCTGGTCGCGGGTGTAGTCGCGCGCGCCGGTGCGCTCGAGGATGCCGATGACCTCGGCGATCTCGTCAGGTCCGGGATCATGGTTGGCGTAGACCGCGCCGATGCGCTCGCGATCCTCCGGACCGGCGTGCTCGTGGGCGTACAGGACCGGCAGCGTCTTCTTGCGATGGGCCACATCCGAGGGTTCCTTGCCGGTCGCCCGTTCCGGGCCCCAGATGCCGAGCAGGTCGTCGTTGATCTGGAAGGCCAGTCCGAGGGCCCAGCCGAAGCCGCGATAGCGCGCGATGACCTCTTCGTCCTCGGTCGCGAGCAGGGCGCCCGCCTCGATCGAGGCCGCGATGAGCGCCGCCGTCTTGCGCCCGATCATGTCGAAGTAGAGCTCGACGCTGCCGAGCTCGTCCGAGCTGCTCATGGCGATATCGAGGTACTGGCCCTCGCACAGGGCCAGGCAGGTCTCGTCGTACAGCCGCATCAGGCGCAGGACCGTGTGGTCCGGAAAGCCGAGATCGGTCAGCCGATGGAGCGCGATGCGGGACAGGCTGAACAGGGTGTCGCCGGTGTTGATGGCCTGTGGGACGCCGTGGAGCGTCCACAGCGTCGGACGGTGGCGCCGCTCCACGTCGCCGTCCTCGATGTCGTCGTGGACCAGCGAGAAGTTGTGCCCGAGCTCGACCGCCGCGGCGCCCGGCAGCGCGCGCTGGTGCTCGCCGGTGATGCTCGCGTAGGCCAGCAGCCCGAGCAGGGGCCGCATCCGCTTGCCACCCGACGCGCCCGAGCCGTCGAGTGCGAGGTGGTAGCGGACCATCTCGTACAGCCCGTGGGTCGAGGGGTCGCGGTCCCGCACCAGGCCGACGATCTCGCCCTCGGTGTCGGCGATCAGGGCGGCGAGGTCGATCTCGGGCGAGGTGGTCGTCATGTCGGGCGGAGTGTACACGAAACGTGTACCACGCAGGTAGCCTGATTGCCTGGACAGGTCGGCGGGCCCGACGTCCGGTGCCGGCGGTCGCGCCCTCGCCGCCGATGGTCGCGGCCGCACCTCGCCGCCACGACGGCTACGACGCCGGTGCGGGGGACGCATCCGCACCGGCGTCTGGACATGGGTTCGTTCGTCGGGCCGTGTCGGATGAATCACCGCTGACGGGTCGCGGGCCCCGCATCGCGCGGTCGGGTCCGCCCGGTGGTACCGTCGCGACGATGCCCATCCCGCGCCGCTACACGACCGATGCCATCGTCCTGTCGCGCTTCGACCTCGGGGAGGCCGACCGGGTGCTGACTCTCATCACGCCCGGTATCGGCAAGCTCAAGGCGATCGCCAAGGGCGTCCGCCGGCCGACCTCGCGGCTCGGGGGCAGCCTCGAGCCGTTCGCCGAGCTGACCGTGGCCCTCGCCCGCGGCCGGACGTTCGACGTGGTCACCCAGGTCAGTGTCGGGCACGCCTGGCTGACCCTGCGCGATTCGCTCGAGTCGGCCGCGACCGCCTGGTACCTGGCCGAGCTGGCAGACCGCTCGCTCGAGGAGCGTCATGCCGCCGAGCCGCTCTACACCCTGCTGCGCCGTGCCTATGAGCTGCTCGATGCCGAGATGGCGCCGGGCCGCGTGGCGCGCTGGTACGAGATGCACCTCCTCGACGAGCTCGGCCAGCGACCCGAGGTCGACCGCTGCGTCGAGTGCGACCGCGTCCTCGAGGCGGACGAGCGCTTCCGCTGGGTCCCGCCGCTCGGCGGCATCCTGTGCGAGCGCTGTCCGGGGCCGCCACACGACCGGGCGGGCATCTCGCTCGACGCGGTCAAGCTTCTCAAGGCGTACCAGCGGCTGGACATCGAGGCGATCGCCGGGCTCCGCCTGGCGACCGCCGTCGAGCGTGAGGCCGAGGCCGCGCTGCGCGACTTCGTCCGCGTCGCGCTCGAACGCGACGCCCGGTCGCTGGCGTTCCTCGACGAGGTGCGCACGGCGCATCCTGGGGGACCGCGGCCCGCGCCCGAGGCCCCGGCGCTGCCATCGTGAGCGTCGTCCGTCGCGGGCTGGTGGCCGGCGCCGCCGGGGCGGCCACCCTGGTCGGAGCGCGCGTCGTCGGCCGACGGCTCGTGGCCCGGACCGAGGCCCGCCTGTGCCTGACCGGGTCGCAACCACCCCGTCCCGTCTCTGACAAGGCCAGGGACCTGCACCGGCGACTGTGGATCGCCGACCTGCACGCCGACTCGCTGCTGTGGGGCCGGGATCTGCTCGATCGCTCCGGACGAGGCCAGGTCGACGTCCCGCGGCTCATCGACGGCAACGTGGCGCTCCAGGTCCTGGCGGTCACCACGCAGTCGCCCCGTCATATCAACCTCGAGCGCAACGACGACCGGAGCGACGACGTCATCCTGCTCGCGCTGGCCCTGGGCTGGCCGCCGGCGACCTGGCGATGCCTCCTGCCGCGAGCGCTCCACCTCGCTCACCGGGCCGATGACATGGCAGCCAGGGCGGATGGCCGCTTCCGGATCATCCGGTCGAGGGCAGACCTCGCCGACTACGAGGCAGCCCGGCGCGAACGGCCCGCGATCACCGCCGCCCTTCTGTCGATCGAGGGTGCCCACGCGCTCGACGGCGACCCTGCCAACGTCGAGGTCGTGGCTGATGCGGGTTTCCGGATGATGTCGCCGAGCCACTTCTTCGACAACGCGTTCGGTGGGTCGGCTCACGGGATCGAGAAGGGCGGGCTGACCGAGCGTGGTCGCGAGATGGTCGAGCGGATGGAGGCGCGACGGATGCTCGTCGATGTGGCCCACGCCTCGGTCGCCACGGTGGACGATGTCCTGGCGCTGGCGACCCGGCCGGTCGTCGCCTCGCACACGGGCCTGCGCGGCTGCTGCGACAACGTCCGCAACCTGTCCGACGAGCACGCCCGCGGGATCGCGGCCACCGGCGGCGTGCTGGGCATCGGGTTCTGGCCGACCGCCTGCGGCGGGGAGGACGTCGACGCGATCGCCCGCTCGGTCGCCTACGCGGTGGACGTGGCCGGCGCCGAGCACGTCGCCCTCGGCTCCGATTTCGATGGCGCGGTCCCGGTCCCGTTCGACGCGACGGGCATGATCCAGCTGACCGAGGCGCTCCTCGGGGCCGGTCTCGACGAGCCGACGATCGCCGGGGTCATGGGCGGCAACGTCCGGCGGCTCCTGGCCGAGGCCCTGCCCGACCGCTAGCATCGAGCGGGGACGCGGACCGACCGGCCAACGCGGCCGGGCCGGCCTGCTCTGCTAGCATCGGGGACCCCACCACGTTCACATCGGAGCCTCCGTGACCGATACAAGCGCCGCCGACCGGGCCGACGTCGCGCCCGCCGTGCCCGAGCTCGAGACCATCGTGTCGCTCTCGAAGCGGCGCGGGTTCATCTTCCCCTCGAGCGAGATCTACGGCGGCATCAACGCGGTCTGGGATTACGGGCCGCTCGGGGTCGAGCTCAAGAACAACGTCAAGCGCGCCTGGTGGCGGGCGATGGTCCAGGAGCGCGACGACATCGTCGGGCTCGACGCCGGGATCCTGATGCACCCGCAGGTGTGGGTCACGTCCGGCCACGTCGGCTCGTTCAGCGATCCGCTGGTCGAATGCGCGACGGACCATCGGCGGTTCCGGCTCGACGAGCTGCCCGGCGCCGAGGACCTGAGCGCGACCGAGCTGGCGGACCCGACCATCGTCGAGCGACTCGGCCTGCGCTGCCCGGTCGACGGCGGGCCGCTGTCGGCGCCGCGCCGGTTCAACCTCATGTTCAAGACGTTCATGGGCCCCGTCGAGGACGACTCGGCGGTCATCTACCTGCGGCCCGAGACCGCGCAGGGCTCGTACGTCAACTTCAAGAACGTCCAGCAGTCCACCCGCAAGAAGCTGCCGTTCGGGATCGCCCAGATCGGCAAGTCGTTCCGCAACGAGATCAGCCCGGGCAACTTCGTCTTCCGGATGCGCGAGTTCGAGCAGATGGAGATGCAGTACTTCGTCCGGCCCGACGCGGCCGCCAGCGAGGCGTTCGAGCGGTGGTTGCCGGCCCGGCGTGCCTGGTACGAGCGGTACGGCGTGACGCCCGAGCGGCTTCGCCTGCGCGAGCACGCGCCCGACGAGCTGGCGCATTACGCCAAGAAGGCGGTCGACGTCGAGTACCGCTTCCCGTTCGGCTGGCGCGAGCTCGAGGGAGTCCACAACCGGGGTGACTTCGACCTCTCGCGCCACTCCGAGGCCTCGGGCGAGAAGCTCGAATACTTCGACCAGGCGACGGACGAGCATGTCATCCCGTGGGTGGTCGAGACGGCCGCGGGGGCGGATCGGGCGGCGTTCACGTTCCTGATCGACGCCTACCGGGAGGAGGACGTCCGCGGTGAGACGCGGGTGTCGCTCGCGCTCCATCCCGACCTGGCGCCGTACAAGGTCGCGGTGCTGCCGCTGCTCAAGAAGCGTCCCGAGATCGTCGAGCTGTGCCACCGCATCAAGGACGATCTCAAGCGCCACACCATGGCGGTCTACGACGACACGGCCGCCATCGGCAAGCTCTACCGGCGGCAGGACGAGATCGGCACGCCGTGGTGCATCACGGTCGACGTCGATTCGCTCGAGGATCGCGCGGTCACCGTGCGCGACCGCGACTCGATGACACAGGAGCGGATCCCGGTCGAGGGCGTGACCCGTCTCATCCTCGATCGGCTCGAGGCGGCGCGGAACGGCTAGGCCGGTGGCGACCGAGAAACAGGCGGCGGATCGGACAGCAGCCGACGCGATCGCGGCCGCCGTGGCGGCGTGGCTCGAGGGCCTGGACCCGACGCAGCGGGCGACCGCCACGTTCCCGTTCGACACGGACGAGCGGTTCGCCTGGCAGTACACGCCCGGTCCGCGCGCGGGACTCGCGATCCGCGATATGACCAGCGGCCAGCGCGCCAAGGCGATGGCCATCGTCCACACCTCGTTGAGCGACCGCGGCGCGGGTGAGGTCGAGGCGGCGATCGCGCTCGAGTCGGTCCTCGGGGCGCTCGAGCGCGCGGTCGGACGCCCCGGCTGGGAGCGGCGGGACCCGGAACTGTACTGGTTCGCGGTCTTCGGCGAGCCACGCGGATCCGAGCCGTGGTCGTGGCGGATCGGGGGCCACCATGTGGCGATCCAGGTCACGCTGGCGGGGGGTCGGGTCGTCGGCAGTGCGCCATCATTCCTCGGTGCCAACCCGGCGACGGTCCCCACGGGAGCCACGGCCGGCGCACGGGCGCTCAGCGGCGAAGAGGATCTCGCGCGCCGGCTGCTGGCCCGGCTGACCGAGACCTCACTACGACGGGCGGTCGTCGATGCCGTGGCCCCGGCCGACATCCTGAGCGGGAACGGCCCGCGGGCGCGGCTCGATGGGATCCCGACCGGCGTCCGCCATGCCGACCTGGACCCCGCGAGCCGCGTGGCACTCGAGCGATTGGTGCGTCACTACGTCGAACGCGCTCGGCCGGAGATCGCCGCCCGCGAGTGGGACCGGATCCGGTCGGCCGGTCTCGACGAGGTGACCTTCGCCTGGGCGGGGCCGGCCGAGCCCGGCCGGGGCCACTATTACGCGGTGCGCGGCCCGGTCTTCCTCATCGAGTACGACAACACCCAGAACGACGCGAACCACATCCACGCGGTATGGCGCGATCTCACCAACGATTGGGGCGAGGATCTCCTGGCCAGCCACTACGCGGCCGAGCACGGCACCCGGTCGAGACCATGACCCGGCCCCCGGCCCTGAGCGTGGCCGCCTATCTCGTCGGTGTCGCCGGCCTCGCGTTCTGCATCACGCTGCTGTGGTTCGGGATGCGCGCCGTCCTCGATCTCGGCGGCTATTGCGCCTCGGGCGGGCCGTACGAGATCAGCGTCCAGTGCCCCGACGCGGTCATCGCCTCGACGCCGTTGTCGATCTTCGGCGGCATCGCCGCGCTGTTCCTGATGCTGTGGGGCGGCGCCGGCCTCGGCGGCTCGTGGATATCCCTGGCGTTCCTGGCCTGGCCGGCCCTCTTCCTCTCGCTCGGCTGGAACTTCCTGCAGTACGGCTTCTTCCCGCCGGACGGGGACTGGGTCTGGAGCTGGATCGTGTGCGGCGTCCTGTTCGTGGCGATGGGTGGGATCCCGCTCTGGGTGGCTCTCGTCGCGTTGCGCGATGGACCGCACACCGATGGACGGTCCTATGCCGCCGGTCGGGTCGTCATCCGGCCGCGCCCACCGTCTGCGCCATCGCCCGGCCTCGTGGAGCCGACCCCGGTGCCAGGCGCGGGATCCGGCGATCCGCTCGTGGATCGACTGGAACGCCTCGCCGAGCTTCGCCGGGCCGGCGACCTGACGACCGCGGAGTTCGAGACGGCCAAGGCGGCGACGCTTGCCGAGCTCACCGGCGGTCCAGCGCGATGACCGGCCGGTTCGAACCCGCCTGGGTGCGTGTCGCGGTCGTCGTCGCGGTGGTCGTCGGGATCGTGCTCGCCGTCTGGCTGTTCGGGACCATCTCGGCGCCGCCGGGCTGACGACCGGTCAGCCGCCCGTCGCGGTCAGCCGCTCGAACCCGTCGAGCAGGCGCGCCAGGCCGAACTCGAACTGCTCGTCGTCGGTCGGATCCGCGCTCATGACGACCGACGTGAACGACGGAAACCGCCCGGACTCGATCACGCCCCGGACGTAGGGGGCGATCGTCTCGCGCCACTGGTCCTGGGTCATGCCCGTCCGCCGCGTGGCGTCGAGCTCGGCCAGCTCGTCGGCGGCCGCGCCGCGCACGAAGCGGAGCAGGGTCGCGACGACCGACCCGGCCGTCGTCGGATCGAGGCCCATCCCGATGGCCACGCCGAGGATCTCATCGGCCGCCCGGAGCGTGTTCGGGCCGATCGCCGGCCGGCTCGCGATCTCGGCGACCAGCCATGGGTGAGCGAGGAGCTGCCGTCGGTGGTCGCGGGCGAGCGTCGTGAACGTCGCCCGCCAATCGCCGCTCGGGGCGGTCTTCAGGTCGGGCGCATTGACCGCGTCGACCATCAGCGTCAGCAGCTCTTCCTTGCTCAGGACGTAGCGGTACAGCGAGGTCGTGCCGGTCCCGAGGCTTGACGCCAGCCGGCGCATCGACAGGCCATCGAGCCCGTCGCGATCGGCGACCTCGATGGCGGCGTCGACGATCCGGGCCACCTCTCGCTGCGTCCGCGGCGTCGCGCGCGCGAGACGGTCCCACACGACCTCCTGCGTCCCTCCGCGGCGTGCCCGCGTGCGGAGCTCGTCGAGATGATCGCGCAGATGCTCGCGCATCTGGGCGCGCGCAAGGCGCTGGCCCTCGGTCGTGCGGCGGAGATCCTGGGACAGCGACTGGCGCAGGTCGCGCTGATGGCGGCTCGGTCGGATCGGCATTGACACGATGATACGCGATGCGTACAGTGTTGCCGAACCGGGTACAGTGTTCCCACTTCCGACCCGGACCCAGACACGCGACGCCCGCCCCGGCGACAAGGAAACCCGAACCCATGGACCCGATGATCTCCGTCGAGCATCTCACCAAGCAGTACAAGAAGGCAGCGACGCCCGCTGTGGATGACGTCAGCTTCCACGTCAACCCAGGCGAGCTGTTCGCGTTCCTCGGCCCGAACGGGGCGGGGAAGACGACCACCATCTCGATCCTGACCACGACCCTGGCCAAGACGAGCGGGACCATCACCATCGCCGGCCACGACCTCGATCGGGATCCGACCGCGGTCCGGCGCGAGATCGGGATCATCTTCCAGAAGCCGAGCATCGACAGCCACCTGTCGGGCGAGGAGAACATCCGGCTCCACGTCGCGCTGTACGGCGTGTACGGCTATCGACCGCTCTATCGACTGATGCCGGCCGAGTACCGCCGACGGATCGAGCACCTCGCGGGAGTCGTCGGTCTCGGTGACGACCTGTTCCGCCCACTGAAGACGTTCTCGGGCGGGATGAGCCGCAAGCTCGAGATCGTCCGCAGCCTGATGCACCGGCCCGCCGTGCTGTTCCTCGACGAGCCGACCTCCGGGCTCGATCCCATCAGCCGCCGCGGCCTGTGGGACTACCTGCGCGAGGTCCGCAACGATGACGGCACGACGGTCTTCCTGACCACCCACTACCTCGACGAAGCCGAAGGAGCCGACCGTGTGTGCGTCATCGACCACGGCAAGGTCGCGATCGATGCCACGCCCGACGTGCTCAAGAGCAGCTTGCTCGAGCGGACGCTGGTGCTCGACGCAGCGGATCGGACGGCGCTTCGCTCAGAGCTCATCGAGCTCGGGTTCGCGCCGCACGACGATCCCGGCGGCCAGCTCCGCATCGACTACAGGACGCCCACCGCACAGGACGTCATCGCCCGGATCCAGACCCCGCTGACCGTCCTGCGCATCCGCGAACCGAGCCTCGAAGAGGCCTATATCGAGCTGCTGCGCGATCCCGAGGAGGCCGTCGCATGACCACCCGCCCATCGACCTTCGAAGCCGCGGAGCGGCGCCTCGGCGCCGTCGGCGGCACCCGCCGAGCCAGCCTCGGCCGCGATCTCAACGCGGTCTTCGCCATCGCCTGGCGCGAGATCCTGCGCGCGGTCAAGAGTCCGCTGTCGATCGCGTTCACGGTCATCTTCCCGATCCTGTTCATCGGCATCCTCGGCGGCAGC
>DASYSM010000150.1:0-9670 GCA_036003325.1 Candidatus Limnocylindrales bacterium
TCGTCGAGATGCGCGACATGTTCACGCAGACGATCGGGGCGCTGGCTGAGGCCGTCGACAAACGCGATCCCTACACCGCGCGGCACAGCCAGAACGTGAAGGCGATCGCCGTGGACATCGGGCGGGTGATGCGGGTCAACGACGCCGAGCTCGAGGCGCTGGAGTGGGGCGGCCTGCTGCATGACGTCGGCAAGATCGGCGTCCCGGACGCAGTGCTGCTCAAGCCGGATCGGCTGAACCGCGAGGAACGGATCATCATGAATTCGCACCCGGTCCTCGGCGCCCAGATCATCGCCCCGGTCGAGAAGCTGGCCGCGGAACTGCCGATCATCCGCCACCACCACGAGTGGTACAACGGCTCGGGGTACCCGGACCGGCTCATCGGCGACGAGATCCCGAAACTCGCGCGGATCCTCCACGTCGCGGATGCATTCGAGGCGATGACCGCAGCACGCCCCTATCGCATGACGCCGCTGACCCATGAGCAGGCGCTTGCCGAGCTCCGCAAGTTCGCCGGGGTCCAGTTCGATCCGGTCGTCGTCGACGCGTTCGTGCGGACGGCGCACGTCCAGGGCATCCCGGATCCCGGCCGGCCGACGAGCCCGCGCCAGATCCCGCTCATCGCGCAGGCCGCGGACCGCATGACGGGCGCCCGGGCCGACGCCACAGCCGGCGCGCCGGCCGAGCGGGTCTGACCGCAGCCACGCGACGCGGCTGCCGACGCCGGCAGCCAAGCCGACTCCTGATCAGCGATACGGCGCTCGACCGAGGCGACACGCCCGCGCCCGCCCCCGCATGATGCCGTCGTGAACCGCGCCCACGCCTGCCGATGCTGATCGGCGGCATCGCCCTCGGACTGATCCTCGGCCTGGTGGCCGGCGGTGACCTCCTGAACCTCGGATCGGTCCGACTCCACCGGCTCGGCCTGCTGATCCTGGCGGTCTTCGTCCGCTTCGGGACGGAGCTCGCGCTCAACACGGGCGTGCCGATCGTCGAGGCTCTCCGACTGCCGCTCCTGGCGGGCGGCTTCCTGCTGCTGCTCTTCGCGCTGTGGCCGAACCGCGGCTTCCCGGGCCTCAGCCTGGCATTCATCGGGGTCCTGGCCAACGCCGTGGTCATCATCGTCAACGGCGGCTACATGCCGATCTGGGTGACCAGCCTCGAGATCGCGGGTCTGACGCCGGCCGACGTGACCTCGTCGCTTCATTACGTGCTGCCCGCGCCGCTCGACGCCTCCTTCCTCCTCCACCTGGGACCGTTCGCCGACGTCATCCCGATCCCCCTGCCGATCGTCGAGAACGTGGCCTCGATCGGCGACATGTTCCTCACCCTCGGACTCGGCTTCTTCCTGTTCGCCGCCGTGGTCCGGGTCCCCCAGGAGCTCGACGAAGCCCAGCTCGAAGCGATCCGACAGCGTCTGGCTGACCTCGCCGGCACCGGGCGACCGCTGCGGCCGGGCGACCCCGGCGCCGAGACCGGCCTGTCTCCGGCGCTGACCGGGGCGGTCGCGCTCGAGCGCCCGCTCGTCATGGGGAGCGCCGGCGCCGGGCTGTCGTCGCCGTCGCTGGCCAGCTTCGAGGCGGATGCCGCGACGGCCGGAACCTTCGGCACCGCCGCCACGTCGGGCACCCGGGTCATCGAGATCCCGCGCCCGTCGGTCGAGGCCGTCGAGCGCGTCCGTCAGCACCCCTACGTCCGGCTGGCGCTCAATGGCTCGTTCTCGGCACTGTGGTCGGGCCAGCTCATCTCGCTCTTCGGGGACCGGCTGAACCAGCTCGCGCTGGTGGCCGTCGTCGCCATCTCGACGGGTTCGGCGCTGGCCACCGGGCTCGTGTTCTTCGCGGCCACGCTCCCGAACCTGCTGCTCAGCCCGATCGCGGGCACGTTCGTCGACCGCTGGGACCACAAGGAGGTCATGGTCGTCAGCGACATCCTCCGCGGCGCGATCGTGCTCATCCTGCCGATCGCGGCGGTGACCAACATCGTGCTGGTCTACCCGTTGATCTTCCTCGTCACCAGCATCTCGGTCTTCTTCCGACCCGCTCGTGTCGCACTCCTGCCGCAGATCGTCCCCGAGGAGGACCTCCTCAGCGCGAACTCGGCGTTGTGGGTCGGCGAGACCATCGCCGATGTCATCGGCTATCCGCTGGCCGGCCTGTTCGTGTACCTGCTCGGCACCGCGGTCCCACTCGCGTTCTGGGTCGATGCCGCGACATACCTGGCGTCCGCTGCCCTCATCACGACGATCGTCGTGCACGCCCGCAGGCCATCGGCGGAGGGGGCGGCCGTTCGCCAGGGCTTCGCCGCGGAGCTGGCCGCCGGCTGGCACTTCCTCCGGCGCGAGACGGTGCTGCTCGCGAACACGCTGCAGGGGGCGGTCGGCCAGTTCAGCCTGGGGATCGCCATCGCGCTGACCCCGAGCTTCGTCCAGGCGACGTTCACCACGTCGGAGTTCGGCTGGCAGGCCGCATACGGCTTCCTCGAGACCGGGATCGGTGTCGGCAACCTCGTCGGCGGTTTCGTGATCGGACTGATCGGAGCGCGGTTCGCCAAGGGTCGGATGGTCATCGTCGGCTACGCGACCTGGGGTCTGCTGATCTTCCTGTTCGCGATGACCGGCAACCTTGGCGTCGCGATCGGCCTGTCGTTCGGCCAGGGGGTCGCGAACATGGTCTTCATCATCCCGAGCCAGACGCTCTTCCAGGAGCGAACGCCGCCATCGTTGATGGGACGCGTCGTCGGGATCCGGTTCGCCCTCGTGTTCGGGTCGATGACGATCGCGATGCTCCTCGGGTCGGTGCTCGGTGAGGTGCTCGGGCCCGGACCGGTGATCGCGGGCTTCGGGCTGGTCACGATGGGAGCTGGGTTGGCGGGGCTGGCCGTGCCGGCCGTGCGCGACGCCTGAGGCCGGTCTCGGCGGGCGAGTGAACGGACGGTCGACCCACGCCTTCGGTACACTGGCGCCCGCGCCGCGCCCGATGAGCCCAGCGGCCGCCAGGAGTGACACGACCGAATGACTGACCGACCCGAGGGCACGCCTGAGGGGGTACCCGGCGAACCCGTCGAGCCCACGGAGTCGACGCCCGAGCCCGAGCTCGCGCCGGAGCCTGAGATGGACCCGCCGGTCGAGCCGGAGGCAGCGGCCGAGTCGACAGCCTCGCCCGAGCCGGAGCCCGAACCCGAACCGGAGCCGGAGCCCGTCCTCGAGGAAGCACAGGACGGCGAGACCGACGACGACGAAGAGGAAGCCGACGGCGACGAGGCCGAGGGGGCCGAGGAGACCGAGGATCAGGCGGCGGCGGAGCCCGAAGCTGCGGCGACCGCGGGTGCTGCCGCCGGGGCAGCAAGCGCCGCGGCGACATCGGCCGCTGCACGTCGGCGGGCCGGGCAGGCGCCCGTGCCGCCTCGTGCACCGACGCCATCCGAGCGGGCCGTCAAGGTCGGTGACACGCCGTCCCGGTATTTCGTCATCGCGACGGTCGTGATCTTCGTCGGGATCCTGCTGTTCGGGCTTCTGGGAGGCCGCGGGGGCTTCCTGACCCCGATCCCGACACCGACTCCGACGCCCATCGAGACCGTCGCCCCCAGCGCATCGGCATCCCCGTCTGGGTCCGCGGCACCGTCCGGGTCCGCGGCGCCGTCCGGGTCCGCGGCACCGTCAGCGTCGGCGGCGCCCTCGGTGGCACCGACACCGAGCCCATCCATCGCCGCATCCCCGTCTCCGTCCTGAGACGAGGCTGACGGGACCCGGTCGTGCGGCGCATCCTTGCGGCGATGACCGGGTCGGGCGGCGAACCTGCCCAGGCACGAGCGGCGATGGTCGCTCGCCAGCTGCGCGACCGCGGCATCGCCGATGAACGCGTGCTCGCCGCGATGGGCGCCGTCCCGCGCGAGCTGTTCGTGCCCGAGGGCATCCAGAGCGACGCATACGCGGACGAGGCGCTGCCGATCGGGGCCGGCCAGACGATCAGCCAGCCGTACATGGTCGCCAAGATGACCGAGGACCTCGCCGTCCGCCCGGGCGATCGCATCCTCGAGATCGGGACGGGCTCCGGCTACCAGGCCGCGATCCTGGCCTGGCTCGGTGCCCGGGTCACCTCGATCGAACGCCAGGGGTCGCTCATCCCGGGCGCCCGGGCGAGACTGACCGCCGCGGGTCTCGGGGACGCGGTGACCATCCGCGAGGCGGACGGGAGCCTGGGCGACCCCGATGGCGCGCCGTGGGACGGCATCGTCGTCACGGCTGCCGCGCCCGCCGTGCCGCAGGAGCTTCGCGACCAGCTGCGCGACGGAGGCCGGCTCGTCATCCCCGTCGGGCCGCGGGACCACCAGCGCCTGATGGTGGTCACCAGGCACGGCGACGAGTGGCTCGAGGAGCCGGACAGCGCCTGCGTCTTCGTCCCGCTCATCGGTGCCGGCGGGTTCGGAGAGGAGTGACCGGCGACCGGCGACCACGGCTCGGTATACTCGCCGCGCCATGACCCATGTCTTCGTCGCCCCGCATCCCGACGACGTCGCGCTGTCCTGCGGCGGTCTGATCGCCAGCCTCCGCGAGCTCGGTCAGACCGTGACGATCGTGACGGTCTTCTCGGGCGACGGTTCCGCAGACCGGCTGACGCCGTATCAGCGCGAGGCGCTCGGCTTCGGCTCGAAGGCGATGTGGCCCGCGACCGAGGCATTCAACCGCTCGGACATCGCCGCCGACTGGCCGACCGCGGTCCTCGTCCCGGCCTGGGCGGCGACCGACGACCAGCTCGAGGCCACCCAGGCCGACGCGGACCAGGCCGCCAAGCGCTTCTGGCAGCGCTCGTCGTGGTATCGCCGCGCCAGCATCCGCAACGCGTCGCTGGCCGAGCAGCCCGTCGTCGACGATCTGCCGACGCAGGGCGCCGTGTACACCGACGAGATCATCGATGCGGCCGCGGCCGGCGACCTGATGGCGCGACGCCGGCTCGAGGACGAGCGCTACGCCTATTTCGCCGAGGCGTCAATCGTGTTCCTGGACCTGCCCGATGCGGTCTTCCGTGGCTACGAGGGCGATGACGAGCTGCTCGGGATGCCCCGTGCCGATGACGACGCGCCGTACGAGATGCTCCGCCAGGAGATCGCGCGGCTCGAGCCGCAGAAGGTGTACTTCCCGCTTGGCGTCGGTGGTCACGTCGACCACCAGCTGTGCCGCGAGGTCGGCGTCCGGCTCCTCCAGGAGGGACGGCGCTGGGTGATGCCGGGCCCGGACTACGCCGGGGTCATCGCGTTCTACGAGGACTTCCCGTACGCCTGGTGGAATGACTTCCGCGGCCTCGGCGACCTCGACGGCGATCCGTTCGCCGCCCTGCCCGCCGACGTCAGCATCTCGCCCCAGTACGCGGACATCACCGACCAGCTCGAGCGCAAGATCATGGGCATCGGGCTGTACGAGAGCCAGATCGAGCGGCTGTTCGACAGCACCCTGGCGATGGCCGACGCGGTCCGGAAGCACGACGTCGTGACCGCCGGGGTCGGTGAGGTCGCAGGGGCCGCCGAGCGGTACTGGGCGTCCGGCCGCGTCTGACGACATGGGCGTCGATGCCGCTCCGGCGCCCGAGCACAGGGGCTGGTCGGGTCGGCAGCTGGCCCTTCTTGCCGCCGTCGTCGTGGCCGGCGCGATCGTCCGGATCATCCTCCTGCCGGTCGAGGGCTTTCGCGGCGACATCGACCAGTTCGTCGTCTGGGTCCATGGCATCGCCGTCAATGGGCTGCCGCGGGCATACGACCAGGACCTGACGTTCGGGCCGGTCATGGCCTACATCTGGGGCGTCCTCGCGGCGGTCGAACCGGCGTTCAAGACCGTCACCGACGCCTCGGATCCGATGATCCGGGCACTGATGCGGACACCCGCCTCGGTGGCCGATATCGGGCTTGCGGTGTTGGCGGCCTACGCACTGCGGAACCGACCCGTGTGGGCGATCGTCGCGGCGGCGGCCATCGTCTTCCACCCGGCCGTCATCGACGTGACGATCTGGTACAGCCAGTATGAGTCGATCTACGTGGTGCTCGGCCTCGCCGCGCTCGTGCTCGCCCTCGACGGACACGACCGATGGGCGGCCGTGCTGCTTGCCGCGGCGGTCCTGACCAAGCCCCAGGCCCTGCCGTTCGTCCTGCCGTTCGTCGCCTGGTTCTGGGTCCGTGGCGGCATCCGCGAGGTCGCCACGTGCGCGGCGGTGGGACTGGCGACCGCCGTGGTCCTCTGGCTCCCGTTCATCCCGTTCGGTGGTCCCGGCAACTACCTGCAGAATCTGGCCCACTATCAGCAGGACATCTTCCCGGTCCTCTCACTGCGCGCCTGGAACCTCTGGTGGATCGTGCAGGAGCGGCTCGCCGCCGGCCAGTTCGTCGACGACCAGACGACGATCCTAGGGCCGCTCTCCGCGCGCTTGGTCGGCTATGGGATCACGGTCGTGCTGTCGCTGGTCGTCGCTGCGGCAATCGTCCGCGACCCGCGGCCGCGGACGTTCGTGCTCGGCCTGGCGGTCGCGACGCTGGTCGCCTTCTGCTTCCTGACGACGATGCACGAACGCTATGCATACGGCGCGGTCATCTTCCTGATGCTGCTCGTCCCCGACCGCCGGTTCCGATGGCTCGCGCTCGCACTCGGGATCGTGTTCACGCTGAACCTGCTCGCCGCCATCCCACCGACGCCCGCGATCGCCGAGCTCATCCCGATCGGCGGCCTGATGGGCCTCCTGGGGTCGGTAGCGATGCTCAGCATCATGGGCGTCGCGTTCGCATGGCTGCTCCCCCGGCCCGTCGGCGAGCGCTCCGGGCAGGACCATCGGGTCGCGGCGGTCGCGGATGCGGGCGGGCTATAGTCCGGCCGCACCGCTCGCTTCGGAGAACGCACCGATCAGCACCGCTGCCGTCACCCGCACCGGACCGCGCCGCCCCGACCTGCCGGACGCGATCGTCGTGGTGGGGGCCGTCGCCGCCTTCGCGACCTTGCTCTGGCTCGGCCGCGGACTGACATTCTTTGCCGACGAGTGGGCGGTCATGGCCGAGCGCTCGATCACCCTCGACAGCTTTCTCGAGCCATTCAACGAGCACTGGCTCGGGGTCACGACCGTCATCTACCGCCTGATGCTCGGGGCATTCGGGCTGTCCACGTACATGCCGTATCTCGCACTTCTCGCGTTCCTGCACGTCGTGGTCGTCGCCGAGGTCTACGTCCTGGCGCGCCGGGCGGCAGGTCCATGGGTGGGGGCTGTGATCGCGCTCGTCGTCGCGTTCTTCGGCAGCGGCTTCGAGAACCTGTTCTGGGCGATGCAGATCGGGTTCGTCGGTGCGGCGGCGCTTGGACTCGCGGCGATGATCCTGCTCGACGACATGCCGGGACCGGGTCGCGTCGTCGGTGCGACGGCGTTGCTGACGATCGGGATGATGACCTCCGGGTTCGGGATCTTCATGTTCGTGCTGGTCGCCCTCGATCTCCTGTTCGACCGGGACCGGCGACGGCTGATCCTCGCCCTGGCGGTTCCGGCGGGCGTCTATCTGGCTTGGTACGTCGCATTCGGGCGGACCGGCGTGGCGACCACGCGGGACCCGTTCACGATCGATGCAGTCCTGAGCGTGCCCTATTTCACGCTCGACGGTGTCGGGACCGCGTTCGGGTCGGCGATCGGGGTCGGACCGCTGCTGGGCCGGGTCGCGGCCCTCGTGTTGGCAGCCTGGATCGCGGTCCGACTCCTGCGCCGCGAGCTCGTGTCCGGGCGTGCCGTGGCCTTCTTCGGCGCCATCGTCTTCGAGTACGCACTGCTCGGCCTGCTCCGAGCGCAGCTGTTCGACACGGCCGCCGAATACACCCGCTATGCGTACCTGTCGGGCATCTTCGCGCTGCTCGGGCTCGCCAACCTCGTCGGTCCTGTCAAGCTGCCCGAGCCAGGGCCGCGTCGGCTGGCGACGGTGGTCGGGTTCGTCGCGGTCGCGACACTCGCGCTGGTCTGGAACGTCTGGCTCCTGCGCTCGGGTCGCGACCTGTTCGCCGAGCGCGCCGCGCAGACCCGGGCCACGGTCGTCGTGGCGACGAGCGATCTGGGACCCGGCGTCGACCCGGACACGACCAAGTTGCTCGACCGGACCGTGACTCGCCTCCGTGAGGTGCTCGCCGAGTTCGGCTCCCCGCTGACCGACAGCCTCGCGGGCGACGCCGTGCAACCGGTGGATCCGGCCCGAGTCGACGCGATCCGGACGAGCCTCGCCGGGGAGACGGCCAGCCCCTGACGTTCGCCTAACGCCGGGGCGGGCGCCGCTGCGCGATCCTGGCCGCCCTGGCCCGGAACGCGACCCAGTACCAGTGCAGGTAGTGCGGCAGCCACTTGCGGAGCTTGAAGTTGCTCTCACCGGCCGTGCGGTCGCGCCACGTCGTCGGGACCTCGGCGACGCGGCGCCGGGCGATGGTCGCCTTGACGGTCAGCTCGAGCGCGAGCTCGAACCCGGCCGTGCTCTCGATGGTGACCGTGTCGAGGAAGCGCCGCGAGTAGAGCTTGAAGTTGTTGGTCGGGTCGTGGGTGGCGACCCCTGCGAACCAGTGCAGGGTCAGTCCGGCCGTGCGGCTCATGAGCCGCTTGAGCGGCGGTCCGCCCACCTGGTGCCCTCCGCGCATGTAGCGTGAGGCCGCGACCACGTCGGCACCGTCGCGCGCCAGCGCCACCATCGGGTCGACGACATGTGGCTCGTCGGAGCCGTCGGCCATCGAGATCAGCACGTACGCGCCCGCCGATGCGTCGATCCCGGCCTTCATCGCGTTGAGGACCCCGCGCCCGAGGTCGTTGCGCAGCCCGCGGATGGCCGGCGACTCCGTCGACAGCCGGTCGATGACCGGCACGGTCGGATCCTCGTCGAAGTCGTACACGACCAGGATCTCGTGGGGTTCGCTGATCGCGGAGTCCATCGCCCGGAGGACCGGCTCGACCGCCTCGCCCTCCTTGAACACGGGCATCACGACCGACAGCACCGGCGCCGACATCAGAGCCGTCCGGCCTCCGATTCCGCTCGGATCCAGGGGATGACCTCGTCGAGCATCTGGTCGAGGGTGGTCGTTGCCTCGAAGCCCAGGATCGCACGCGCCTTGCGGACGTCGGGGACCCGGAGCTGGACGTCGTGCTCGAACGGGGCGTCGCTGACGTAGCGGAACGGCCGGCCGTCGGTGTGGATCTTGTGCCAGATGGTTTCGGCCAGCTCGAGGACGGTGGTGGACGCCGCGGTCGAGAGGTTGAAGTCGTCGTTGACCGCGGCCGGCGATTCCATCGCGAGTCGGATGCCGTGGGCCAGGTCGCCGCCGTATGTGTAATGGCGGACCTGGTCGCCCGAGCCCAGGATGTGGAGCGGGTCCTGGCCCTTGAGCACCTTGTGGACGAGATCGGGCACGACGTGGCTGAGGGCCAGCTTCACGTTGCCGCTCATGATGTCCGAGTCACGGAGCGCGCGGCGCTCCCCGATCCCGACACAGTTGAACGGCCGGACGATGGTGTACGGCAGCTGGTACTGCTCCCAGGCACCCTTCGCGAAATACTCGGACGCGAGCTTCTGGAAGCCGTAGGTCGAGATCGGTGGCGGCGAGCTCAGCTGGGCGCCCTCGGGCGTCGGGAAGACGGTCGCCGACTCGTAGACCATCGAGCTGCTGATGACGACGATCCGC
>DASYSM010000151.1:0-11762 GCA_036003325.1 Candidatus Limnocylindrales bacterium
GGCCGGACCGCGAGCGACCGCGAGATGGCCGCGCCCGTGACTCCTGCGGTACCATGGCGGACTCGTGGGCCCGTAGCTCAATGGCAGAGCAGCTGACTCTTAATCAGCGGGTTGACAGTTCAAGTCTGTCCGGGCTCACCATCCGCAGCCGACGCTTTGCCGAAATGCCTGGAGCGGCGACCCTGTTGCCGCTAATCTCCGTGCGTGATCGTCCGCGTCCTGACCGCCACCGTGTCGACCCAGAACTCGGGGCGCGTCCATGAGTTGATGCGCGAGCAGCTGCCGCTTCTCCACGCCCACGATGGGCTCGTCTACGTCAAGCTGGCGCGGCGGCTGGTGGGGAGTCTCGAGGAGGTCATCCTATTCGAGGAGTGGCGCGACATCGGTGCGATGTACGTCTGGACAGGCCCTCACATCGACCGTCCGCGGCTGCTGCCCGGCACAGAGGACCTGATCGAGGGCCTGACGATCACCCACTACGAAGCACTGGACATCGAGATACAGGCCGACGACTGACCGTCACGCACCTTCGCCGGGTGCCGTCGAACGTGACATGCGCTCCCAGAGCCTCCGACGAGCGGTCGCGTTCTTCCTGCCTTCGGCCGCAGCGTTGACCCTGGCCATCGGGCTGACCTACGTGGCCGTGCAGCAAGATCTCCGGATCGGTGCCGACGAGATCCCGCAACGGCTCGCCGAGGATGCGATTCGGGCCCTGGACGCGAATGCCGATCCGGCGACCGTGGTGGGAGCAGGGCCTGTCGGGATCGAGACGAGCCTGGACCCGTTCACCGCGGTGTACGACAGTCAGGGCACACTCCTCGCGTCCAACGGCGCGCTTGACGGAAGGTCGCTCGCGGTGCCACGTGGCATCCAGAGGTCCGCCGAGGCGACCGGGCGAGACGCCGTGACCTGGCAGCCGCGTCAAGGGGTCCGTGTCGCGGTCGTCGCACTGCCGTGGCATGGCGGGACCGTCGTCGCAGGGCGTTCGCTGCGCTCCATCGAGACCCGGATCGACCAGATCGGCGCGCTCCTGCTGCTCGGCTGGCTGATGGGGTCGGCCATCGTCGCGGGCATGGCCGGACTCGCCGTGTGGGTCTGGCCGCACGATCGCGAGCGCCCGATCGCGAGCTGACTCGGCGATCGCGGGTCGCGCGCTGCGGTCGACGCGGTCCGACGCCCCAGTCAGCCCCGGCCCGGCTCGCGATGGCGCATCTGAACTCGCGGCGTTGTCCGCCGGATGCTACCCTGAGGACGTCCTTTCATGGCTGGTCCTGTGAGGCTGGCGTACCGGTCCCGTGAGGCCGGCGAAGGAGGCACAGATGTCTGCGCACGCGCCTGCCCACCGAGCCGCCGAGGCCGGTGGGTTCATTGTGTCCGGGGCCGCGTGATCGCCCGACCCCTGCCACCGGCACCCCGGACGAGTGCGGTCGTCGACCCGCGGATCGGCGACCTGGGTCCCGCGTTGCTGGCGCTCGAGGACGGGACGGTCTTCCCGGGCGTCGCGTTCGGGGCCGGCGTGGCGGCCGGCGGCGACCTCGTCGTCAACACCAGCCAGACCGGCTACCAGGAGGTCTGCACGGACCCGTCCTATGCCGGTCAGGTCGTGGTCATGACCTACCCGCTGATCGGGAACTACGGGCGGCTGATCGCCGACGACCAGTCGATCCGGCCGTGGTTGCGGGCGCTGGTCGTGGCGAATGCGACGGCCGCCGTCCTCGACGACGCCCGCCAGCTCGCAGCTCTCCTCCGCGATGCCGCGATCCCGGCCATCGCCGGCGTGGACACTCGCGCCCTCGCCCGGCACCTGCGCGCGAACGGCTGCCTACGCGCGATCGTGACCGCGCCGGGCGAGATCGACCGGGATGCCGCGGTCGACGCGGCGCGGTCCGTCGGCCGCTGGGAGGACCAGGACTTCGTCGGGCTGGTCTCGCCGTCGTCGATCATGGACGTCGGCCGAGCGGAGGACGGCGGGCCGCTCATCGGGATCGTGGACTTCGGCCTCAAGTCGAACATCGTCCGGGCGATGCGCCGCCGCGGCGCCCGCGTCCGGATCCTGCCCCACACCATCTCGTCGGCCGTTGCCCTTGCGCCCGACATCGACGGACTGATCCTGTCGCCGGGTCCGGGCGATCCAGCCCGCCTCGACGGCCCGGTCGCGCTCGCCAGGGCGATCATCGACGATGGTCGGCCGCTGCTCGGGATCTGTCTGGGGCACCAGATCGTCGCCCGTGCGGCGGGTGCCGAGACGACGCGACTGCGGTTCGGCCACCACGGCGCGAACCACCCGGTCCGCGACCTCGAGCTCGACCTCGTCCAGGTGACCGCCCAGAACCACGAGGTCCAGGTCGTCGGGGAGTCGCTGCCGGCCGACTCCGGCTTCCGGGTCAGCCAGGTCAACCTCAACGACGGTTCGGTCGAAGGGCTGCGCCACCGGGAGAAGCCGATCGAGACCGTCCAGTACCATCCCGAGGGCGCCCCGGGGCCGCTCGATGCACTGGCCGTGTTCGACCGGTTCATCGCGACGACGACCGCGCGGCGAGATACCCGGTCGTGACGCCACCAGGTCACAAGCCTTCGTCCGTCCTGATCCTCGGGTCGGGCCCGGTGGTCATCGGCCAGGCGGCCGAATTCGACTACGCCGGCACGCAGGCGTGTCGCGCTCTCCGGGCGGAGGGCGTCCGGACCATCCTGATCAACTCGAACCCGGCCACGATCATGACCGACCCGTCGGTGGCCGACGTGATCTACCTCGAGCCGTTGACGGTCGAAGCCGTCGAGGCGGTCATCGTCAAGGAACGACCCGAAGGCTTGCTGGCCGGTCTGGGCGGCCAGACCGCGCTCAACCTGACGGCCGCGATGGCCGACGCCGGCGTCTTCGAGCGACACCCGATCCGGCTGCTGGGGACGCCGCTCGAGGCCATCCGCATGGCCGAGGATCGTGAGGCCTTCCGGGACCTGCTCGACCGGCTCGGTCAGCCGTATGCCCCGAGCTTCATCGTCGGGGGCGCGACCCAGGCGGCCCGCGATCTGTCGGCCGACGAGGCGCTCGAGACGATCGGCCTGCCCGCCATCGTGCGGCCGGCCTTCACCCTGGGCGGGACCGGCGGCGGCATCGTCGAGACCGAGCCCGCGTACCGCGAGCGCGTGCGGGCCGGGCTGCGTGCCAGCCCCATCGGCCAGGTCATGGTCGAGCGCTGCCTGGTCGGCTGGCAGGAGATCGAATACGAGGTGATGCGCGACGCCGATGACACCTGCATCGCCGTGTGCGGCATGGAGAACGTCGATCCGCTCGGCGTGCACACCGGTGATTCGATCGTGGTCGCGCCGGTCCAGACGCTGACCGACGCGGTGCACCAGCGGCTCCGCAGCGCGGCGCTGGCGATCATCCGGGCGCTCGGTGTCGAGGGCGGCTGCAACGTCCAGTTCGCGCTCTCGCCCGACTCGACCGAGTACGCCGTCATCGAGGTCAACCCGCGCGTGTCGCGCTCCTCGGCTCTGGCCTCGAAGGCCACGGGCTACCCGATCGCCCGGGTCGCGGCCCAGATCGCCATCGGCCGGCGGCTGGCCGACATCCCGAACGTGGTCACCGGCACGACCGTCGCTGCATTCGAGCCCGCGCTCGACTACGTCGTGGTCAAGCTGCCGCGTTTCCCATTCGACAAGTTCCCGGGCGCGGACCGCACGCTGGGCAGCCAGATGAAGGCGACCGGCGAGGTGATGGCCATCGACCGGACGTTCGGCTCCGCGCTCAACAAGGCCCTGCGCGGGCTCGAGCAGGCGGGCGTCGGGCCACTGGCCGAGGACGTCGGCTGGCGCCCGGCGCTCGACTACCTGGCCGGTGTCTACGGCGGCGACCCCGACGCCGACGAGCCGATCCGCTGGGTCGACGAGGCCGGCCGAGCCTGCGAATCGACGCGGCACGCGCAGCGCACCGCCGCGCCGATCGTGCTCAAGCAGTTCCTCGAGCCGTCGGACAGCCGGCTGTGGCGGATCCTCGGGCTGATGCGGCGGGGTGTGCCCGAGACGGTCATCCGCGGCACGACCGGGATCGCGGCCTGGTTCCTCGCCGAGATGGGGCGCAATATCGCGCTCGAGGCAGAGGTCGCGGCGATCGGCACGCGACTCATCGAGCCGGCCGACGCCGAGGCGGCCGCCCTCCTCGCCACGGTCAAACGCGCCGGCTTCGGCGACCGCGAGCTGGCCGAGCTGGCCGGCACCGACCCCGACGCCATCCGGGCGGCCCGGCTCGCGCTCGGCCTCCGCCCCGGCTACGCGATGGTCGATACGTGCGCCGCCGAGTTCGCTGCCGAGACGCCGTACTTCTACTCGACCTACGCGGCCGCGGGATCGGTGCCCGAGGCACAGCCGGTCGCCCGGCCCGCCGCGCTGGTCATCGGCTCGGGGCCGGTCCGCATCGGGCAGGGGATCGAGTTCGACTACTGCGCCGTCCAGGCAGCCGACACGCTCCGGCGCGCCGGTTGGAGCGCGGTCATGATCAACTCGAACCCCGAGACGGTGTCGACCGACTTCGACGCCTCGACGCGCCTCTATTTCGAGCCGCTGGACCCGGAGAGCGTGCGCAGCGTCATCGACGCCGAGAGCCCCGGCGGCGCGGATGGCTCGGGCGCTGCCGCGGACGGCTCCGACCTCCTCCCGGCCGTCGTCGCCTACGGCGGCCAGACCCCGCTCAATCTCGCGGCGCCCCTCGCCGCCGGGGGCGTGCCCCTCCTCGGCTCGACTCTCGAGGCGATCGACCAGGCCGAGGAGCGGACGCGCTTCTCGGCGCTGCTCGACCGGCTCGGGATCCCGCAGCCGGAGGGTGGGATGGCGCATTCGGTCGAGGAGGCGCTGACCCTTGCCGAGCGGATCGGCTACCCGGTCATCGTGCGGCCGTCATTCGTCATCGGCGGTCTCGCCATCGACTTCTGCTACTCGCCGACGGACCTCGCCCGCCAGCTCGCCGCGGCGACCGTCGTCGATCCCGACCGGCCCGTCCGGATCGACCGCTACCTCGAGGGCATCGAGGTCGACGTCGATGCGGTGTCGGATGGCGAGCTGGTGCTGATCCCGGGCCTCCTGGAACATGTCGAGCGGGCAGGCGTCCACTCCGGCGACTCGGTCGGCATCTTCCCGCCGCAGACCGTGTCCGACGGGGATCAGGCGCTGATCGTGGCGACGATGGAGCGGATCGTCCTCGCGCTCGGCGCGCGCGGCCTGGTCAACGCCCAGTTCATCGTCCGCGACGACGGCGTGTACCTCATCGAGGTCAACCCGCGTGCCTCGCGGACGGTCCCGTTCCTGTCCAAGGTCACCGGCGTCCCGATGGTCGAGCTGGCGGTCCGGATCTCGCTCGGAGCGTCGCTGCCCGAGCTCGGCTGGGACGGCGGACATCTGCCGCCGCCGGCGTTCGTGGCGGTCAAGGCGCCGGCCTTCTCGACGGCCAAGCTGCGTGGGGTGGACCCGTCGGTCGGGCCGGGCATGCAGTCGACCGGCGAGGTCATCGGCATCCACGCCGATCCGCGCGTGGCCCTGGCCAAGGCGCTGCTGGGCGCTGCGCTCGTCCCGCCACGACCCGGGGCCGATGGGGCGCTGGCTCTGCTGTCGATCGCGGATCGTGACAAGGGGACCCTCGGCCGGCTGGCTGCCGCGCTCGCCGGCGCGGGCTATCGCATGGCTGCCACCCCGGGCACCCGCGCGGCACTGGCCGACGCGGGCTACGATGCGCGGCCCGTGGCCAAGCTCGGCGAGGCCGCCGACGAGGCCGCCGGCGAGGCACCGATCCTCGACCTGATCGCGTCGGGCGAGGTCCGCCTCGTCGTCAACACCCCGACGCCGCGGTCCGGCGCGGTGCGCGACGCGGTCGACATCCGGCTGGCCGCCACCGCAGAGGGCATCCTGTGCCTGACCGCGATGGAGACCGCGGTCGCGGCGGCGGAGGCGCTCGACCCCGGGATCGCGGGCCTGCTCTCGCACGTCCGATCGCTCGACGAGTGGGTCCCGGCGGCGTCGTTGGCGACGGCGCCTGCCTGAGCTCGCGCCCGGGTCAGTCTCCGGGAGCCGCCGGCACCGCGACCGTGGCCGCGACCGGGCTCGCGTCGGTCGAGCCGCTGGTCGGCGCGACGACGATGGCCTGGCCGAGAGACCAGAGCGTGAGCGTCGTCAGGCTGACCATGACCACCGCCAACGGGAGCTGTCGGAACCGCAGGTCATGGGCGCTGATCCCGCGCGGCGCGTCGGCCGCGGCGACGACGTGGCCGCCCCACGCGCCCAGCATGTGGCCGCCGACCACGGCAGCGAGCTGGATGGTCCAGACGAGCCCCGCCGGCAGCCATGCCCCGGTCGGGCTGAAGAACGCCGTGCCGAAGATGTCCCAGCCCTTCTGGAACGGGTCCGAGATGGCGATGATGATGCGCTGCCCGTCGATGAGCAGGTAGGTCATGTAGTGGGCGACGAGGTAGCCAAGGGCGATCGGGATCAATCCAGCGCCGATGGCGCCGAGCCCGACCGTCCTGGCGACCGCGAAGGCCAGCCCCACGACGATCCCCAGCCACGCGGCGAGCAGGAGCGTCCGGATGGCGACGCCCGGTGCGCCGAACAGGTCGAAGAACACTTCCGTCTGGGACAGGCCGTCGAAGATGATCGACGAGACACCGAAGGCCGCGAGGGTCACGTCCGCGGCGGTCCAGCCCGGCTCGAGCAGGCCGCTCCCGAACGTTCGCGAATGGACCCGGCCATCCTCGTCGACCAGGCGGAAGTAGGCCAGCCGGCCGAGCAGGCGGAACCAGACCGTGAACGTCTCGCCGTGCGAGCGCCACTCGTCGCGCCCGAACTGGGCCATCATCGCCAGCGTGAACACCGTGTAACCGACGACCACGATGAACAGCGTCGACGGGCCGCCCATGACGACCAGCTCGAGCCAGACGAAGAAGGCGAAGCCGATCGTGGCCGGCCAGCGGCCCAGACGTTCCGGGTAGTCGGCGATCGCCCAGCCTTGGACACGGGCCGCTCGGAGGCCGGCCGCCGCGAGGTCGTGGAGGGTCGAGAACGGGTCGATGAAATGCCAGGCGGGACCGACGATCGCGCAGACGATCGCGAGTCCGACCCAGCCGTAGACCCACAGGAACAGCGACGAGACGTCGGCGTCGCTCGATCCGCCGGCGATGCCCTGGGCGATGATCCAGAGCCAGCCGACGAGGCCGATCGTCCGCAGCAGGTAGCGCAGCCAGGCCGGCGGGAGCGTCCCGACCTGATCGAGGACCGGCGGCGTCGCGCGGACGTCGCGGACGATCACGAAGGCGAACGACAGGGCGACGGTGACGGCCGCCCCGACGAGGTAGACCGCCAGCGGCAGCCGGCTCTCATAGGTCGGATTGAGGGTGTGCGCGGCGACCGCCGCCGGAAGTACCAGTGCGATCCCGATGACGAGCCCCAGCGTCGAGCCGACTCGCGCGGCGAAGCGCCCCATCCGGCCGCCCGTCACGTCGTGTCGGTGGGGCGGTTGCGGCGGGTCAGCAGGTACGCCGCGCCGGCCCCGAGGACGATCAGGGCGACGATGATCGGCAGCACGACGTCGCCGCCGCTCCCGCTCGTGTCGGGCGCCGGCGACGGCGCGGGGGTCGGGGCGGCGGTCGGAGCCGTGGTCGGTGCTGCGGATGCGCTGGGCGCGGTCGAGGCGGCCGCGGTGGCGCTCGGTGACGGACTGGCCGCCGGCGCCACCGTGAACGACACGATCGGCTGGCGGAGGACATCGCCGTCATCGGCGATGCTGACCCACTTCACCTGGTAGTCGCCCGCAGGGAGCGGTGTGGTCGGGGTGATGGTCATCGTCTTCGCGTCCGGGTCCACCACGGCGCTGGCGACGGTCGCGCCGGTCGAGTCGACGAGGTCGGCCTTGCTCCCGGTCGCGAGGTGCTCAGAAAAGGTCAGCACGATCGGCCCTGAGTACGGGGATGGGACGGTCGCCCCGGACGTGGGGGAGGAGCTGACCAGCTCCGAGTGCGCCGACACGAGCCCGGGAACCAGCAGGATCGCCATCGATGCCGCCGTGAACAGCACCACGATGCGGCGGGTCATGTGACGGACCATGACCGCGAGTGTACAAACGTTCGCGAACCGGCGTGCCCGGCCGGGCGCGACCGCGCGGTCCCGGTGCAGGCGGTACGATCGTCGTGACGATCCGACGCGGCCCGGCGCCGCCCAATCCGTGAGGTCACGCGTGCCCACCACCGTCCCCGAGGTCGCGTTCAGCGACCAGCGACTGTCCAACGGCCTGCGGGTCATCGTGGCCGAAGACCATCTGGCGCCCGTCGTCGCGGTCAACCTGTGGTACGACGTCGGTTCGAAGCACGAGGTCGCGGGCAAGACGGGCTTCGCCCACCTGTTCGAGCACGTCATGTTCCAGGGTTCGCGGCACGTCGCGAAGGCCGAGCACATCGCGCTCGTCCAGGCCGCCGGCGGGACCATGAACGGGTCGACCTGGCTCGATCGCACCAACTACTTCGAGACGATGCCCGCCCACCAGCTCGATCTCGCGTTGTGGCTCGAGGCAGACCGGATGGCCACGCTGCTCGATGCTCTCAACCAGGAGAACCTCGACAACCAGCGCGAGGTGGTCAAGAACGAGAAGCGCTGGTCGTACGACAACCGACCATACGGATCGTTCCAGGAGAAGCTCCAGGCGCACCTGTTCCCGCCCGAGCATCCCTACCACCACTCGACCATCGGTTCGATGGACGACCTCGACGCGGCGACGATCGAGGATGTCAGCGCGTTCTTCCGGACCTATTACGCGCCCAACAACGCCGTGCTGTCGGTCGTCGGCGACGTCGAGACCGAGGCGGTGGTGGCTGCCGCGGAGCGGTACTTCGGTGCGATCCCGGCCAATCCGGACATCCCGCCGCTGGGCGACCTGTCGCTCCCGCCGACGCTTGGCGAGGAGCGTCGCGAGACGGTCTTCGACAAGGTCCCGCTGCCTCGCGTCCATGTCGGTTACCGCGCGCCGGTGTTCGGCGATCCGCGGCTCGATGCGCTCGACCTGGCCGGCCAGATCCTGTCGGGCGGGAAGGGCAGCCGGCTCAATCGCCGGCTCGTCCGCGACGAGCAGATCGCCCAGGACGTCGCGATCTTCACCCTTGGATTCATCGGCGGCGCGTCGGTCACCGCGGGCTGGGCGACCGTCCGGCCGGGCGTGTCGGTCGCCCGTGTCGAGGCCGCCCTCCACGAAGAGCTGGAGCGTCTGACGACAGAGCTCGTGACAGACGACGAACTGGCCAGGGCGAAGGCCCTGACCGAGGCCGACGAGCTCGGGGCCCTGCAGCGGGTCGAGGAGCGCGCCGACCGCCTGTCGATGTACGCGACGCTGTTCGACGAGCCCGACCTGATCAACCGCATGTTGCCCCGCTACCTGGCGGTCACACCGGAGGCGATCCGCGATGCCGCGAGGGACGTGTTCCGTGCCGACAACCGGATCGTGCTGACCTACCTGCCGGAGGGTTTCACCGGCGACGAGGCGGCCCTCTCGGTCGACGAGTCGGTCGATGCGGCCGACGATCGGGAGGTGGCCGCGTGAGCGCGACGCTCGATGCGGGTCGCGATGGCCCGGTGGTCGCCGAGCGGCCGAAGCCGGGTGCCCCCCGCTCGTACGAATTCCCGGCGGTGCACGCGGATCGCCTGGCGAACGGATTGTCGGTCATGGTGGTCGACATGCCGGGGCGTCCGCTCGTCTCGGCGTCGCTGATCCTCCCCGGCGGCGTCTCGGAGGAACCCGCCGACAAGGCCGGCGCGACGGTGCTCGCCGCGCGTGCCCTGACCGAGGGCACCGAAGAGCACGACGCGATCGCCCTGGTCGAGGCGACCGAGCGGCTCGGGGCGTCGCTCCACGCCGATGCCGGCTGGGATGCATTGTCGATCGTGGTGGACGTGCCGGCAGCGCGCCTCGCGCCCGCCCTCGAGCTGGCGGCCGAGGTCCTGCTCCGACCGACGTTTCCCGAGCACGAGGTCGATCGTCTCCGGGACGAGCGACTCAACGACCTGCTCCAGGCGAAGGCCGATCCCCGCCGACGCGTGGACGAGGCCTTCATCGGCACCATCTACGCCGCAGCGTCGCCATACCATCGCCCCTCGGGCGGTTTGCGTGAGACCGTCGAAGGCCTGACGGCCGCGGACCTGCGGCGGACGTACGCCGGTCTGCTCGACCCAGGTCGGGCGACGCTCGTCGTCGGTGGCGATCTTGGCGGCCAGGATGTCGTCGGACTCGCCGAGAGGCTGTTCGGGTCGTGGGCGGTCAGCGCGTCCGGCTCGGTCGCAGGCAGCCCGGTCGACGACAGCGCGTCGCAGCGCGGCCGGATCGTGCGGGTCATTCATCGGCCCGGCTCGGTCCAGACCGAGATCCGCATCGGCCATCGCGGGCTGCCACGCCGGATCGACGACTTCCACGCGGTGTCGGTCATGGGCGCGATCCTCGGCGGGCTGTTCAACTCGCGGCTGAACATGAAGCTGCGCGAGGAGAAGGGCTACACCTACGGCGCCAGTGCCGGGTTCGACATGCGGCGCGGGGCCGGTCCGTTCGCCGCCCGAGCGGCGGTCAACACGGAGGTCACGGTGCCGGCCATCGTCGACACCGTGACCGAGCTGACGCGCATGCGCGACACGACCGTCACCGACGCCGAGCTCGCCGCGGCACGGGACTTCCTCATCGGCGTGTTCCCGCTTCGGTTCGAGACCGCCGGGGCCGTGGTGGGGTCGATCGGCAGTCTGGCCGTCCACGGTCTCGGGGTCGAGGAGCTCATCGGCTATCGCGCCCGCATCGAGGCGGTCGACACGGCCGCGATCGCCGCGGCGGCGCAGGCGCACCTCCACATCGACGACGCGGCGATCGTGCTCGTCGGCGACGTCGACGCGTTCGGCGAGGCGCTCGAAGCCGCCAGGCTCGGGCCGATCGTCATCGAGCGCGATGAGACGCCCGGCTCACCACCGACCAGCGAACCCGATGACGCAGGACCCGGCCCGGTCGACGTGCCCGACGAGGAGGGGCCGACCGCCGGCGCCGAGGAGCCGGAGCTGCCAGGATCCGCCGACGAGGCGCCCTGAACGGATCCTGGCGCTCTCTCGGTCAACGGACGTTGACCCTGCGCACCAGAAGATAGTGCCACCGCATCCCTAGGACTGGACGCAAGGTGGCACGCAAGGTCAACCTGCGAAGGTTCGCTGCCGAGGGGCTGTGAGTCAGGTCGCGGATGGATCCGGGCGCGCGCGATGCTTGTTCCCCGACAACACGGTCTTCGCCGCTCCAGACGCCAGGGACAGGCCGGGCAGTCGATCGTCGAGTTCGCGATCGTGGTCCCGGTCATGATGCTGCTGCTGATCGCGATCGCCGACTTCGGAAGGATCTACGCGAGCGCGGTTGCAGTCGAGTCCGCAGGCAGGGAAGCGGCGGATTTCGGGGCCTTCGACGCCGGGAACTGGACCCCAGCCAACTTCGCGGCGACCGTCAGCAATATGGAACTGCGCGCCTGCACTGCAGCCGCCGGGAGCCATCTCGAGGGCTACGAGACCACCGACCCGGCCAACAATGCGACGTGTACGAACCCGACATTCTCGTGCACGCTCGAGCGGAATGGCGCCTCGTCGGATTGCATGAACCCGACCGGCCTCGGGGCCGGGGTCGACTGCTCCGATCCCGATACGGACCCTCCGTGCACCGTCCACGTGGAGATGCAGTACACGTTCCGAACGCTCCTCTCGATCCCCCCGATGCCCGCGAC
>DASYSM010000152.1:0-1952 GCA_036003325.1 Candidatus Limnocylindrales bacterium
TCCGCGGCGAGTACCCCGAAGCCGAGTCGCGCGTCAGCGGCGCGATCGCACGCGCCCGCGAGGCCGGCCTGCTCGGCACCGACATCCTGGGCTCGGGCTTCGCCTTCGACATCGAGCTTCGACGCGGCGCCGGCGCCTACATCTGCGGCGAGGAGACGGCCCTGTTCGAGTCGATCGAGGGGAAGCGCGGCGAGCCGCGCAACAAGCCGCCGTTCCCGGTCGAGGTCGGGCTGTTCGGCAAGCCGACCGTCGTCAACAACGTCGAGACGCTGGCGAACGTGCCGGCCATCGTGCTCGGTGGCGGCGAGGCGTTCGCCCGGATCGGCACCGAGGGATCGACCGGACCGAAGCTGTTCTGCCTGTCGGGCGACATCGCCCGGCCCGGCGTCTACGAGGTCGAGTTCGGGGCGACGCTGCGCGATCTGGTGGAGCTCGCGGAGGGCGTGCCCGGCGGGCGGGCGATCCGGACGATCCTGCTCGGAGGCGCGGCCGGCGTCTTCGTCGGCCCCGACGCGCTCGACATGCCACTGACCTTCGAGGGGACCCGGGCTGCGGCGGCGACGCTCGGCTCGGGCGTCATCATGGTCTTCGACGAGACGGCTGACCTGGTCGACACTC
This sequence comes from Candidatus Limnocylindrales bacterium, assembly GCA_036003325.1. Classification (GTDB taxonomy): domain Bacteria; phylum Chloroflexota; class Limnocylindria; order Limnocylindrales; family CSP1-4; genus SPCO01. The sequence continues at coordinate 619 of DASYSM010000152.1, forward strand.
TGCGTCGGATCGCCCAGTTCTTCCGCGACGAGTCGTGCGGCCAGTGCGTCCCGTGCCGGGTCGGCAGCGTCCGGCAGGAGGAGCTGCTGGCGCGACTGGCGGCAGGATCGCGGGTCCGGTCGCGCGACGACGAGCTCGTCCTCCTCCGCGACATCGGCCAGGCGATGCGCGACGCGTCGATCTGCGGCCTTGGCCAGACCGCGTCGTCGGCCATCGAGTCGGCGCTGCGGCAGCCCGGGATGGTGGCGCTGTGAGCGACGGCTTGAGCATGGATCGCGATCCGGCGCCCGACCCGCGCGCGCCACACCTGGGCGAGGACCCGGCTGCCCAGCCGCTGACCGAGATCGTGCTCACGCCGCCGGCCCGAGCCTCCCGGCCACCCGCGCCGCCGCCGGTCGAGGCACCCCCGCCGGTGACCCTGACCATCGACGGCGTCCCTGTCTCGGTCCCGGCCGGGACGACGATCCTGGGCGCCTGCCGGGCTCAGGGCGTCGATACCCCGACCTTGTGCTATGCGGACAACCTGACGCCGGCCAACGTCTGCCGCGTGTGCGTCGTCGAGGTGACCGGGTCGCGCGTCCTCGTCCCGGCCTGCTCGCGGCCGGTCGAGGCCGGCATGGACGTGAAGACCGACTCCGAGCGCGTCCGGCTGTCACGCCGGATGGTGCTGGAGTTCCTGGGGTCGTCGGTCGACCTGTCTCTCGCCGGGCCGATCGCGCCCGACGGTTCGATCGCGGCCTACGCCGAGCGCTACGGCGCCGACCCCGCCCGTTTCGGGCAACCCGGCCCGGCCGCCGTCCCCGGCGAGCGCGACGGTCACGAGGCGGGACATCATCACGCTCCGGCCGGTGACGCCACCGCGGCCACGGTCGCCCAGCCGACCAAGGTCGACAACAACCTGTATGTCCGCGACTACGCGAAATGCATCCTCTGCTACAAGTGCGTGGACGCGTGCGGGGAGGAGGCGCAGAACACGTTCGCCATCGCGGTCGCCGGGCGAGGCTTCGACGCGCGGATCTCGACCGAGCAGGCGGTCCCGCTGCCCGAGTCGGCGTGCGTCTACTGCGGCAACTGCATCGGTGTCTGTCCGACCGGCGCGCTGATGTTCAAGTCGGAGTACGACATGCGCGAGGCGGGCACGTGGGACGAGTCCGCCCAGACCGTGACCGACACCATCTGCCCGTACTGCGGGGTCGGCTGTGCGGTCTCGCTCCACGAGCAGGACGACCGCATCGTGAAGGTCACCTCGCCGACCGATTCGTCGGTCACCGACGGCCACCTGTGCATCAAGGGCCGGTTCGGCTTCGAGTTCGTCAACAACCGGGCGCCGCGGG
>DASYSM010000153.1:0-12672 GCA_036003325.1 Candidatus Limnocylindrales bacterium
CGTAGGCGATGCCCTCCACCCCGCCGACCGGCCGGAATGCGCCGCCGACGGTCAGGGCGAGGACGATCACGACCATGACCAGGGCACCGGCCGCGACCGATCGGCGCAGGTCGAGCCGGCGGAGGACGGCCGCCACGGCCCACCGGAATGTCCGTGGTCGCGCGATGACGATGGGGTACGCGACGGCGCACGACGGACACGTCCCGGCGGCATCGCTCCAGCACCAGCGGCAGGCGTACCGGCTGCACTCTGCGCAGTAGCACAGGCCGACCCGGCCATCGAGCGCCGAGAGGTCGCTTCGGCGGAGGCAGCGCGGGCAGAACGCGCTCGGCGGCTCGCCCGAATCCGGGGCTCCCGTGTCCCTGTTCACGATGAGGTCGCGGGTCGCACGCGCGTTCCGCGGGTTCGCATGGCTCACCTGCACACGAAAGCTGCGGCGCCCGGCTCGGGCCGGATCGCCTGGCGCTCGACCCGAGCGACCTGTCGCCCGGGCGTGGCCCCGCCCCGAGCATATCGCACGTCGCGGACCGCATCGCCCGGGCGTGGCGCCTGTCGGTGCCCGCGGGCACCGGTCGGGCGGGTGACGGGACGACGCGGCCGACCGCGCCAGACGCCGGCGTCGGTGGGCGGAAGACCCGGCTCGACCTCCGGGGGAAGAGGGAGCCGGGCCAAGGTCTGACCTTATCGGACGCGGCTTGCGATTCGGCTAGGCGAGCGAGTAAGAACCGTGAACGCGGGATCGGCCCGCTCGGTCCGGCGGGTCGGGCGACCGGGTGTCGCGGGCCGGGGCATGTCGACCGTGATCCCGGACATCGGGGCGCGGGGACCGGGCACGCCGCTGATAAGTGGCAGATAAGCGGCCGTCGCTAGGGTGTTGACGACGTCTCGCCGCGTCGGAAGTGCCCCCAACGTGGCGAGACGTCGCGTTTGCCGTGACGTCTTTGCGCGACCGCCCGCCGTGGAGGTCGTCGCGTGGATCCGAGCCCGGCGCCCTGGCGCGTCCTGGAAGACCCGGTGGTCCCGGCTGGCAGCCCCGCCGGCGAGCCGCCCGCCATCACGGGGATCCGGGCCGTCTCGCGAGCGACGGCGCTCGCGATCGGGGGCGCCGTCCTCCTCGCGATGGCGGCTTTCGCCCTGGCGTTCGGCAGCGGGTCGTCGGGCGCGGTCGATGTCGTCGGCGGAACGCCGCTCAGCCAGCGGCCGAGTCTGGATCCGACCGTCTCCGTGACGGGACCGACCGCCGACGACGAGCTGGTCGTCGAGATCGTCGGTGCCGTCAGTCACCCGGGCGTCTTCCGGATGCCGCATGACGCGCGGATCGGCGACCTTCTGACCGCTGCCGGCGGCTACGGGCCGCGGGTCGATGCGGCACGTGCCGGCCGTGAGCTCAACCTGGCCGCGCCGTTGCACGATGGCGACCAGGTCCGCGTCCCGTCACGCGACGACATCCCGGGCCCGAGTGCCGGAAGCGGTGGTGGGTCGCCTGGCGGCCTCTCCGGCAGTTCGTCCGGGCCGATCGATCTCAATCGGGCGACAGCGAGCGAGCTCGACAGCCTGCCCGGGATCGGGCCGGCGACCGCGGCCAAGATCCTTGCCTCGCGCGACGGCCAGCCGTTCGTCGCAGTCGACGACCTCCGGACGCGGAAGCTGGTCGGTCAGAAGACGTTCGATGGCCTCAAGGACCTCGTGACGGTCCGCTGATGGGTCGCAGCGGCCGGCTCGCGCTCGGCGCGATCGCTGCGGCGGTCGCCGCCGGACAGATGGCCCCGAACCACCTCGGGGCGGCGATCGCCCTCGCCCTGGCGGCCATCCTGCTGCTCGGCGAGGCGCATCCCCGCATGGGAGCGCGGGCTCTGCTCCCGATCGCGGTCGGGGCCGGCCTCGTCGCGCTCCGCCTGGCGCTCGTCCCGGCGGGTCCGGCATCCCTCGATCGGCCACCAGACGGCGACGGTCCGTGGACCATGGTCGTCGAATCGATCGGGTCTCCGCGCGACGGATCCCAGACCGCGACGCTGACGACCGTCGAGGGTTCCGCGAGCCCGTTCCGCATCGCGGCAACGCTTCCGCGCTACCCGGTGGTCATCCCGGGCGACCGGGTGACGGTCACCGGCGCGATGCGATCGCGGCCGGACTCGCCCTACGGGGCGTACCTGCGTCGGATCGGGGCCGCCGGGACGCTGACGTCGCGGACACTCGATGTCCTGCCGGCACCGGACGACCCGGGTCGTCGGCTGGAGGTGCTGCGACGTGGCGCGGCGGAGACGTTGGCCCAGGTCCTGCCGCAGCCGGAGGCCGGTCTGGCGGCGGGCATCCTGATCGGGTTGCGCGACCTCGTCGACCGTGACCTCGCGGCGGCGTTCACGACGGCGGGCGTCAGTCACGTCGTCGCCATCTCGGGCTGGAACATCGCCATCGTGGCGGCGGCCATCGCCGCGCTGACCGGCCGCCTCGGACGACGGCGCCGATCCGTCGTGACGGTGCTTGCCATCGTGGTCTACGTGGCCTTCTCGGGCGCCTCCGCATCGGTCGTCCGGGCCGCCCTGATGGCCGGCGTCGTGCTGCTCGCGCGTGAGAGCGGCCGGGCAGGCAGGGCTGCTGCGGCGCTCGGCTGGGCCGCCACCATCCTGCTGATCTCCGATCCCGCACTCATCGGCGACGCCGGCTTCCAGCTGTCGTCGCTCGCGACCGCCGGCTTGATCGCCTGGGCGACGCCGCTCACGGACTGGCTCGAACGGCGAGGCCGCGGGCGCCTGCCGCGCTGGCTCGCCGAGAGCCTCGGCGTGTCGCTGGCGGCGCAGGCGGCGACCCTGCCGATCGTCCTGGTCTCGTTCGGACGGCTCGCCGTCGTATCGCCCGCGGTCAACCTTCTGGTCGTGCCACTCGTCGCGCCCGCGATGGCTGCCGGCGTGGTCGCGCTGGCCGGCGGCGCACTGGTCCTCGCCGGTCTGCCGCCGGTGATCGGGGCGGTCCTGGCCGCACCGGGCTGGGTGATCCTCCGCATCCTCGATGCGATCGTCGTGATCGCGGCCGGGCTGCCGTTCGCAAGCGTCACGCTCGTTCCACCGTTCGACGTCCTTGCGGCCGGCGTCGTCACCATCGGGATGGTCGCGCTCGCCCGCTGGCCGCGAGCTCATCGACCTGCGAACCGAGCGGCGGGTGACAGGCCGCCGGTACCGGTCGCCGCCGGGAGTCCGGCTGCGGCGTCCCGACCGACGACACTGCGTCCGGCCCGGCACCCCGGGCACGCGGCGGCCCGGGCCGCAACGACCGCACTCGTCGTCGCGGTCGCGGTGACCGGTGGCGTCCTGGCCGCCCGACCGGCGGGGATCGCCCGAATCTCGGTCCTCGATGTCGGCCAGGGCGACGCGATCCTCGTCGAGGGATCACACGGTGGCCGGCTGCTGGTCGACGGTGGACCCGACCCGGACCGGCTGCTGGTGGTCCTCGACGGACGGATCCCGCCATGGGACCGGCGGATCGACGTCGTGATCCTGACCCATCCGCACGAGGATCACGTCGCAGGCCTCGCCCTGCTTTTGGCGCGCTATCGGGTCGGCCGCGTGTTCGAGCCGGGGATGATCGGCCCCGGTCCCGGCTACGCGGCATGGCAACGGACACTCAGCGCCGTCGGAGCAGCGAAGCGCGCGATCCTCGCCGCCGGCGATCGGCTGTCGGTGGACGAGATCTCGATGCGCGTGCTGTGGCCGGTCCGTGGCCAGGTCCCGACGACGCCGCCCGACGGCGGGACTGGCATCAACAACGTCTCGATCGTCCTGCTCGGCCAGGTCGGAGCGCGCCGTTTCCTGCTGATGGGCGATGTCGAGGAGGGCATCGACCCCGCACTGCTCAAGGACGACCTGCCGCACGTCGACCTGCTCAAGGTCGCCCATCACGGCAGCAAGACCGCCACGACACAGGCGTTCGTGGACGCCACCCGACCGACGGTCGCGATCGCCTCGGCCGGCGCCGGCAACCCGTACGGCCACCCGGCGAAGTCGACCCTCGACCGGCTGGCCGCCTCGGGGGCGCGCGTCTACCGCACGGACCTCGACGGGTCGATCGTGGTCGGGTTCGAGGCGAGCGGGATGACGGTCCATGCCGAGGGCGGGCGACCGGCGGCCGCTGCGCCGGCGCGACCCGGCCCGGCCATCGCCCCGACCCTGGCCGTCGCCTCGACCGCGTATCTGTGCGCGATCCCGGTCACCGGCGTCCTGCCGCCACAGCCGTCGTCCCGGCCGGCGGCAGCCTCGGCGGCCACCCCGGCATCGCGGCCCGGCCGGAGCCTGACCGTCGGGTACCATCGAGCCGATGACCGTGCCTGGGCGGGTGGAGGCCGCCTCCCTCCTGCTGTCCCTGGATCCCCCGCCCTGGTTCGTCCGCCACGCGCGCGCCGTGGCCGAGGTCGCCGGCTGGCTGGCGGCGCGGATCGAGGTCCGCGGGATCCCGGTCGACCGTGCGCTGGTCGAAGCCGCGGCGCTGCTGCACGACACCGACAAGGCACTCCCCGCCGACGATCCGTTGCGCGCCCTCCGCCACGGCGACGGCTCGGCCGCATGGCTGACGCGGGCCGGCCACCCGGAGCTGGCGCGGGCGGTCGCCAACCACCCGGTGACCCGGCTCGCGGATGCGGAGGCGTACCGGCGCTGGGCCGCGTTCGCGACGCGCGAGGAGCGGATCGTCGCCTACGCCGACAAGCGAGCGAGCCAGCGGCTCGAGTCGCTCGATGCCCGGTTCACCCGCTGGCGACGGCGCCATCCGCCGTCGATCGTCGACGGACGGGTCACCGGCTGGGACGAGGCGACATACCGGTCGATCCGGGCACGCGCCGGTCGGCTCGAGGCGGACGTCTGCCGCGCGGCCGGCGTCGAGCCCGGCGAGGTCCGCCGGCTGGCCTGGACCGGCCGTGCGCTGGCCGCGGCCCGTGCCGAGCGCAGCGGGTCGAGCGCCTCGTGACGACCGCTCCTCTCGCGTTCTTCTGGGGTGACGACGAGCTGTCGGCGGCCCGCGCGGTCGACCGTTTCGAGGCGGCCCTGGCAGCGGAGGGCGGGGCACCACTCGAGCGCTGGACCGTGCGCGGCAACCGCACCATCGCGGCCGGTCAGCTGGCGGACCTCAACGAGCGGGTCGCCACCCCGGTGATGTTCGGTGGCGGGACACTGGCGGTCGTCCACAACGCGGGTGCCCTGGTCGTCAAGAACGAGGATCGCGACGCGTTCCTCGCAGCCCTGGCCCTGGTGGCACCCGGCAACGCGTTGGTCATCCTCGACGCCAGCCGGTCGGGGGCGAAGGCGCCGGTGCCGAAGCGGCTGGCCGACGCGATCGCCGCGGCCGGCGGCACCGTCCGCCAGTTCCGCTCGCCCAAGGGCGGTGCCCTCACCGGCTGGATCGAGGCCGAGGCCCGCGACCGGAGCCTGACCCTCGCGCCGGGATCGGCCAAGCTCATCGCCGAGCGGGTCGGTGGGTTCGTCCAGGAAGGCGATGCGGAACGCCGCCACCAGACCGCGATCGCCTCGATGGAGCTGGACAAGCTCGCGCTCTACCGCGGCTCCGAGCCGATCGGGCCCGATGACGTCCGCGCGCTGGTCGCCGAGGCCGTCCCCGGCTCCGTCTGGGCATTCACCGATGCCGTCGGGGAGCGCCGCGTCGAGCGCGCGCTCGAGCTCCTCGAGCGGCTCATCGAGACCACCCCGGAACCGGTCCTGCTGGCCGTCCTCCACCGCCGTGTCCGCGAGCTGCTCGAGACGCGCGACCGGCTCGATGCGGGTGAGCGGCTGCCGGCGATCGGCAAGGCGATGGGCATCACCACCGAATTCCGGATGGAGAAGCTGCGCGAGCAGGCCCGGCTCTGGACGACGGCCGAGCTGACCGCCGCGCTCGACGGGCTGGTCGAGCTCGACGCGATGGTCAAGGGCGCCCCCGGCTCGGAGGTCGGAGAGATGCAGCGACGGCTGGCGTTCGGTGTGTGGCTGATCGATCACGCCGGCCGCGACCGGCGGAGCGCCTGAGGGTCAGTGGCCCGAGGACCAGGCCTGCTCCTGGACGACGAGGTCGCTCTCGATGGCGAAGACGCAGCGGCCCTCGCCGAGGTCGAGCAGCTCGATCAGGTCGGGGTCGATATAGAGCTGGGAGCAGTCCTCGCACAGCCCGCCGGGGATGCCGAAGCACAGCCGCTCGCTCCGGTCGGGGAGGCGGAACGTGGTGTCGAACCGGGTCGTGATGAGCCGGCGGGCACAGGCTGGGCAGCGGTCTCGGACAGCGGACATGCCGCGATGCTAGGAGCGAGCCTCACGCACCCGGCATGACCCGACGGTACTCCCCACCCCTTACGGGCGTCGGGTGGCGCTACTGGACCGACAGGATGGTCCGAGCCTCGGACCAGTGCTTCTCCAGACCGTAGTAGTCGCGTTCCGGCGGGGTGAAGATGTGGACGATCACCGACCCGTAGTCGACCAGCACCCAGTGCGACGCGGCCGTTCCCTCGCGCCCGATCGGCCTGGTCTTCTCGTCGCGCAGGCTCCCGACGATCCCGTCCGCGATGGCCGATAGCTGCCGTTCCGACCCACCCGAGCAGATGACGAAGTAGTCGGCCATCGTCGTCAGCCCGGCCAGGTCGAGCAGCACGATGTCCGCGGCCTTCTTGTCCTCGGCCAGCTCGACGATCCGGCGGGCGAGCTCGAGCGGCGGTCGTCCGGCTTCCGGCGCGAGCGCGGCGCGCTTGGGCAGGCCGTCGGCGCGCGGCGCGGTCGCGGGATCGGTCGGCGTCCGGGGCATGGCGGGTTCGGTCACGATCGGGGGTTCCTCCGTAGGTCCTGGTAGAGCCCATGGTCGCCGATGTAGGCCGAGACCGCATCGGGGACGAGATAACGCAGCGATCGCCCGCTCGCGGCCCGCGCCCGCAGCTCGCTCGCGGACAGGCGCAGCCGAGGCCCGTCGAGGAAGGTCGCACGATCGGCAAGGTCGGGCAGGTGCTCGGCCAGGAAGTCGGGGCCGGCGTCGGGGTAGCCGTCCCGCGGCGCGACGACCACGCGGGCCAGCTCGAGGACGCGACGCGGCGCGCGCCAGCTCATCAGCCCGAGGAAGGCCTCCGCCGAGAGGACGAGCACCAGGTCCGTGGCCACGCCGCCGGACGCGGCGCCACCGCCTGCCCGCAACGCCGCGAGCGTGTCGACCGTGTACGACGGCCCCGGCCGATCGATCTCCAGGCGGTCGACCGCGAACCGTGGGTTGCCCGCGATCGCGATCTCGACCATCGCCAGGCGATCCTCGGCGGGCGTGATCTCGCGCCCGGGTTTGTGCGGCGGCTCGCCGGCCGGGACGAACAGCACGCGCTCGAGGCCGAGGACCTCGGCCGCCTCCTCGGCGACGGCCAGGTGCGCGTTGTGGATCGGGTCGAACGTCCCGCCGAACACGCCGAGCGAGCCCGCCACGATGGCGTGCGGGCCGTCGCTCACGATCGTTCCCAGGGCTGCGCCTCCCATTCGAGCTCGGTGCCGCCGATGCGGACGAGGTCGCCGGCGGCGATGCCGGCCCGGCGCAGCTCGGCCTCGACCCCGAGGCGGGCCAGGTCGCGCTGGAACCGCTCGGCCGATTCCTCGACGTCGAAGTTGGTCTGCGCGGCGATCCGCTCGATCCGCGCGCCCCGGACCCGGAATGCACCGTCGCCATCGAGCTCGACGCTGAACCCGTCGCCCATCGCTTCGATGCGGTGGACGACGACACCCGATGGCTCGGGCGGCTCGGCGAGCTCGGTCGCGTCGGGCAGGAGATCCGCGATGCGCGCGCGGAACTCGCCGAGACCCTCGCCGTGCGCAGCCGAGATGGCGATGGTGTCGACCCCGTCCGCCTTGCGCGCACGACGGAAGGCGGGCCACGCCTCGGCGGCAGCCGCCAGGTCGACCTTGTTGAACGCGACCAGCATCGGCTTGTCGAGCAGCGCCGGATCGTGTGCTCGGAGCTCCTCGCGGATGACGTCGTAGTCCCACTCGGGATCGCGCCCGGACCCATCGACGACGTGGACGAGGATCCGGGTCCGCTCCACGTGCCGAAGGAAGGCGTGCCCGAGCCCGGCACCGGCGCTGGCGCCCTCGATCAGGCCCGGGACGTCGGCGATGGTCGGGCGGCGTTCGTCATCGTCGCCGAGATCCATCACCCCGAGGTTCGGCTCGAGCGTGGTGAACGGGTAGTCCGCGATCTTCGGCGTGGCAGCCGTCACGGCGGCGAGCACGGTGGACTTGCCGGCGTTGGGCAGCCCGACGAGCCCGATGTCGGCGATGAGCCGGAGCTCCAGCCGGAGCCAGCCCTCGGACCCCGGTTCTCCCTTCTGGGCGTGCTTCGGCGCCTGGTGGGTGGAGGTCTTGAAGTGCGTGTTACCGAGCCCGCCGCGACCGCCGCGCGCGACCATCGCGCTCTGACCCACGGCGACCAGGTCGGCCACCAGCGCGCCCGACTCGTCGTCGTAGACGGCCGTCCCCGGCGGCACGTCGAGGATCAGGTCGTCGCCCGCCTTGCCGTGACGGCGAGCCCGCGTGCCACGGCCGCCGGCCGTCGCCCGGAAGTGGTGCCGGTGGCTGAAGTCGCGGAGTGTCGTCTGCCCGGCGTCCACGCGCAGGTAGACCGAGCCGCCTCGACCGCCGTCACCGCCGTCGGGGCCACCGCGCGGGACGTGTGCCTCCTGCCGGAAGGTCGCGGCCCCATCGCCGCCATCGCCGGCGCGGACCCAGATCTTCACGCGGTCGAGGAACATCGCGGCCATTCTCGCACGGGCGGCGGGCCACCCCGACGGGTGGTCCGGGCGTCGTGACGCCTAGAAGTAGGCCAGCGGGTTGACCCGGGTCCCGCCGTTCCAGACGGGGCCGCGCCAGACCTCGAAGTGGCAGTGCGGGCCGGTCGCGTCGCCGGTCATCCCGATCCGCCCGACCTGGGTGCCACGCGCCACATGCTGGCCGATGCCGACGGTGATCGCCGACATGTGGTTGTAGGTCGTGTACAGCCCGGAGCCGTGGGCGATCCAGACCTGGTAGCCGCCGCCGTTGTTCTTCCAGCCGGCGAAGGTCACCGTGCCGGCCGCGGCCGCGCGGACGGTCGAGCCGTAATCGGCGGCGATGTCGATCGCGTAGTGGCCGTAGTGGAAGTACTGGCTGATGTAATTGCCGCCACCGACGACCGGCCACAGGAACTTGCCGCCGTGGTATGTGCTCGGCAGCTTGGCCGAGCCACCGGACGTGCGGACCGGTGACTTCGTCCCGGGCTTGGCCGGGATGGCCGCGCCCTTCGCCCCCGGGATGACCAGCACCTGGCCGTTGATGAGGGTCGCGTCGTCGAGGCCGTTGGTGGCGATGATGTCGGTGCCGTTGACGTCGTAGCGGGCGGCGATGGCCTCGAGCGTGTCGGTCGCGGTGACCCTGACGATGAGGCCGGTGACGGGCGGGATGCGCAGGACCTTGCCCGCATGGATGTCGGTCTTGGATTTCAGGTTGTTGGCCCACACGATCGACATCGTCGAGACGTCGTACTTCGCGGCGATCGCGGCGAGGGTCTCGTTGCCCTTGACCGTGTAGCTCTTGACCAGGGCGCTGCCATCACGGACCGTGGTGTCGACCGCGATCGGCTTGACCAGCGTGCCGTCCTCGGTGAACGGGCCTTCGACGTCGACCGTGGCGCCGGCCGCCGGCCGGTCGCTGAGAGGCTCGACGTCGCCGATCGCGACGCCGGTCAGGCCGAGTGCGGAGAGATCGTCTGCGGTCGTGGTCGACCCATCCGGGTCGGCGAATTCCACGCTGCCTGAGGCGCCCGACGCGTCGCCATCGGTGGCGGTGTCGTCGGTCTGCCCGGCCGGCTCGGCGACATCACCGCCGACCGCGATCCGTGGTGCGGAACCCGCGCCATCGGTGTTGCCGGTGCTTGCCGCCGGGTGGCCGACCGACAGGCTGACGGTGGTCGCTCCAGCGAGGATGGCGACGACCGCGAGGGCGACGACCCGATCGTGGCCGACCCGCCCCATGAGGGAGCGCTTGCGCACGCGAGCCGCAGCAGCCATCGAAACGGGGGCCTCCGCGACCGGCCGCGGCTCCGCGACGATCCGGTGGCCGGCGGGCATCAGATGCGACGCGGCAGCGATCGTGCCGATCCCGTGACGCAGTCGCCGGCCGATGGCGTGACTCCGCGTCGGGACGTCCGATGCGTTCGTGGCTGGCTGGCTCGGGGGCCGGCGAAGGCGTCCGAGGACGCGCTGCATGCCGACCGATGCATTCAGCAATACGGTCTCCTGGCGTAGGACGGTCCGGGCGCTGGGGGGTTCGCGCGTGGGTTGGGGGTCGTGGACCGTCCTGGGGTCGCGGTTTTGAGCTGGGGTCTCTTGACGCGGCCGCCGCCCGACTTCGCGGGCTTACGACATCTCGGGTAACCGTATCACGGACGTTGCAGCCAGGGCAAACAGCAAACGTTTACCGCTCGTGTGTCCGGGTCAGGCGTCCAGGCTCTTGGTCAGGGTGGACAGGAACTCCGCGTTCGATTGCGTCTTCGCAAGGCGATTGAGGAGGATCTCGATCCCCTCGTTGGCCCCGACCGCGGACAGCATCCGGCGCATCGTCCAGACCATCTTGAGGGTGCCTTCCTCGAGCAGCAGCTCCTCGCGCCGGGTGCCCGAGCGCTGGACGTCGATCGACGGGAAGATCCGCTTCTCGGCGAGCTTGCGATCGAGGATCAGCTCCGAGTTGCCGGTGCCCTTGAACTCTTCGTAGATGACGTCGTCCATCCGCGACCCGGTGTCGACGAGGCAGGTGCCGATGATCGTCAGCGAGCCACCCTCCTCGATGTTCCGGGCGGCACCGAAGAACCGTTTCGGCGGATAAAGCGCGATCGGGTCGAGGCCGCCCGACAGCGTCCGGCCGGAGGGCGGGAGGGCCAGGTTGTAGGCGCGGGCGAGGCGGGTGATCGAGTCGAGCAAGATCACGACGTCGCGGCCGGTCTCGACCTGGCGCTTGGCGATCTCGAGCGCCATCTCGGCGACATGAGTGTGGTTCTCGGTCGGCTCGTCGAAGGTCGAGGAGATGACCTCGCCCTTGACGCTGCGGCGCATGTCGGTGACCTCCTCCGGTCGCTCGCCGATGAGCGCGACCATCAGCAGGATCTCCGGGTAGTTGGCGCTGACGCCGTTGGCGATCTGCTTGAGCAGCATCGTCTTGCCGGCCTTCGGCGGGCTGACGATCAGCGCGCGCTGACCCTTGCCGATCGGGTTGACCAGGTTGATCAGCCGCTGGCTCAGGTTCTTCGGGTCGGTCTCGAGGTTGATCAGGACGTCCGGGTGGACCGGGGTCAGGTCACCGAAGATCGGACGGGCACGCGCGGTGTCGGTGTCGACGCCGTTGACCGAGTCGACCCGGAGCATCCCCCAGTACTTCTCGGCCTCGCGCGGCGCGCGCACGGCGCCCGACACGCGGTCGCCGATGCGCAGTCCGAAGCGGCGGACCTGGCTCGAGCTGACATACACGTCGTCGGGGCTGGGCAGCAGGCCATGGCGGCGCAGGAAGCCGAAGCCTTCGTCGACGATGTCGAGGATGCCGGTGGCGTAGTCGTGGCCGGCGCGCTCGGTCTGGCGCTGGAGGATGAGGTCGACGAGGACGTCCTTGCGCTCGCCGCTGGCCGCGTCGACTTCGAGGTCGCGCGAGACCTGGCGGAGCTCCGCAACGCTCATCTCGCGGAGATCGGCGACCTCGAGGTCGTTCCGCTCACGGGCAGCCTCGAGCTCCTGCTGCTCCTCGTATTCGGTGACGGGGGCGCGACCGCCGCCACCGATGGGGGCGCGGCGTCGGGGTCGTCGGTTGCGTTGTGCGCGCTGATCGCGCTGGTCGGGGCCGGGTCCGGGCATATGGGAAAGGTCACCTTCGGGTGATGGGAGGACCGGGCGGATGGTGCGCGCGGAATCGCTGCCGCAGCGCGGGTGCCGGTCGGGATGGCTTGAGGATAGACGTGCGTCGGCGCGTCGTCAATGGGTGTTCGCAGGGGCTCGGCCGCCGTTGGACACGGACTCTCCACGTTGATGCACGTGGACTGCATCGAGCAGGGTTCGGGCGCCCGCGCACGCCGCTCCGCGATGCCATCCACATGCATCAGGTCAACGGGTCGGCCCGAGACTGGCCCAGTCGTGGGCGCCCTCAGCGCGTAGCATCCGGCCATGTCATCGAGCGGACGCCTGCGCGACCGGATCTGCCTCGTCACCGGATCGACCGGGATCGCGGCGGCGAGCGCGCGCCGACTGGCCGCGGAGGGCGCGTCGGTGTTCGTCGTGTCGCGGACCGCGGATCATGCCCGGTCGTTGGCGGACGAGCTGGTTAGTGCCGGCGGCAAGGCCGCCTGGACCGCGGCCGACCTGACCGCCGAGGCCGAGGTCGATGGCGCGGTCGCGGCCGCCGTCGAGGGATTCGGTCGGATCGATGGCCTGTTCGCGGTCGCCGGTGGCAGCGGCCGGCGGTTCGGCGACGGCCCGATCCACGAGCTCAGCGCCGAAGGCTGGGACCGGACTCTCGAGCTCGACCTGCGGAGTCAGGCCCTGACCTGCCGGGCAGTCGTCCGCCGGATGCTCGCCCAGGAGCCGAACGCCTCGGGGACCCGCGGCTCGGTCCTGCTGATGGGCAGCGTGACGGCCACCGACCCGGCGCCCGAGTTCTTCGCCAC
>DASYSM010000154.1:0-3363 GCA_036003325.1 Candidatus Limnocylindrales bacterium
GGTCGACGGATCGCGACCGATCTCCTCGCAATAGCGCTCGAGGACCTCGGTCTTGTGCTTGACACCATCGAGGCCGAGCGAGAACCAGTGGGTCATGTCGGCGTGCTTCGCGGCGATCCGCAGCGTGCGCTGCTCACCGGCCCCACCGACCAGGATCTTCGGACCGCCCGGCTGGACCGGCGGAGGCACGTTGTATGCCTGGTCGATCCGGTGATACCGTCCCGTGAAGGACGGGCGTTCCTCGGTGAACATCGCCCTGGCGATGGTGAGGGCTTCATCGAGCCGATCCATCCGCTCGCCGACTGGCGGGAACTCGTAGCCGTAGCCGGCGTGCTCGACGTCGTTCCAGGCCGCCCCGAGGCCAAGGATCGCCCGGCCGCCGGAGATGGTGTCGAGGGTCGTGACCTGCTTGGCCAGCAGCGCCGGATTGCGATAGGTGACGCCCGTGACGAGCGTGCCCAGCCGCACGCGCGTGGTCTCGCGCGCGAGCGCAGCGAGGACCGACCAGCCCTCGAGCATCGGCTCCTCGGGTCCGCCGATACCCTGGATCTGGTAGAGGTGGTCCATGACAGTGACAAGGTCGAAACCGGCCGCCTCGGCCGCCTTCGCCTGCTCGACGACGCGGTCGAACAGCCGCTCCGGCGGGGTCTCTGGGTGGGTGTACGAGGGAAGGTGGAAACCGAACCAAACGCTCATGCCAGAAGCCTAATCCGACGTCCCGGAGCCTGCGTTGCAGTCGGTGGCGACGAGCCGGTCGCGCGGCTCAGACGTGCGGCGCGACGCCCTCGGCGAGCCGCTGCATGAGCTCGACCTGCGCGCCGTACTCGAGGAAGGGCAGGTGGCTGCGCGCGACGAACTCGATCGGGACCGGCATCCGACGCCGGATGTCGAGCAACACCTCGACCAGCTCCTCGGGTGTGCCCGCGTGCGCCGTCCGCCGCGCGAGGAGCCGCTCGTCGTCGCCCTCGAACGGGGGAGGGGAGGCCGGCGGGAGCGGTCGGGTCGCCGACGCCTCCATGTCCGAATACTTCCAGTTGAGTGCCCAGACCGCGTCGCGATAGCGCGCGAGCGCGTCGGCGCGGGATGCGCCCGGCAGCAGGATCGAGTAGTGGATGAACCGGAACGTCGAGGGGTCACGACCGGACGTCTCGAGCTCGTCGAGCACCCAGCCGACCTGCGCGCCGAACTGCTCGGCCGGCGCGTTCGAGAAGATGCCATCCGCCAGGCGCGCCGCGCGACGGATGGCCGGCTCGGCGCCACCCCCGACGAGGACCGGGATCCGGCTCGGCGGCGTCGGACGCACGGCGAGGGTCGGGAGCCGATAGACCGCACCCTCATGGGTGAATGGCTCGCCGCTCCACGCCTGCGGCAGGATCCGGAGGGTCTCCTCCATCGCCGCACCACGCCGGCGCATGTCGGCGCCCAGGCCGGCGTACTCGACCTCCGACCAGCCGAGCCCCAAACCGAGCGCGAGTCGCCCGTGGCTGAGCAGCTGGACCGTCGCCGCGTCTTCCGCCAGGCGCAGCGGATGGTGCATCGGCGCGAGGATGACGCCCGTGCCGATCTCGATCCGCGACGTCGCCTGGGCAAGGGCCGCGCTGACGACCAGGAGCGAGGGCATGTAGCCGTCGTCGACGAAGTGGTGCTCCGTCGTCCAGACCGAGCTGAAGCCGAGTCGTTCGGCCTCGACGGCGAGGCGCACGGTGTCGTCGTAGGCACGCGTCCAGTCCGTCTCGCCGGGTCGGAGCTGGGCGCTGAGGAGTCCGAAACCGATGCTCACGTCGGACAGGCTACCGCCTCACGGGGCGGGTCGCCACGCCACGGCCAGTGCCCTTCCGATCACGATGACGCAGGCTGACGCCAGTCGTCCGGGGTGCGCACCAGAGGCAGGCCGAGAAGCGCCGAGCCAGCGTCGTTCTTCCGGCGGCTGCCGAGGCCCGGTGTGACCGCCGTGAGGTTCGGCAAGCCCACCAGCGGAGCGAGATCCTCCGGCTGGAGGTGGCGCATGTCGATGAGCTCGACGGCCTCGAGCGCCGGGGCGGTCGCCAGCGGTCGCAGATCGCGCAGGCCCTTCATCGTCTCGAGCCGGACGCGGCGCAGCGAGGTCGCCTCGCTCATGTCCGGAAGCGCCTCGACCTGACGCAGTGCCTGGAGGAAGAGCGACCGGAGCGACGGGATCGAGCCGACGGCGGTGACGTCGGCCAGTCCGCGGATCATCCAGAGCTCGAGGTACCACAGCTCGCCGACCCGTGGCAGCAGTCGGAGGTCGCGGGTGCCACCGAGCTTGAGGTCCAACGACCGCAGACCCCTCAACGGCAGCAGAAGGGACAGGTCGGGCATCGTGATCGAGCGAAGCGTCAGGTCGTCGAGCGCGGTGAGGCTCGAGATCACCTCGAGATGCTTCGTCTGGCCCTCGAGGAACAACCGCTTCATGCCACCGAAGCGCGACAGGACGCCGAGATCGAGCCTCGTCCGCGTCTCGCCGATGGCGAGCTCCTCCAGATCGGTCGGCAGGTGGCGAAGGCCATCGAGCGATCGGAGCGAATCGAACAGCGCGTCGGCCCCGAAGCGCCGCAGCGTCGGAAAGAACCGCAGGAACTCGAGGTCCGTGATCGAGTGGTCGTACGAGCCGTAGGCGCGGAGCCTCATCTCGGGATACCGGCGGAACCACTCGCCGACCTGGCGGAAGTCGTCGTCGGTGAGGCGCTTGTCGAACTGGACGACGCCGCGACCGGTCGGGGAGGGGAGGAGCATCTCGGCGGTCAGGGGTGACGAGACGTGGCGGAAGTCGGAGGTCGGCGGGGGGTCGCCGGCGATGAACCGTCGCTCCGCCCGGGCCACCGCGTAGCCGTCGCCCCAGTAGGTCGTGACGGTCGTCGGGACCTCGATCCCATCCGCCGACAACGGGCGTTCGCCGAGGATCTCGCCGCCGTCGAACGAGATCAGCCGGACGTGGGCATTGCCGACCACGAGCACGGGGCTGCCGGCGATCGCCTCGGGCGTCGGCGGCGCGTCACCGACCCAGTCTTGGATCGCCCCGATGAACCGCGTCCGCCCGCCACCCGGTCGGTCGCCGCCGACCCGCAGCACGCGTCCGCAGCCGAACCGGCCGTCGCTCAACGGGATCGACCAGAACTGCCCGGGACGCAGATGGGCGGTCGTCTTCGGTGTCAGCGGGTAGGTCGGCATCGTCACCAGAGGGTACCTACGACCGCGCGGCCTGAGCTCGCGGCATCCTCAGGAGCCGAGCAGCTTCCAGGTCCCCTCGGAGATGACGTCGACGCTGCCGTCGACGACCCGGATCGCGCTCTCGTCGTCGAGGACGTACGCCGGGCCACCGATGTCGGCCGCCCAGCTCTCGGC
>DASYSM010000155.1:0-3185 GCA_036003325.1 Candidatus Limnocylindrales bacterium
GGACTGGTCACCTCGGGGAACGGCGGCATCTCCGCGTTGGCCGCCTCGATGTCGACCAACGCCGGATCGATCGCCATCACCGCCGACGTCTCGGCCCTGTTGGCGTGGAGCCCGGCCGTCGGGCCGAAGAACTCGGCGGCCTCCTCGGGGGTCATGCCGTCCCAGTAGTTGACCGGGAACGCCCGCGCGCCCTCGGGCAGCCGCGGGGCCGCGTTCGCGCAGGCATAGGCGATCGCGAGGGTGTTGTCGTAATGGCCGTTGAGGAACACGACCCGCCGGAAGCCCATCGTCGCGAGCCCGACAGCGACGTCCTCGACGACCGCCATGAACGTCGCGATGCGCAGGTGGACGACGCCGGTGAACCCGACATGCGGGTACGACAGCCCGTAGGTGATCGACGGCGCGACGGCGGCCCCTGCCCGCGGCGCCACGCGGCGAGCGACCTCGACCGGCACGAGGACATCGGTGAGCAACGGGCCGTGCGGCCCGTGCTGCTCGGTCGAGCCGACCGGCACGAGCACGGTGTCGTGGTCGCGCACGAACGCCTCGACCTCCGGATTGGTCATCTCGCCGAGGAACACGGTCGGTGGCTTCATGGGGGATCCTCCTGTGGCACGGTCGCGCCGGTCAGGCGACGTGGGTGGTGAGCTCGCCGATGCCCTCGATCCAGCAGGTCACGACGTCGCCCGGCTCGAGGTGGCGGTCCGGACCCGGCGGTGTCGCGAGCCGGACCGGCGTGCCGGTGGCGATCAGGTCGCCGGGCCGCAGCGCCAGGTGGCGGCTGAGGAACGCCACGATCTCGGCGATCGGGAAGCGCATGTCCGCGGTCCGCCCGTCCTGGATCGCCTCGCCGTTGATCCTGCAGCCGAGGCGGAGATCCGTGGGATCGAGGTCCTCGGCGCGCACGACCGAGGGTCCGGCCGGGCAGAACCCCGGCATCGACTTCCCCAGCAGCCACTGATCGCCGTCGAGCCACGGGTCACGCGACGAGACGTCATTCACGATGGTGAAGCCCAACACGTGGCGCATGGCATCGCCGGGCGACACGTTCCAGGCGGCCGTGCCGATCACCACCCCGAGCTCGACCTCGGCGTCGACGGTGGCGGTCAGGGTGCGGTCCCACGCGACCGTGGCTCCGTCGCCGGCGAACGCGGTCGCGGCCTTGCCGTAGATGAGGGGCCGATCGGGGAGGCTCCGATCGGCAGCGCCGGGCGCCCGGTAGTTCAGCCCGACCGTGTAGATCGCACCGGGAGTCGGGACATCGAGGCGGGTCACCGCATCAGGCCGTCACGGTCGGGTCGGCCAGCAGCGGGGCGACGGCGGCGCGCATGACGTCGGCCATGCCACTCACCCCGGTCCAGCGCTCGAAGGCGATCGCCCCCTGGGCGATGAGCATCTCCGAGCCATTGGCCGCGCGCAGACCGCGGGCACGAGCGGTCGCGACCAGGGGCGTCTCGGCCGGGACGTAGACGAGGTCGAAGACGGTCGCCTCGGGCGACAGGATCTCGACGTTGAACGCCGATCCGGGATCGACCATGCCGACCGTGGTCGCGTTGACGGCCAGATCGGCCGACCCGAGCGCCTCGACCAGCTCCTCCCCGTCGAGACGCAGGGCGACCACAGATCCCGATCCGACGCCACGGAAGCGGCTCGCCAGGGCCTCCGCAGAGGCGGAGGTCCGATTGGCGATGGTCACGCGCCGCGCCCCGGCGTCGAGGCAGGCAAAGACGACAGCGTGCGCGGCCCCACCGGCCCCCGCCACGACGACGTCGGCGCCGGCCAGCGGCCGGCCCATCGCCTTCTCGGCTGCGACGCGGAACCCGGGCGCGTCGGTGTTGAAGCCGATCAGCCGATCGCTTTCGTCCTTGGCGACGTTGTTCACCGCGCCGATCGCCCGCGCGTCGCCCTCGACCGCGTCGAGCAGGCCGGAGATCACCTGCTTGTACGGCGCGGTCACCCCGAGTCCGAGCCAGTCGGGCCCACGAGCCGCCCGCACCGCATCGTCCACGGCCTCCGGCTCGAGCTCGAGAAGCACATACCGGGCGTCGATCCCGGCCGCATCGAACGCCGCGTCGAGCATCACCTGCGAATGCCGCCGCTTGAGCGGCTTGCCGATCAGCCCGACCCGCCGGGTCACGAGGGCACGGCCAGCGCGCTGCGGTTCGGCTTGCGGACCGGCCCGGCGGTCGCCGGGAAGACGACGTTCGGGATGATCTCGCGCACCCAATCGTGGAGCTGTCGGGGATCGGGCGTCATCGTGTGCAGGATGAACTGCTCCACGCCGGCGTCGACACGCGCCTGGAGCGACGCCACGATCTGATCCGGGGTCCCGAACAGGTAGACCGTCTCGAGGTAGTCCGGGCCACGCTCGCCGCTCATCACCTTGAGGAACGCGCGATGCTGCTCCTCGCGGGCCTTGGCCGGGTCGTTCGTCAGGACCAGATGCAGGAAGTTCTCGTGCGCGACCGAGAGCTGACCGGCGTCCTCGCCGTTCTCGACGAAGAACGCCTGGAGCTCGTCCCAATCGCGGCGGATGTCCGGCGGCGGGCATGTCGGACGCGGGATCCAGCCGTCGGCGCGAAGGGTGCGCGCCTTGACGGACTCGACGAACTTCGGGACGTCGGGCGACTTCGGGTTCGCCAGCTGCGAGCCGCCTCCCACCCAGACGGCCGGTCGCTGCCGGGTCCGTGGCTCGATGAACACGTCGTCGACCGAGTAGTAGCGGCCGTGGTAGGTGACCGTCTCGCCCTCGAGGAGCGGCAGCATGATGTCGAGCATCTCGTCGGTCCGCCTGCCGCGCTCCGACTTGTGGACGCCGACCGCCTCGTACTCGGCGTCGTTCCAGCCGACCCCGGCGCCCAGGACGACCCGGTCGTCGGACAGGAACTGGAGCGTGGCCAGCTCCTTCGCGAGGAGCACCGGGTTGCGCAGGGGCATGATCAGGATCGACGTCCCGAGCCGGACCCGTTCGGTCACGCCGGCCGCGACGGCCAGCGACAGGATCGGCTCGAGCCAGTTGACCGAGTAGAAGCGCTTGCCGACGAGCAGGTGGTCGGTCACGAACAGGGAGTCGAAGCCGAGCTCCTCGACCTCACGCGCGAATGCCTTGATGCCACGGGCGCGTTCGGGCCCGTCGCCCTCCCAGACATACGAGGGCAGGAACACCCCGAAACGCTCGACCTCAG
>DASYSM010000156.1:0-12310 GCA_036003325.1 Candidatus Limnocylindrales bacterium
GAGCGCGCGGCGCGATCGCTCGGCGTCCACTCCGCGGCGGTGTCGTCGTGCTCGATCAGGAACGGCGGCTCGTCCGGCCCGAGCCGGTCATGCGCGGCGAGGCGCCATCGCACGAGCGCCCCATCGTCGCGGCGTCGCTCGCCCGGTCGCGACCCGCCCAGCCCGGACCCACCGGCGTGGAGGCCGGCCAGGTCGCCATCGAGATCGTCCGTCGCGATGGCCCAGGTCGCGAGGCCGCCTCCGGTCTCCAGCGCCCGAAGCGCGGGGGCTCCGGCCCACGATCCGGCGGCGAGGGTTGGATCGAACACGCCGATGAACTCGACATACGAGTCACCGAGCCAGATCACCCGGTTGAACGTCCCGAGCGCGTCATGCCGACCGCCACCGGTCGGAGCCGGTGCGATCGCCCGCTGCCACTCCGCGACCGCGAGGTCCGGGTCTAGCACGGCGATGACGAGGTGGTCGATGCCCAGGTACATGGGCCAAGCGTAGCCGCGCCTCGCCGGCCCGACCGACCGGGTATCGTCGGGCGATGGACGTCATCGTGGTCGGCGGCGGGATCGTCGGCTGCTCGACTGCGTACTTCTGCGCCCGCGAAGGGATGGGCGTCACCCTGCTCGAGCGGCGGACGATCGGCTACGGCGCGTCGGGGCGCAACCCGGGCTGGCTGTGGCTCCACTGCCGGACGCCGGGCTTCGCGCTCGATGTCTCGCGCGCCGGCCGGAAGCTCTACCCGGAGCTGCTCGCCGAGCTGCCCGGCGGGTTCGAGTTCCGGCCGAGCGGCGGACTGATGTACTTCATGACGCCAGACCAGGGGGCCGTGTTCGAGGCCTTCGTCGCCGCCCGCCAGGCGGACGGTCTCGACATCGAGCTGATCGACGGCGCCGAGGTCCGCCGGCTCGTCCCCCCGATCCGCGACGACGTGCTCGGGGCCAGCTATTGCAGCGAGGACGCCCAGATCGTCACCTCGACCGTCGTCGAGGCATTGATCCGCGGGGCGCGCGCCGAGGGGGCGACCATCCGCGAGGACGTCGCCGTCGAGCGGTTGATCCTCGACGGCGAGCGGGTCGTCGGCGTCGAGACCGACGGCGGGCGGTTCACCGGTGACGCGGTGGTCATCGCGACCGGAGCGTGGACCACGAGACTCCTCGCCCCGGCCGGCATCGACGTCCCGATCGGTGGCGAGCGGCTCCAGCTGGTCAGCACGGTCCCGCAACCGCAGTTCTGGATCGAGCCACTGGTCTACGGCCCGAACGCCACCAAGCAGTACGCCCTGTTCCGCGACCTGCCGTCCTGGGACCCGGGCCTGTTCACGACCGAGGGCGAGGACCACGACGGCCTGACCTTTCTGCCGCTGCTCGTCCAGCGCGCGTCTGGCGAGGTCCTGCTCGGCTGTGCCACCGACTACCCGGACGAGCTCGACCCGGAGCCGACCCTTGCCGGCCTCGCCCAGATCGCGACCGGCTTCGCGGCTGACTTCCCGGCCCTCCGGAACGTGCCGATCACCCGCGCCTGGGCCGGCATCCTGCCGTTCACCTCGGACCAGGCCCCGGTCATCGACGAGGTGATGCCCGGGCTGTTCGTCGGTGCCGGGCACGCCTTCGGCAACACGTCGGGACCGGTCACCGGCCGCGTCCTGAGCCAGCTGATCGCCGGCCGCGAGCCGGACTTCGACATCAGCGAGTGCCGCCACGGCCGGCCGCTCGACCCGATCGCGGTCGGGGCGCCGACGCACTGGTGAGCACGCCAGCATGAGTCGCATCCTGGTCCTCGGCGGCTCGGGCGAGATGGGCTCGGCGGCCGTCGCCGACCTCGTCGAGCGCACCGACCACGAGCTGACGATCGGCGACATCCGCCCCGATGCCGCGGCCGCCCTGCTGCGCCGGCTCGGCGCGCCCGAGCGCGTGGTCCGCGTCGACGTCGACGCCCCGGCGTCGCTGGCGGCGGCCCTCGCCGACAGCGATGTCGTGCTCAACGCGACCTACATGCGCCACAACGTGCCGGTGACCGACGCTGCGATCGCGGCCGGTGTCCACCTCGTCGATCTCGGCTCGTACTACCCGGAGACGCTCCAGCAGCTCGAGCGGCACGAGCGGGCGGTGGCCGCCGGCTGCCGGATCGTGCCCGGTTGCGGGGTGGCGCCCGGGCTGACCAACATCCTCGCGCGCCACGGCGCGGACCGGCTCGACTCGGTCGATGCCGTCCGTCTATACTCGTACATCACCCACCCGATGTGGACGTCGCCCGGGATCGTGGTGACCCGCTTCGACGCGAGCACCGGGACCTCTCTCGTGCTCGAGGGCGGCAGGCTCGTCGAGCATCCGTCGTTCACGGGCGAGGAGGAGGTCGTCTTCCCGGCGCCGTACGGCGCGCAGGCGGTCCACCTCGTCCCGCACCCGGAGCCGGTCACCCTGCCGCGCTCTCTGGCGGTCAGCGACGTCGTCTTCAAGGTCGGCTATCCGGCCGACGAGACGCGGCGCATCGAGGTCCTCCTCGAGCTCGGCTTCGATCGCGACGAGCCGTTCGAGCTCGATGGCGTCGCGATCTCGCCCCGTCGCTTCGCCGCCGGGTACATCGGCCGGCGTGGGATCGGCCCATCCGACCGCAGCGCCAACGTCAAGCAGGTCCGGGTCGAGGGCATCCGCCACGGAACGCCCGTCACGCTCGTGTACGACTTCGCCGTCGAGCACATCGGCCGGTCCGCATCGTCGGCCATCACCGGCACCGTCGCAGCGATCGCCGCCGATCTGGTGTCGCGTGACGGGCCGCTCGGCGTCCACCCGCCCGAGGGCGCGTTCGACGCGGCGGCGTTCCTCGCGGCGCTCGCGGAACGCGGCTTCACCATCGCGGAGAGCGAGGTCGCCCGGTCCGATCCGTCAGCGCGGACCGGCTGACAGCTGCTCGCCCGGGGAGCGATCGCCCCGACGCGCGTGTCAGCGATAGACCGGCCGCTGACCCAGCTCGTCGATCGTGTGCAGCCCGGGGGCGAGGGCCATCAACGGTCTGACCGCCGCCATCGCCCGGACCCCGGTCGGCGGATACGTGTCGAGGAACAGGTCGCCGCGGACGATGGTCTCGAACCGCGGATCGCCGTCAACGGCCACCTTGGCCGACGCCTCCATCCCGTCGCGCTCCGGATCGAGATCGAACCGCCCGCGCCAGACCGACACCAGGCGGCCGCCGCCGCGGACTCGGGCGCTGACCTGTCGGTCGTGGCCGGCGATCGTCCCGGGCTCGACGACGTAGCCGCCGCGCTCGCGCCGGACGTCCGACAGCACGGGCGTGCTTTCGAACACCGGCTCGTCGATGTCGAGCGCGCACGACTCGGCCAGCAGGGACATCGCCTCCATCAGGAAGTTGCGCATCATGAACCCGTCGCCGGCGCTGTCGAGCGGCCCGCCGATGCCCTCGTCGCGCAGGATCCCGTGCCCCCACAGCGAGGTGTCGGCGATGCGTTCCAGGCGGAACTCGTCGAACGAGAACACGTTCGAGATCGCCGCCAGCGGCAGGGTGATCGTCAGGAAGTCCCAGAACCCGGTGCCGAGGATCCGTCGACCGGCCGCGCGCGACGCTGCATCGAGCTCCGCGGCGGCCTCGATGCCCAGGATCGAGCGCGGATGGACGAGGCCGGAGACAGTGATCGCGTCCTTCCCGGCGCGGTTCGCGCGCAGACAGGCGGCAGCGACCTCGGCCGGCGTCCCCGTGCCGGCGTAGAACACGACGTCGATATCCGGTCGGGCCAGGACGGCATCGACGTCGGCCGACACGGTCGCGCCGACGCGCACGCCGAGCCCGCACGCCTCGCCGAGATCGAGACCCTCCTTGGCCGGGTCGTAGACGATCCCGCTCCGGAACGCGAGCCACGGCCGGGTCAGCCCGGCCCGCACGATCTCGCCGCCTGCCCGCCCGGTCGCCCAGACCGCCGCGCCGATCTTGTCCATCACGCTCCATCCTCACGTCGTCGCGCGAGTATGCGGCAGGGCGAGCGTCGCGCGCCGCGAGGCCGGTCCATCGGTCCTGTCCGGCGGTTGTACCCTCACGTCCGGGACCGACCGGGCTCGTGCCCGGGGACCGAGGGGAGGGCAACGTGACGACGTCGGCAGCGCAGCCACCAGCGACCAACGAAGGCGAGCCGATCATCGCCTGGCTGTCACGGCGGACGGCCCTGGCGCGCCTCCGGGAGACCGAGTTCGACGACGCGAGCCTGGAGTACCGGCGGCTGTTCAGCGAGGTGTGGGGCACCTTCCTGCTGGTCCTCGTCGCGGCCGGCGGGGGTGTCATCGGGGCGACCTCGTTCGGTGGTGACCTGACCCTCGCGATGAAAGCCCTGGCGCCGGGCATGATGGTCATGGGGGTGATCTTCTTCATGGGCACCATCTCCGGGGCCCACCTCAATCCGGCGGTGACCCTCGCCTTCGCCGTGCGCGGCAACTTCCCGTGGCGCCGCGTCCCCGGCTACATCGTCGCGGAAGTCGTCGGTGCCACGCTGGCGGCGCTGTTCCTCAACGCCATGTACGGCGGGATCCTGAACGGCGCCACCGAACCGACGCCGTCGATCAGCCCGGCCGTCGCGATCCTGACCGAAGCGGTGCTGACACTCGGGCTGGTGAGCGTGATCCTGGGCACGGCGTCGGGCGCGCGCAACGTGGGCATCAACGGCGCGATCGCGGTCGGTGCCTATATCGGTCTCGTGTCGGTCTGGGGTGCCCCGGTCACGGGCGCGTCGATGAACCCGGCTCGATCGCTCGCGCCGATGCTCGTCGGGGGTGACCTGACCAACTACTACATCTACCTGATCGGTCCGCTGCTCGGGGCGATGGTCGCGGTCGCATTCGAGTTCATCCTCAAGGGCAGGGCCACCGCGGCCGGCGCGGAGGCTGCCCAGGGCATCCTGGACGAGAACCCGACCGGCCTCTGATCGAGGCTAACCTTTACGTGAACGTGAAGGTTGTGGTAGGATGGGCAGACGATGTCACATGCCCAAGCCCCCTCGAGCGGCCCCGCGCCGCGCCTGCTCAAGATCAATGAGGTCGCGGCCGAGACCGGCCTGACGACACGCACCATCCGCTACTACGAGGAGGTCGGGCTCCTCGAGCCCGCCGCTCGGTCGGAGGGCGACTACCGCCTGTACGACGCGTCCGACCTCGACCGCCTTCAGTTCATCCGCAGCCTGCGCGACGACGCCGGGTTCTCGCTCGCCCAGATCGGCCAGATGCTCGAGGATGAGGCCGCCCGCGCCCGCAACCGCGAGCGGCTCCTCGGGACCACCGACCCGAGGGAACGCCGGATCTACCTGGCCGAGGGGCTGGAACGCGTCGAGCGACAGATCGGCCTTCTCGAGGCGAAAGCCGCCCGGCTCGGATCGATGATCGACGAGGCCCGGGCACGCCGCGAACGGATCGAGGCCGGTATCGCCGAGCTCGATGCAGCGGGGGCGGCACCGCTCGCCACGACATCGTCTCCATCGCCGACCCCGGAGCCTGCCTCGTGACCGCCACGGATCGGACGCGCCACGCCGTCGCCGGCGAGACGAGCGACAACTACCGCTGGATCGTGCTCGGCGTCACGAGTGTCGGAGCCCTCCTCGCTTCGCTGACCTCCGGGACGCTGGTCATCGCCCTGCCGGAGATCCTGCGTGACCTCCACACCGACCTGTTCACCCTGCTCTGGATCGTCGTCGGCTACACGCTGGCGGCGACCGTGGTGGTCCTCAATGCCGGCCGGTTCGCGGACCAGGTCGGTCGCGCGCGTTCCTACACCGCGGGTTTCGCGCTGTTCACGGCCGCCTCCGTCGCCTGCGCCCTCGCTCCATCGGCCCTGCTGCTCGTCGCGGCGCGGCTGGTCCAGGGCGTCGGCGGCGCCTTCCTCATGGCCAATTCGGCGGCGCTCGTGACCGACGCGTTCCCGCGCCGCGAGCTCGGCCGCGCACTCGGCATCAACGCCATGGTCGTCGGCGCCGGGCTGATCATCGGCCCGATCCTCGGCGGCTGGCTGACCACCTTCGGCTGGCAGACCGTGTTCTGGTTCAACCTGCCGATCGGGTTGATCGGCACGCTCGCCGCCGCGACGCTGCTCGTCGAGCAGGGACGCCGGACCGGGCGCGCCGGGTTCGACATCGCCGGCAGCGCCATCTACCTGATCGGGCTCACCGGGCTCGTCACGGCGTTGGCGTTCGGCGGGATCTACGGGTGGACGACGTCATGGGTCCTCGCCGGCCTCGCCGCGTTCATCGTGGCCGCGCCGGCGTTCCTGTGGGTCGAATCGCACCGCGAGGCACCGCTGCTCGACCTCGGCCTGTTCCGGAACCGCCTGTTCGCGCTCGGCAACCTGACCGGGCTGCTCAACGGGATCGCCCGGACCGGCGTCCTGTTCCTGCTGGTCTTCTACTTCCAGGGCGCGCGCGGCTACGACCCGGTCACGGCCGGTCTCGCGCTCGCGCCACTGGCCGTCGGTCTCCTGGTCCTGTCGCCGATCAGCGGCGCCCTGGCCGACCGGATGGGCTCGCGTGGTCTGGCCACGGCCGGGATGCTCATCACCGCGCTCGGGCTGCTCGGGCTGTGCACCATCGGCATCGACACGCCGTACTGGCAGCTCGCCCTGTGGCAGCTGATCATCGGGGCGGGCTCGGGCCTGTTCATCTCCCCGAACACGAGCGCGGTCATGGGTGTCGTGCCGCCGGAGAAGCGCGGGATGGGCTCGGGTGCCCGGATGATGCTGACCCAGACCGGGTTCGTCATCAGCATCGCGCTGTCGATCGGGCTGGTGTCGAGCGTGATGGATCCGTCGGTCCTGCTGGCCATCTTCTCGGGCACCCAGATCGGCAGCGGCAACATCGACATGGAGCCGTTCATCCAGGCGCTCCACATCGCCTTCGGCGTGGGCGTCGTGGCCAGCCTGCTCGGCGCCGTCGTCTCCGCGTCGCGTGGCGGCAAGCAGGTCGTCGAGGACGAGGCGCCGGTCCGTGCCCGGGTGACCGCATGACCAAGATGCAGCACGGCATGAGCGCCTTCCGCCATCGCAACTACCGGCTGTTCTTCGGCGGCCAGGCGATCTCGCTGGCGGGCACATGGATGCAGCAGGTCGCCCAGTCGTGGCTGGTCCTCGTCCTGACCCACGACCCGCTGTGGCTGGGGGTGGTCGCCGCCGCGCAGTTCATCCCGGTCATGATCTTCGGCCTGTTCGGCGGGATCCTGGCCGACAACCTGCCGAAGCGACAGACCCTCCTCGCGACCCAGGCGATCAAGATGGCCCTGTCGGTCATCCTGGCCGTGATCGCCGTGACCGGCTACGCCTCGCTTCCGCTGCTGATCCTGCTGGCGCTGATCATCGGGACCGTCAACGCCGTCGACATGCCGGTCCGCCAGGCGTTCGCCGTCGAGATGGTCGGGCGCGAGGACATCGGCAACGCGGTCGCGCTCAACTCGGCGATGTTCAACGGGGCCCGCATCGTCGGGCCCGCGATCGCCGGTCTGACCATCGCCGCGGTCGGCGTCGCGATGGCGTTCGCCATCGATGCCGCGAGCTTCCTGGCGGTCATCGTCGCCCTGGCGATGATGCGTGAGGACGAGCTGCATTCACCGGCCGCCATCCCTCATCCCGATTCGTTCGCGGCCGTGATGACCCAGCTGCGCGAGGGCCTGCACTACGTCCGGATCACGCCGCTCGTGCTGATCGCGGTCCTCGTCGTCGGGCTGGTCTCGACGTTCGGGATGAACTTCAGCGTCATCATCCCGGCCTACACGACGGACGTGCTCCAGAGCGGGGCCGCCGGCTACGGCTTCCTGATGGCGGCCTCCGGTGTCGGCTCGCTGCTGGCGGCGCTGTGGCTCGCATTCGGCGATGGCGCGCAGGTCCGCCGCATCGCCTACGGCGCGATCATGCTCGGCATCGGACAGATCGCCCTCGGCGCTTCGCAGGTCTTCGCGGTGTCACTGCTGCTGATGGGGATCGTCGGGTTCGGCGGCATCCTCATGGCGGCCACGGCCAACACCACCATCCAGCTGGCCGTGCCCGACGGCCTGCGCGGCCGGGTGATGAGCGTCTACACGACGATCTTCGCCGGCTCCACGCCGATCGGCGGGCCGGTGATGGGCGGCCTCGCGTCGGTGTTCGGGGTGGCCATCTCGCTGGCGATCGGCGGCGTGCTGTCGGCCGCGGTCGGGATCGGGGCGTTCGCCTGGATCCGCCGCCGCGGGCTCGACCGCCGGCCGTTGCGGGCGTGGTCCGCGGACCCTGCGCCGACAGCCGGCCCGCTCGGAGCCGGCCTCGCCTCCGCGTCGATGCCCGACGGAGCGCGCCCGCGCTGACCCGATGGCTCGGCCAGGTGGTCAGCCCTCGACCGACCCGAACACCAGCGAGGCATTGAGCCCGCCGAACCCGAACGAGGTCGACAGCACCCGTCGGTAGGTCCCGTCGCGACCCGTCCGCAACAGGCCGGGCAGCAGAGCGGCGATCTCCGGGTCGGGCTCGACGAGGTTGACCGAAGGCGGCGCCCAGCCGTCGCGGATCGTCAGCGCGCAGATGGCCGCCTCGATCGCGCCCGAGGCGCCGAGTGGATGGCCGTACAGCGCCTTGGTCCCGCTGACCGGCACCGTGGCGGCCCGGTCGCCGAGCGCCAGCGAGATCGCGCGCGCCTCCGCCACGTCACCGATCGGGGTGGAGGAGGCATGGGCGCTGACGTAGTCGATCTCGGTGGGGTCGACGCCGGCGTCGTCGAGCGCGATCGTCGCCGCCCGCGCGGCCTCGGTGCCGTCGGCCCGTGGCTGGACCATGTGGTGTGCGTCGGACGTGGCGCCGTAGCCGAGCAGCTCGGCGTAGGGGACCGCCCCGCGCGCCTCGGCCACATCGGCCAGCTCGAGGATGAGGAGCGCCGCGCCTTCGCCCATCACGAACCCGTCGCGCCCACGGTCGAACGGCCGCTCGGCCGTGCCGGGCTGGTCGTTGTGGCCGGCCGACAGCGCCCGGATGATGTCGAATGCGCCGAACGCCAGCGGGCTCAACGGGATCTCGCAACCGCCGGCGATGGCGGCATCGATCCGTCCGTCGCGCAGGTCGCCGAGCGCCTCGCCCAGCGCGACCGCCCCGGACGCGCACGAGTTGGCGGTCGACAGGATCGGCCCGCGGACGTCGAGCGCGATCCCGAGGTTGGCCGGCGCCGCGCCACCGAACACCGCCAGCGCGAGGTTCGGCGCGACCTGCCGGATCCCCTTCGCGAGGTAGCGCTCGTGCTGCTCCTCGGCGTAGGCGATGCCGCCGAGGGCGGATCCGAGGTAGATGCCGATCCGCTGGGGATGCGCCCCGCCCCGGGCGCCAGGCGTGAGGCCCGCGTCATCGAGCGCCAGGCGGCCGGCGACGAGCCCGAACTGGCTGAAGCGGTCCAGCTGCCGGGCGGTCTTGGGGGGCATCCAGGCGAGCGGATCGAAGTCGTCGACCTGCGCCGCGACCTGCGAGCGGAACGGGCTCGGGTCGAACCGGTCGATCCTCTTGATCGGCGAGCGCGCCTCCCGGAGCCCGGCGCGGAACGCGTCGCGGCCGGTGCCGATCGCGGTGATCAGGCCGATGCCCGTGATCCAGATCCGCGGTCGCCCGCGCTCGCCGGTCATGCCGGTGGATTCGCGTCAGGGGGCCGCCCGGACTCAGCGGCACCGTCGAGCGTCGACGACGCCACGGCCTCGGCGAGGTCACGGAAGGTGGCCAGCGTCCGGCCCGCGATCGGCCGGGTGAAGAACCGATCGACGACCGCGGCGAGCAGCGGGACCGCCGGTCGGAAGTCATGCTCGATCTCCACCCGCGCGCCACCGGGCGCCGGCTCGATCCGCCAGGTCACGTCCATGCCGCTGGTCGCACCGGCGAGGTGGACGAAGCGAAGACGGAGCGTGGCCGGCTCGGCCCACGTGCGGGCGCGCCAGGTCACCGGGAGCGCCAGGCCGAGGACGTCGACGAGCGGCCGTCGCGCGATGAACGCGACGACCAGCGAGCCGTCCGACCGGCGGACGCCGACCGCCCGCGACCGCGTGTAGTGGGGGAGAAGCCGCGCCCATCGTTCCGGGTCACGCGCGAGGGCGAACACGAGCGCCGGCGGCGCCGCGACGTCGATGCCGAGGGTGCTGCGCATGTCACGCGCCCGCGGTCGCCATCGGCAGGACCCGCCGGACCAGCTCGACGGTATCCAGGGCGACTGCCTCGTCGGCGGTGAACCAGCCGCACGTGTCGGTCGAGCCGTCGACCTCGTCGCGCAGCTCGCCCCCGGTGACCCGCACCCGGTAGACGATCCTGACGGCGTGCACCGTCGCGCCATGGCTGTCGGTGAAGATCCGCGACGAGGCATCGAGCAGCGCCTCGATCTCGCCCTCGTAACCGGATTCCTCGGCCAGCTCGCGGAGGACACCGATCTCGGGAGCCTCGCCGAAGTCGAGACCGCCACCGGGCAGGGTCCAGACCTGGCCGGGGGTGATCGATGGCGCGACGCGGCACAGCAGCACCCGGCCCGCGGCGTCGATGGCGAGGGCGTACGCCCCGACCCGGACCCGGCGCGAGCCTGCCCTGTCGGACTTCGCGGTCGTGTCAGGCTCTCCGGTCATGGCGCGAGCAGCGCTGCAAGGAAGCGCGGATCGAGCGCCCGGGAGGCCGGGACGAGGTCACCCATCACGAGGCCCATCGTCCCACGAACCGACGGCCGCGCGGCGACCCGGCGAGCGGCGTAGTCGAACAGGATCGGCCGTCCCAGGAATGCCTGGACGAGCCACGACACCGCATCCTTGGCGAGGAACCGCCGCCGCATCGCGCGATCGTATGCGTCGAACGCGCCGCGGCGGCCGTGCCCGTGCGCGACGATCGCGGCGGCAGCCAGCTCGGCCGAGACGAGTGCGCGATGCAGACCTTCCCCGGTGAACGGGTCGAGGAAGCCGGCCGCGTCGCCGACCAGCAGCCAGCCGGGTCCGGCGCGGCGTGTGACGCGGTGGCCGAGCGGCGACGCACCCGCGACCGCGTCCGTCGGCTGGCCGTCGCGCCAGGCGGACGGATCATCGGGCGTCGGCGGGATGGCCCGGACGATCGAATCGGCGACGCCGCGGGCGCCGTCCCGGGCGAGCGCCGGTCGCCAGGAGCGGCCCAGCACGATCCCGACGTTCACCCGGCCACCCGCCACCGGCGCGATCCCGACGTACCCGTCGCGCAGGACCCGCATCCGCGCATCGCGACGACCGGCCGGGTCGGGATCGGGCAGGTGATAGGTCAGCCCGATCCGCGGGTCGAGGCGGACCGGCCGATCGACGCCGGCCGCCCGCGCGACGACCGAATGCGCCCCATCGGCACCGACGATGACCGGTGCCCGGATGACGACGATCCCACCGTCGGGTGCGCGGGCCTCGAGCGAGCCCGCGACGAGATCCACGGCCGTCACGCTCCAGCCGCGGCGGACATCCGCGCCGGCGGCGATGGCCCGCTCCAGCAGCAGTGGATCGAGGCGTGACCGATCGAACCCGACCGCCGGCTCTCCGCCACGTTCGGAGCCGTAGGTCAGCCGGAACGACGTCCCGGTGGAGGTCTCGACCCGCATCGCCGGTATCGGCCGGGCGACTGTCGCGAGCGTCGCGGCGTCGAGCCCGACCCGCCGCAGCGCCGCGACCGCCGCGGGCGACGTGAAGACCCCGCCGGCTCGCCAGTGCCATGTCGGCGCGCGCTCGAGCAGGACGACCTGGGCTCCGGCCGTCGCCAGGCGCGCGGCGAGGACCGCTCCGGCCGGCCCGCCGCCGACGATCGCGACTGCCGCCTCCTCGCGGGCGAGGCCCCTGTCGCTGTCGGTCATCCGCCGACGCGCCCTGGGTCGGGCGGTCCAGCGGCGTCGAGCGGCGGTGTCGGCACGGCGGCGATCGCCCACCGCTGGCCGAAGGCGCCACGGAGCGTCCGCACCGGGGTCAGGCCGGCCGCCCGGAGGAGCGTCGCCGCTTCGCCGGTGCGATACGCCCGCCGCACCGACAACGGCGCGTCGACCCGCGTGTATCGATTCCCGGTCAGCAGGTGCCCGATGAGCAGCGCGCCGATGAGCCCGAGCCGCGTCCTGTCCAGGTCGTTGACGACCACCCCGAGCCGTGCCACCCGTGCCATCTCCCCGAGCAGCACGACCGCCTCGTCGGGCGACAGGTGGTGCAGGACCAGCGAGCAGTGAGCCACGTCGAACGACCGGTCGCCGTAGGGGAGTGCCGTGCCGTCACCGACGTGCAGCTCGAGACCGTCGGTCGTCGCCAGCGCCGGCGTGGCCAGGACGGCCGCTTCGAGCACCTCGGGCCGGCTGTCGAGCCCGATCACCGCG
>DASYSM010000157.1:0-4765 GCA_036003325.1 Candidatus Limnocylindrales bacterium
GAACGGTTACGGCTGATGAACCTGGGCTTGAGCAATGGTCCTTTGCAGCAGCCGTAGGATCAGCACGACGGGCCGCGAACCCATGCAACATGCCCGCTTTTGTACTCGTCTCCGGGATTGTCGCCCTCGATATGGACCCACATCGTGTCCCAGGCTTGCTGAGTGGAGTCCGCTCAGCCGCCGAACTACTTGGGTGCAGCGACCCGCTACCAAATGCTGCAAGCCTGTTGTCGACATCGCTCCGCCGGACGTTCCCCGAAGCGGCTGCAGCCGCAGTTTTCACACGCTTGATAAGCGAACTCGCGCCAGAGGACCGTGATCTGGCCTTTGGCAACTTCCTCGGTGCGTAGAGGAAACGCAGACATAACTCACCTTATCGGAAGTAGCTGACATCTCCTGCCGACGATCAAGCAGGACCGAGTCGGGGTCGCATGGCCGGCACCACATCGTCGATGAATCGTTCGAACGTCACCATGTCCTCGAACGAGACCTGGAAGTGTCTGACGCCCACGTCGATGAGCCGGTCGAGCTCGCGGATGACATCGGTGGGCGCCGGCCCGAAGACCTGAAACGGCTTGCCCGGGTAGAACGAATGCTCGTAGGTCGCTTCGAACGTCGATGGGTCGTCGGGCATGGACACCGCAGCGCCGGCGGTCAGGACGATCTCCTCGAGCGGGCGGCCGATCTCGGCACAACGCGCCTTGAGGATCTCGTAGGGCTCCCGGAACGTCGCGTCGTATGGGCCATCCCAGTTCCACCAGTCGGCGTGGCGGGCGACGACACCGAGCGCCTTGGGCCCATTCGTCCCGACCATGATCGGGATCGGCGGATCGGGTCGAGGCTCGCAGTAGGCGCCGTCGATCCGATAGAACCGTCCCTCGAAGGTGGCCGGTGTTTCGGTCCACATCGCACGGATGACCTGGATCGCCTCGGCGAGCTGGTCGACTCGCGTGCCGCCTGACGGATAGTCGTAACCGTAGGCGCGGTATTCCTCCTCGTGCCAGCCGGCGCCGATGCCGAGGATGAACCGACCATCCGTGAGGTCCTGGAGCGTGGCGGCCATCTTCGCCAGCAGTGCCGGGTTCCGGAAGCTCTGGCTGATGACGAGGTGCCCGTACCTGAAACGCGGGTACCTCGCGGCAAGGTACGTCAGGAGCGTCCACCCTTCGAATCTCGGCCGGTCGCCGAACTGGAGGTGATCGTCGATCCACACGGTCGTGAACTCGGGCGGGACGCGCTCGAGAACGGCGCCGATGTGCTCCAGCCGACCCATCCCGTCCGGTGTCGGTGGGAAGCCCTGCAGACCGAAATCAACCACGTCTGTTCCCTCTCCGCTCATTGATTCCCGAGGCGATGGCCTCAGAGGTGTCGGATCTCGCGAAACGGCGCACCTAGGGGTTCGGCGCGACGGCTTCGAGGGCGATCGCCGCGTCGACATCGTCCTCGACGTCGTCGCCATCCTTGTCGCCGCTCTCGGGGACGTCCACGTCCGGGTCGACGTCCAGCTGTGCCGCCGTGAACTCCTCGGGGGCGAGGTCGTCATCCGGGATGTCCGGCGGCAGGTCCTCGGCGCCGTCGACGAGATCCTCGGCGCCCGTGTCGGCGGCCGGCTCGACGGGCTCGACCTGCGGATCGGTGGTCACGTCGCGCCTCCGATGTGCCGGAGACCACTCTCGTGGATCCACTCGGTGCCGTCCTGGTTGCCGTACCAGGTACGAGACGTCGAGCCTCCGGGCTTCGCGCCCGTGTCGAGCTTCTGGAACGCCACAAAGAGCGCGCCGTCCGACAGGCGATCGACGATGTCGTCGGGGTCCAGGCTATGCGGATCGCTCCGGACGTTCACCCTCCGGCCGGTCGGTGGGTCTGCCCGCTGGCGGTCCGGGAACGGCGTCGTCCGCGTCGCACCGGCGAGCAGGACCACGTCCGGGTGAGCCGAGACCAGCCGCGAGGCGGCCTGGGACGTCGGCAGCGGGACGAAACCCGCGTACAGCCTTCCGGCCCCGATCCTGTGTCCGGCGTCGTCGCG
This sequence comes from Candidatus Limnocylindrales bacterium, assembly GCA_036003325.1. GTDB lineage: Bacteria > Chloroflexota > Limnocylindria > Limnocylindrales > CSP1-4 > SPCO01. The sequence goes on from DASYSM010000157.1 coordinate 2,027, forward strand.
GAGGGACGCACCGAACGCGAGGACCGTCTCCCACGGCCACCACGACGGCCCCTTGACCGCCGTTCCCCATGGCGCATGCCGTCCATCCGCGGCCGGGTCGAACACCCGCGCCTCCTTTGGCCGGCCCGCGGTCCCGCCGCGGACCCGGTTGACCCAGACCGCGTGGTTGACCGCTCCCTTCGTCGAGCGGAACGGCGTGTTGACGAGCACGTCGGCGTTGCCCTGCAGCACGAACCCGCGACCGAGGCTGGCCTGCTGCCAGGCCTTGTCGGGCGCGATGGCGTGCCGGCCGGTCCGGACCGTGACCCGCACCCCGTACCGGTCGGTCGCCACCGTCGCGACCTGGGTCAGGGTCAGGCCCTTGCTGAAGTCCTTCGTCAACGCGCGGAGCTCGCAGCCGGTCGGGGTCACCGCCCCGTTCGTCCAGGCGTCGACGCCCATCGCCATCGCGTAGGCAGTGCACGACACCCAGCCGAGCTCCTTGCCGTTGTGCTTGCATCGCCAGTTCGGGCCCTGGTTCTGGAACCTCGGCCGCAACCTCGTCGCCATCGACGCACCCTCCCCGGCCGAATAGTGCCGCAGGCCGGTGCGCGCGGACAACCCTCGCCTCGGACGGTGATCGTCAGCCGCTTCGGGCGAGCAGCTCGTCGAGGATCTCGGGTTCGTGGTGATACGGCGTCAGATGGCCGGCCTCGGGCCAGAAGTGGAGCCGGGCGCTGGCCAGCCCGGCGACCACCCGCCTCGCCGCCGACAACGGCGCGTTGCTGTCGCCATCGCCGTGCCACCAGGTGACATCCGCGGCGATCGCGCCGAAGTCGATCCCCCACGGTCCTTCGACAGCGAGGTCCTCGTCGTACCAGCCACCCGGACCCTGCCGGAGGGCCTCGCTGACGCCGATCACGAAACCGCGTTGCCAGCCCGGATCCTCGAGGATCGCCCGGTCGGCGTCGGGTGCCGTCGCCATGATGTCGCGGAAGCTTCCGAGCGGATCGGCGAGGATCGCCTCTCTGATCTCGCTGGTCATGGCCAGCAGCTCCTCGAACCGGCCCTCGTGGAACAGCCGGTATCCGAGCGCGTTGACCTCGATCATCTCGGCCGCCTCGGTGGCATCGAGCGGGGCCGCACCGACGACGATGGTCGCGGCCTGGATGCGCTCGGGATGTCGGGCCGCGAAGTCGAGGATGTGTGGGCTGGCGCCACTCCCGCCGTAGACGGGCAGAGTGTCGATCCCGAGCTCGTCGAGGATCGCCGCGGTGTCGTCGGAGTGTTCGATGAACGAGCGGCCCCCGAGCCGGCTGGACGCACCGAACCCGGGGCGCTCGGTCGTGATGACGCGCAGCCCCCGCTCGAGCCAGGCAGATCGATCGGCGCGAAGCGTGAGCCGCGAGCCAGGGGTGCCCGGCACGCGGAGGATCGGTCGGCCGCCGGCGACGCCCGATTCGCTCCACGCCACGATCCGGCCGTCGGGTCGGGTCAGTCGATGGTCGGTCACATCGCTTCCGAGGGCGGCGAGGAGATCGGGCGGCTCGGGCCTGGTCATGTGTTGCTGCCGGTGATGACCAGCAGGACCGGACCCTCGGATGGTCGACCGACGGCGAGCCCTGCCCAGGTCGCCGCCGCCGCTCCCTCGACGGTGATCCCGAGCTCGTCGGTCAGGAGAGCCTGGGCGTCATGGAGGGCCGCCTCGGAGACGGTCCGCATCTCGTCGACGCGACCAGCCATCAAGGTCACGGCCCGTGGGATGGCGACGCGCGTCGCGATCCCGTCGGCATAGGTGTCGGCGGCGTCGGTGTCGATCGGGCGACCGGCGGCAAAGCTGCGGGCCATCGCGTCGGCGCGCTCGGCCTGGATGCCGATGACCCGGCAGTCCGGCAGCGTCGCGCGGAGCCACGACCCGACCCCGGTGATCAGCGCCCCGTTACCGACCGGGATCGATGCCACAGCGGGCGCCGGCAGCAGCCCGTCCGCCACGGCGTCGGTCACCTCCTGCGCCAGCGTCGCGGCACCCGCGGCGATCCGTGGGTCGTCGCCGTCGACCAGCAGCTCGACCGGATGGCTCGCCGCGTACTCCTCCGAGGCGGTCCGGGCGGTATCGAAGTCCTCCCCTGCCGCGATGACCTCCGCGCCGAGGGCCCGCATACGGTCGATCTTGCGCGGATTCGCATGACGGGAGGTGAACACGATGGCCGGGATGCCGAGGGCGCGGGCCGCGGCGGCGACGCCCTGGCCGAAGTTGCCGGCCGACACGCAGGCGACCGGGCGGTCGGGTCCGATCCTCCCCTCCCCCGCCAGGGCCCGGACCGCGACCGACGTCCCGCGACCCTTGAACGACCGGATCGGGTTGACCGTCTCGACCTTGACGATGACCGGCACGCCGAGCCGTGCCGACAGCCCGTCATGGACGTACTGCGGCGAGTCGAGGAAGACGGGGTCGATCGAGGCCCGCGCCGCGCGGATGGCGTCGGGCGCGAGGGTCGGTTCGGGGACGATCACCCGGCGATCATGCCATGCGGCGATCCGGCCGGAGAAAGAGAAACGCCCGAAGGAACCGCTGGTCCGTAGTCAGCACCGCTGATTTGCATCCGCGACACTGCTTTCGGTCCAAGGCCCCTTCGAGCAAGGCCTACGATAGCCGCCGGGCAAGGGGTCTGGCTACGGACTTATCCACGAGTTTCGGACGAACTTCGCGCCGTCCGAGCACGTTGTCCACAACTCGTCCACGACGGGGCGTGGCGGACG
>DASYSM010000158.1:0-81568 GCA_036003325.1 Candidatus Limnocylindrales bacterium
CGGCGATCCGCTGCTGCTGATCGCGGGGACGGGCTACCCGGGCGCGACCTGGCTGCCCGATCTGGTCGAGGTCCTGGCCGATCACCACGAGGTGATCACCTTCGACCATCGTGGCACCGGCGACACCCCGTCGGGCAGCGGACGCTACTCGACCCGTGGGTTCGCGGCAGATGCCGTCGCCCTCCTCGACGCGCTCGACAGGCCGGCGGTCCACGCCGTCGGACATTCGATGGGTGGCCGGGTGGCGCAGTGGATGGCGCTCGACGCTCCACACCGGGTCCGCTCACTCGTTCTTGCCGCGACGGGACCCGGGCAGTTCCTCGCCGACAAGCCGGTCACCCGCGGGATCCCCGTCCACACGGCGCTCGACCTCATCGAGCAGGGCTACCAGGCCTATATGGCGGACCATATCGCCTCGACGTTCTTCACCCCGGAGTTCGCGACGGCCAGGCCGGACGAGGTCGACCGGCTGTTTCGCGCCTTCTGGGACCACCGGCCCTCGCTCGAGGAATACCTGCGCCACATCGTCGCCCGCCAGGAGCATCAGACGGCGGAGCGCCTGGCCGACATCACCGTGCCGACCCTGGTCCTGGTGGGTGACCGCGATACCCACATCGCCGGGACGGGCGTCCACTGGGACCAGTCGCGCTTCCTTGCCGACAACATCGCCGGCAGCGAGTTCGCGGTCGTCGAGGGAGCCGCCCACGGGTACTTCTGGCAGATGCCCGCCCGGAGCGCCGAGATCGTGCTCGACTGGACGAGGCGCCACTGACCGCGGCGACACCCGAGCCTAGCCGGCCGGGACGGCCTCGTCGTAGGTGAAACGGACCGGATAGCGACGCCACCGGGTGAACCGCTCGGTCCGCGTGTCCCGTTCGGGCTCATGGTCGGGATCCGGCCGGATGCCCCGGCGAGCCATCGCCTGCAGCATCAGGGCGACGAGGCCGAAGACGTGCTCCTCGTCGACCGAGAAGGATCCCGGCACCGGGAAACCGCCCGCGACCGATCGCCCCGGGCATTGGTGAGCGCCGGCCCCGAACGACAGGCCCCAGCGCGGGACGCCCTCGGCGACGGTGCGATCGGGGTCGAACCGGTCCGGATGCTCCCCGAAATAGGCGGGATCCTGGTTGCCCTTCGTGGCGTCGAGGACGACCTGGGCATCCTTCGGGATGGGGCGGCCCGCGACGACCGTGTCGGCCTCTGCCCGGCGCTTGATCTTCGGCGTCGTCGGCCGCAGACGAAGGGTCTCGTGGACGGCGCGCTGCGCGTACAGGCGGTCGCTCGCCAGCCGCTCGACGATCGCCTCGGGATCGTCGCTGGCGAAGATCAGGTCGAAGGCGTTGACGAGTGTCTGCCCGCTCGTGTGCGTGCCGCCCTGGAGGTAGGTCGCGACCTCGCGGACGATCCGTCCGTCATCGGCCAGCTCGAGGTTCGCGTCGCCACGGTGCTGGAGCAGGACGGTCAGGATGTCGTGCGGGAGCTCGTCGGCATCGAGCTCGCCGCGATCGACCTGCTCGAGGAGCGCGAGCCGGCGGTCCCACGCGGGCCGCAGGAAGTCCCGCTCGAACTCGACATAGGTGGCGCGCACCAGATCGCGGACGGCGTCGGGGTCCTTCGCGTCGAGGATGGCCGAGCCCTGGGAGAAGACATCCACGGCGTGGACGAGCCAGCGCAGCTGGTCGAGGTCCTGCGGATCGAACTCGATCCCCGCCCGCCGGCTGGCGAGGACGACGCTCAGCAGCTCGCCGACGGCGTAGAGGTCGACGTCCTCCTGGTCGATGAGGCGGTCGAGCAGCGCCTCCATCACCTGCGGGAAGAGGTCGTGCTCGTAGAGCCGGAGCACATCGGGTCGGAACTGCGTGTTCTCGATCCGCCGCCGGGCGCGATGCACGCTCCCGTGGCTGATGCTGACGACGCCGTCGCGGATATTCCCGTCGTGGTATGACCGCTTGTCGAAGCTGCGCGACAGGTTGGTGTCGAACAGGGCCTCGCGGATGTCGTCGTACGTGTCGAAGGTGACGGTCGCGCTGTAGTCGGTCAGCAGGTCCCCGGGCATCGTCGGTCCTCCGGCGCCGAGTCGGTCAGTTCGATTCGTGGATGACGGTGCCATCCTCGGCGACGAGCCGGATGGACTGGGTCGGGCAGGTGAAGGCGGCGAGCTTCAGCCGCTCCGGGTCCTGGTCGCCGGCGCCCGTCAGCGGCACCGAGACGTTCCGGTCCTCGTCGATCCGGAACCCGGTCGGAAGGATCCGCACGCAGTCGCCGGAACCGATGCACAGATCGGGGTCCACGGTGACGTCGATGCTCACGGCCGTTCCTCGCTTCGCCGGACCGCCGCGATCGCCTCCAGGGCGTCGCGCGACCACGCTCGGATTGTACACACTTCATGCGATAGTGGATACAATCAGACGCCCGCGATCGTGCTCGCCGGGTCCACCGGCACGTCCGTCGGCGGCGCGCCCTGGGCGGGACGGACCGCCCCGCGAGCGTGATCGGCGTCGAGCCCCCGCCATGCGCGCCGTGCCGCGACGAAGCCGATCGGCGTCAGGACGAGACCGATGAGCGTCGCCGGCTGCACCCCGATCGCGACGGCGGCGATGCCGGCGGCGAGCGCGGCGAACGGTCGGTTCCCGAGGTGCGACATCTGGTGGAGCGCCATCACGCGGCCGCGCAGGCCGTCGGGGACCTCGGCCTGGAGCGTGCTCGTGAGCACCGGGAAGCACAGCGAGAACCCGAACCCCATCAGGGCGCCGCCGACCATCGCCATGGCGAGGGCCTGGGCGAGGAAGGTCGCGACGATGCCGACCGCCTGGATGGCGAGGCCGAGCCCGGCCAGCTGCCGCGCACGGCCGGCGCGCTGGATGGGGATGAACGCGAGGAGGGCGACCGCCGACCCGATGCTCTGCGCGGCGATGATGAGCCCGGCGTCGCCCGCCGGACTGCCGAGCGCCTCGGCCAGAGCGGGTGACAGGGTCCGGATGATCTCGATCGGGGCGCTGATGGCGATGACCCCGACGAGCAGGAGCAGGACCCACCGATGGCTGCGGATGTATGGGACGACCTCGATCTTCACCTCGCCGCGCTTCCGGCTCGCCGCCGCCGTGCCTCCTCCCAGGCCGAGATGCCAGAGATACACCATGGCGACGATCGGGGCGAGGTAGGTCAACGCGTTGACGGCGAACGCCCAGGCGACGCCGACGGTCGCGATCAGGATCGCGGCGAGGACCGGCCCGACCATCTGGCCGATGACGAATTGCAGGGTGTTGAGGCCGACCGCCTCGGTGATCTGGTCCTTCGGGACGATGGCCGGGACGATGGACACGTATGCCGGTTTGGCGATGGCCCACGACGTGTTGAGGGCGAAGGCGATGATGATCACCTCCAGCTCGCTGGCCGCGCCCGAGAACGACACCGCGGCCAGGATCGCCGCGAAGACCACCGACGTGCTGTGCGTGACGATCACCACCAGGCGCCGGTCGAACCGGTCGCCGACGACGCCGCCGACGAGCGAGAACAGGAAGACCGGCAGGAACGACATGAAGTTGAGGAAGCCGACCGCGAACGCGGAGCCGGTGATCTGGAACACGTAGACGGACGCGGCGACCGTCTGCAGCCAGGTCCCGATGTTCGAGATGAAACCGCCGATCCAGAACGCCGTGAACCCGCGATGGGCGAACGGGCCCAGGCGCGTCCGCCGACCGGTGGCGTTCACCCGGCCCGGCCCCGCATGCCGTCCCACGCGCGGCCCGATACCGGCTGGAGGGTGGTGGCTGCGGGGAGCAGATGTCTACGCATGGGCCGGCAGTCCTAGACAATGTCCGGTGGATTGGATACATTCTAGCCCGTGATGATCGGGCTCCGAACGGGCCCGCCGGAGACCATCCTGCGGGGCGGCCGCATCCACGCGACCGTCCAGGGAACAGCCGATGCGTCGGCCATCGCGATCGCCGGAGGGCGGGTCGTCGCAGTCGGCTCGGATGACGAGATCGACGCCATCGCCGATGACCGGACCACCGTCATCGAGCTCGGCGGGCGCGCCGTCACCCCGGCCTTCGTCGACAGCCACACCCACTTCCACCGGGCGGCCCTCGTCCGGCAGCTGTATCTCGACTTCGACGTGCTCGCCCCGCGCGACCATGACCAGCTGCTCGGGCAGGTGGCGACGCGCCACGCGGCACTCCCCGCCGGCACCTGGTTGCAGGGCGACTCGCTGCGACCGTCGGCGCTCGCCGAGGGGGTCCTGCCCGATCGGCGAGCGCTGGATCGCGTCTGCGGAGACCGTCCGGTCGTGCTCCGCGGGATCGGCAAGCACGTGGTCCTCGCGAATTCGGCGGCTCTCGCGGCCGCCGGCATCGATGCCACGACACCCGACCCGCCCGGCGGGCGCATCGAGCGCGATGAGGACGGACAGCCGACCGGGGTCCTGCACGAGCGGGCGAAGCTCCGCCTCGACTCATCTGCGGTCGATACGGTCATCCCGTCCCCGTCGCGGGAAGCGCGCCTGGACGCGATCCGGGCCGCCATCGCGGACGTCCACCGCCTCGGGATCACGACGATCCACGAGATGATCCGACTCCCCGAGGAGGCCGACGACCTGGCATCCCTCCACGCGCTCGGCGAGCTGCCGCTCCGCGTCCGGCTGTCCTACCGCGTCTTCGAGACGCCCATCACGCTCGAGCACCTCGCGGCCCTGGGCATCCGCCGCGGGTTCGGCGATGCGTGGTTCGGCGTCCTCGGCATCAAGGTCAGTGTCGATGGCTGGTGCATCTTCGGGAACGCCGCCGTCGAGGAGCCGTATGTCGGGATGGCCGGTGACCGCGGGCTGATGCGGATCGAGCCGGCCGAGCTCCGCACCCTGGTCGTCGCGGCCAACGCCCGTGGCCTCGGGGTCGCGCTCCACGCGGTCGGGCCGAGAGCGGTCGATGCCGCGCTCGACGCGTTCGAGGCTGCCGGGCCTGCCACCGCCGGCCCGTACCGGCTGGAGCACGGCCACCTGGACATGGACGAGCGACGCCTGGCTCGGATGCGCGAGCTCGAGGTGGCCTGGTCGGTCCAGCCGGCGTTGCTGCCGGCGTACCGCGCGGACTGGGAGGCGATCCTCGAGCCGGCGCGTGTCGATGCGATCATGCCGCTCGCGGCGGGCGCCGCGCTGGGGATCCCGATCCTGCTGAACTCCGACGTGCCGAGTGGGCCGCAGGCACCATTCGCCGCGATCCGGGCCGCCGTCACGCGTGACGCCGGCGGTCGCCGGATCGGTGCGGACCAGGGCATCTCGCTGGTCGACGCGTGGCGTGGGTGGACGACGATCCCGCACGCCGTCGCCGGCGAGCGCGCGCTGGGTGCACTCCTCCCGGGTGCGACCGCCGACCTGATCGTGCTGTCCGCCGATCCCTTCGACCGTCCGGCGGACACGCTGACCGACCTCGCCGTCGACGCCACGATGCTCGACGGCAGGTTCGTCCACGGAGGTCCACGGGATGACTAGGACGGCCGTCGGCCCTCGACAGCGGGACGCGGGATGGTACCCTCACGTTCGGTGCCGCGCCGACGTCTGCGGTCACCAGGAGGGTGCCGCTTCATGGCTGTGACATCTCGACCGCGAGGGGGCGCGCGTCCCGAAGGGCCGGACACAGCCGACCCGGTCCGCGCCATCATCGAGGCCGAGCGTGCCCGCAATGTCACCGCCCAGGAGCTGGTCCTGGCGTCCCTCCGCGAGGCGGTCCTGGCCGGCGTCTTCCGGCCGGGCGCGCGGTTGCGCCAGGAAGAGCTGGCGGAGCTGTTCAACACGAGTCGGATCCCTGTTCGCGAGGCCCTGCGAGCGCTCGAATACGAGGGCCTGGTCACCTCCGAGCCGCATCGCGGCTTCACGGTCACCCATCTCGATGCCGACGAGGTGGAAGAGGTCTACGACCTCCGGATCCTGCTCGAGTCGCATGCCGTCCGGCTGGCGCTGCCACTGCTGACCGATGAGGATCTGGACGAGCTCGAAGCGCTGTTCGAGCGCGTGCGGACGGCGGAGAACCCCGACGAAGGCCTCGCCGCACGCGAAGCGTTCTACACGCGGCTCTACTCGGTGACCGGCCGGCCGCGGCTGGTCGGCCTGATCATCCGCCTCAGGCAGGAGGTCGCCCGCGCGCTCCGCTGGCCGACGATCCAGCACTCGCCATCGATCCACGAGCAGTTCTTCGAGGCCGTCCGCACCGGCGACGCGGAGCGTGCCGTGGCCCAGCTGTCGGCCCACTATCGGCGAGTGGCGGCCCTCATCCGCCGGCAGCTGCGCGAGAGCGAGGCTCGCGAGCGGACCGTCGACCGCCGGACCTTCCGCTCCTAGGGCGTCGCGGGGGTCTCGCGGATCAGTTGATGGCCGGGCGCCATCGGTCGAAGTGGCGCTGCAATCGTCCGATGATGATGCCGATGCCGACCCCGAACGCCCCGATCAGCAGGACGCCCAGCATCACCCTCGAGGCGTTGAGAAGGCTGCCGTTGAGGCTGATGTAGAAGCCGATCCCCACGTTCGCCGCGATGAACTCGGCCACGATGACGGCGACGATCGCCCGCCCGGCCCCGATCCGGACCCCGGTGATGATGAACGGCACCGTGGACGGCAGCGTGACCGACGTGAAGACGAGCCACTTCGAGGCGCCGAAGCTCCGCGCGGTCTCCAGGTGGCGGCGGTCGGCCGACCGGGTCCCGTTCATGGTGCTCACGGTGATGGTGATGACCGCCTCGATGAAGACGATCGCGAACTTCGCGTTGACGCCGATCCCGAACAGCAGGATGACCAAAGGCACGAGGGCCACGGTCGGCGTGGCATACAGCGCCGAGAGCAGCGGGTCGACGATCTTCCCGAGCCGACGGAACACCCCGAGGGCGAGGCCGAGCGGGATGCCGACCACGATCGCCAGGGCGAACCCGACGCACCATTCCAGCAGGCTGGTGGCGAGGTGCGGCCACAGGATCCCGTTCCCGAAATCGGTCGCCCCGGCGTTCCAGATCCGCGTCGGGGAGCTCAGCAGCGACGCCTTGGCGAGGCCCATGTCGACCGCCGCCTCCCAGGCGACCAGGACCAGCACGAAGCCGATGATCCCGAAGATCAGCGGCTCGTGGCGCAGGACGACCCGCCGTGGCATCGACGGACCGGGGTGTCCGCGGCGTGCCGGTCGGTCCTGCGCGAGCCCCGTCGTCCGGACGGCCATGGTCAGGCTGCGCTCGAATCGACGGACGGGGTGACGCTCAGCTGCTTGGCGATGAGGCGCCAGATCTGGTCCTCATACGCCGTGAACTCGGGCGTCCGCTTGATGTCGAGGTCGCGCGGCCGCGGGAGATGGATCGGGATGTCCGCCAGGATGCGGCCGGGCCGCGCGCTCATGACCAGCACGCGATCGGACAGGAAGATGGCCTCGTCGATCTGGTGGGTGATGAACAGGACCGTCTTGCGCGCCTGCGACCAGATCCTGATCAGCTCGACCTGCATCAGTTCGCGCGTCTGGGCGTCGAGGGCGGCGAACGGCTCGTCCATCAGGAGGATCTCGGGATCGACGGTGAGGGCGCGGGCGAGGTTGGCGCGCTGCTGCATGCCGCCCGAGAGCTGATACGGGTACTTGTGCTCGAAGCCCTCGAGACCGACCAGCTTGATGAACGGCATGGCCCGTTCGGCCGCCTCCTTCTTGTTGACGCCCTGGCAGGCCAGCCCGTACGCGACGTTGCGGATGACCGTGTACCAGGGGAACAGCGAGGAGTCCTGGAAGACCATCGCGTGGTCCTGGCCCTTGCCGGAGGCTCGGATCTCGATCTCCCCATCGGTGGCCGGCAGGAGGCCGTTGACCACCTTGAGGAAGGTCGACTTGCCGCAGCCGCTCGGGCCGACGATCGAGACGAACTCGCCCTCGCGGATCTCGCAGTCGATGCGCTCGATCGCGACCAGCCGCTCCTGGGTCGATGGATCCCGGTACTCCATCCGTACACCCTCGGCGCGCAGGGCGAGGGGTCGGTCCATGATCGAGTCGGTCATCGGGTCACCCTTCTTCGAGCTTGGGTCGCCAGCGATCCAGCCGCCGTTCGACGCGCCTGAGCGCGACGACGGCGAGGATCCCGGAGAACGTGAAGATGGAGATCGCGAAGAACATGCGGTCAGGCTGGATGTTCTCGCTGGCCCGGATGATCATCACGCCGAGGCCCTGGGTCTGCGAGTAGAGCTCGCCGACGATGACGCCGATCAGGGCCCGCCCGACGCCGAGGCGGAGGCCGGTCGTGATGAACGGCAGGGTGGCCGGCGCGACCACCGAGGTGAACAGCCGCGACTGCGATGCGCCGAAGCTGTGAGCCACGTCGAGGAAGCGTCGATCGACCGTCCGGACGCCCTGGACCGTCGGGATGATGATCGAGAAGAACGCCCCGAGGAAGACGACGGCGATCTTCGATTCGACACCCAGTCCCAGCCACAGGACCAGCAGCGGGATGAGTGCGATGCGGGGGAGCGAATTGAACAGGTTGAGCCACGGATCGACCATGTACGAGAGTCGGCGGTACCAGCCGATGATGAGCCCCAGCGGGACCGCCAGCGCCACGGCCGCGAGGTAGCCGACGACGAACTCGAAGACGCTCACCCGCACGTCGGTCCAGAAGCGGGCGATCTGCACCTCGCGGATGGCCGCCGCGATGATGCTCGTCGGCTTGCTGAAGAAGAACTCGTCGATGAAGCCGATCCGGCTGCCGAGTTCCCAGATCAGCAGGAACCCGGCGATGCCGACGAGGCTGAGCGTGATGTTCTCGTTCCGGCGGAGCCAGCGTTCATAGGACGAACGCTGCTTGCGGTCACGGGGGTTGCGCACCGGGCGGAGAGCAGGGTTTGCGGATGTCATCGCGCTGGCCGACTCCACTCCTCTGGAACCCGGGGTCCGGATGGATGGTCACGACGGGGGACCCGGGATCGGCGGGTCGGATTGGATGAAGTTTCGGTCAGGATTGTGGACAATGTCAATCGGTTCGGGTACATTCCGGGCCCCGGGGAGAACCCACGAGCGGGCCGCCGTCCGGCGGCACATGGAGGAGACTATGGAGAGTAACGCGTTCGCGCGATCGCGAGGTCGGCTCCTGGTCCTGTTCAGCGCCGCTGCCATCGCGATCGGCGCGTGTAGTAGCTCCGGCGCGTCGTCCGCGCCATCGACGGCGGCGACCGCGCCGGCCAGCGCGCCGGCGAGTGCGGAGGCCAGCGCTTCCGCGGGCGCCAGTGCGTCGGCTGCTGCCGTTGTCCTGCCGGCGCCCGAGAAGAAGACGCTCAAGATCGGTCTCAGCACGGGCGGCGAGGCCAGCCAGTATGCCGAGTACCTGGCCGATCAGCTCGACTACTACAAGACCATCGGTGGCTTCGACGACGTCGAGGTCTCGAGCCTGCAGGGTGACGCCAAGGTGGTCCAGGCGATCACCGCCGGCGGTCTCGACATGGGCGTCCTGGGCGTGTCCGGCGCCATCAACTCCTCGACCACCGACACGCCGATCAAGATCGTCTCGATCAACGGCGTCACGCTGACCGACATGCTCGTGTGCGGCCCGGACATCAAGACCGCGGCCGACATCAAGGGCAAGCAGATCGCCATCAGCTCGTTCGGGAGCACGGCCCACGGGTCGACCCTGCTCCTGCTCGATACGCTCGGGCTGACCGACAAGGACGTGACGCTGACCCAGGTCGGGAACCAGGACGCACGCCTCGCGGCCGTCAAGGCCGGCTCGGTCGCCTGCGCTCCGATCGACCTCGCCCAGAAGGAAGCCATCACGGCAGCCGGCCTGAACGCGGTCACCGACAACAAGTCGAGCGGCAAGCAGTGGGGCCGCAGCGGTCTCGGTGCCACGTCCGACTTCATCAGCAAGAACCCGAACACCGTCCTCGCCGTGGTCGCCTCGGTGCTCGCGGCGCAGAACTACATGTTCACCAACACCGATGACGCCGCGGCGAAGTTCGCGGATTACTCCCAGCAGACCCCGGACAACGCCAAGAACGTCCTCAACGACTTCGTCACCTGGGGCAACCGCTCCATGGACTGGACCGACGAAGCGTTCAACAATCCCAAGAAGGTCCTCGCCGCGGTCAATCCGCAGATGGCCGACGTGGATGTGACGAAGTCCTACGACCACAGCTTCCTGCAGAAGCTGGCTCAGCTGGGCTTCTACGCCCAGATCGGCGACCCGGACCTGCCGGCGCAGTAAGCCCTGTCCGACGCGCGACTCGTCCGCCTCGGTCCACAGGGACCGAGGCGGACGTACGTCTGGCAGCCGGCCGTGCCGCCGGCAACCGCGCCGCGCAGGCGCCGTCTCCTGTGGACAATCCAACTCACTTTGTATACATTGTGATGGAGGTCGGGCAAACCGCCTCTGTCTCCCGCCGGAGGATCGATGCCGACGTCCGAGGAGGTCCGGTTCCATAGCCAGGGGTCCGCGCTCGTCGGGACGCTGCTGCTCCCGGACGTCGCCGGCCCGACGAACCAGGTCCCCGGTGTCGTCCAGGGCCCGGGCTGGCTCGGCCTCCGCGGCGCCAAGCTATACCGCCCGTATCACGAGGCGCTGGTCGCGGCCGGGATGGCCGTCCTCGTGTTCGACTACCGCGGCTTCGGCGAGTCAGAGGGCGACGCGACGTATCTCGATCCGATGGCCCAGGTCGTCGACTGGCGCAACGCCGTCACGTATCTGGCCGCTCGCCCGGAGGTCGACGCGTCCCGGATCGGGTCGTTCGGATCGGGCGGCACGGGCGGCGGCAACGCCGTCATGGCCGCCGGGCTCGACGACCGGATCAAGGCCACGGTCAGCCAGGTGCCGATCGCGGACGGCCGGGACTGGCTCCACCGGATGCGGCGCGAGCACGAGTGGCTCGAGTTCCTCGAGCGGATCGAGGCCGACCGGACACAGCTGGTCTGCACCGGCCGGCCCGAGATGGTCGCTCCCCGCGACGGGATCATGGTCCCGACGCCCGAGCGGCGGACGACGGACGTCAAGAGCGACGTGGATCCGCGCGTCCCCGAGATGGTCCAGCTCGCGAGCGCCGAGGCGATCTTCGACTATCGACCGATCGACGTCGTCGACCGGATCTCGCCGCGCGCCCTGATGGTCATCTGCGTCGAACGGGACGCGACGACGCCCGAAGACCACGCCATCGCCCTGTACGAACGCGCCGGCGGGCCGAAACGGCTGGTCATCCAGACGGGGACCACGCACTACGGCGCCTACGCGCAGTACCGCGACGTCGTGAACCCGTTGATCGTGGACTGGTTCCAGGAGCACCTCGTGGCCGGCGAGGTCCACGTCCTCGAACAGTCGGCGGCCGAGGTCCTCCACCTGTCGCGACCGGACGCGTGAGGAGGCCAGCGTGACCCCGTACGACACCGTCATCTCCGGCGGCACCGTGGTCGGTGCCGACGGCCGCGTGGACGCGGACGTGGCGATCCGCGACGGTCGCATCGCCGCCATCGTCGCCCCGGGCACGACCCTCGAGTCGAGCTCCGTGATCGACGCGGCGGGCCGGCTGGTCATCCCCGGCGCGATCGACGTCCACTCGCACCATCGCGAACCCGGGTTCACCCACAAGGAGGACATCGTCAGCGCCACCAGCGCCTGCGCGGCCGGCGGCGTGACCACGTCCTTCGCGATGCCGAACGTCGACCCGCCGCCGAACACCCTCGAGCGCCTCGACGCGATGATCGAGCTCTACCGGCAGCGAGCGATCGTCGACTGGAACATCAACGCGGCGGGGACGGTCCGCGATCAGATCCCGGCGATGGCGACGCGCGGGATCGCGGCATTCAAGGTGTTCATGGTCGTCGACACCGGCCGCGACTATCCGCACATGCCGGGGATCGGCGTCCACGACCACGGCGAGCTCATGGCCATCTTCGAGGACGTCGCTGCGACCGGTCTCCCGCTGATGGTCCACCCGCATGACCAGGCCCTGATGACCCACATCGAGGAAGGCTTCTGGGCCCGAGGCGAACGCGATGCGCGGGCGTACGCGAAGGCCTACGCAGCCCACGACGGGATCATCTGGGACACCGCCGCCGCCCTGCTCCTCCGGATCCAGAAGTCGACCGGGACGTCGCTCCACCTGCTCCATACGCAGACCCAGGGGGTCGTCGAGCAGCTGCGGCGCGCCAAGGACGCCGGCCAGGACGTGTCTGCCGAGCTCAATCCGTGGGCGCTGTTCCTCGGCAACGACTGGGCCACGATCGAGCGCCTCGGCTCGTACGCGCTGTCGTACTACGTTCCCGAATCGAACACCGAGCCGCTGTGGGAGGCCCTGCGCGACGGCACCATCGACCTGATCTCGACGGATCACGCACCGCATACGAGGGAGGAGAAGGAGCCGGGCTGGACCGATGGCTGGAAGGCGCACACGGGCACGCCATCCACGCAGTTCTACGTCCCGCTGTTCCTCGACGCGGCGTACCGCGGCCGGATCTCGGTCGAGCGGGTCGTCGAGCTCATCGCCACCGCGCCGGCCGGTCGGTTCGGGCTCGATCGAAAGGGCCGGATCGAGGTCGGCTTCGACGCCGACATCGCGATCGTCGACCTGGAGTCCGAGCTCGAGATCCGGGATGACATCGTCCTGAGCAAGATCGGCTACACGCCATACGCCGGCAAGCGTGTCCACGGCGTGATCGATACGACGCTGGTCCGGGGCCGGGTCGTGTACCGCGACGGAACGGTGATCGGCGAGCCCGGATGGGGCCGGCAGGCCACGCCCGGGTCGCTCACGGCAAGGACCCTCGAGAGCCAAAGGAGCTAATGCAGATGGCAACCCGCTTCGGTCTCCTCGTCCCGCATTTCGGCGAGGAGGCGGACCAGGACCTGCTGATCGAGGGGGCCAGGCTGGCCGACCGGCTCGGCTTCGACTCGCTGTGGGTTCGCGATCATCTCGTCTTCCATCCTCACGGGATGGAGGGCACCGATCGGACATTCATCGAGCCGTTCGTCACGCTGACCTATCTCGCGGGCGTCACCGAGCGGATCGGACTCGGGGCCGCGACGATCATCCCGTTCCGTCATCCGATCAACATGGCCTACAGCGTCGCGTCGATGTCGTGGCTCACCAGGCGCCGCTTCGACCTGGGCATCGGCGCGGGCAACTTCCAGCACGAGTTCGACATCATCGGCCAGGGTGAGCTCAAGCGACCCGAGCTGATGAAGGAGCAGACGCTCATCGCGAGGAAGCTGTGGACGGGCGAATCGGTCGAGTGGCACAGCGACATCTACGACTTCGACGACGTCGACATCAAGCCGCAGCCGCTGTACCCCGTTCCGGTGTGGTGGGGCGGAGCGACGCCCGCATCGGCGCGTCTCGCGGTCGACTTCTGCGACGGCTGGCTGCCCGGCCGCATCACCTTCCCGACGTACGAGGCGCGGGTCGCCAAGATCCGTGAGATGACCGCCGAGCAGGGCAAGCCGATGATCCTGACCGGCGCCGTGCCGGTGACCAGCATCGACAACTCGTACGCGGCGGCGACGGCCCGGATGAACGTGCCGGGGCTGATCAAGAACGCGAACGCCCAGAAGTTCTGGCTGAAGCCCGAGTCGGGGGAGTTCACGACCATCGACGAGCTGGACGGCTCGATCCTCGCCGGCTCGCCCGACGACATCGTCCGCGGCGTCCAGCGCTACCAGGAGATCGGCTGCGACCTCCTGATCTTCGACTTCCGGATGCGCTTCCCGGACTGGCTCGAGCAGATCGAGATCCTGGCCAAGCTCGTCCTGCCGCGGGTCTCCGAAGGGACGCCCGTCAGCGTCTGATCCGCACAGATCGCGGGGACCGCGAGGTACTCCTCCCTCGCGGTCCCCGGCGTCGACCGAGGAAAGAGGTGTGGATGGCCGGCAGCAGGCGGCAGCTCAGCGCGGCGGCCGGGAGGCCGCGGCCAGGCAGGTCTGACCGGCCGTGACGCTGACCCGGGCCTATCCGGAGTCGCTCGGCCAGATCCTGGCGCGCGGCCGGATCCGCGGCCCACTCAGGCTCCTGGGTCCGGGCTTCGTGGCCGCCGTCGCGTACGTCGATCCGGGCAACTTCGCGACCAACATCGCTGGTGGCGTCCGATATGGCTACCTGCTGCTGTGGGTGATCGTGGCGGCGAACCTGATGGCCGTCATCGTGCAGTACCTCTCGAGCAAGGCGGGCCTCGTCACCGGCCGGAGCCTGCCCGAGCTGTGCCGGGATCGGTACCCCGCCGCGATGCGCTGGTTCCTGTGGCTCCAGGCAGAGATCGTCGCGATGGCGACCGACCTGGCCGAGTTCATCGGCGCCGCCATCGCCCTCCGCCTGCTGTTCGGGTGGCCGGCGCTGTTCGCGGGCGTCGTCACCGCCGGCGTCGTGATGCTCCTGCTCGGGCTCCAGCGACGCGGCTCCCGCGGGTTCGAGATCGCCATCACGGTCTGCCTGGCGGTCATCGTCGCGGCTTTCGCCTGGAATCTGCTCGTCGTCGACATCGTGCCGGCCGACCTCCTGCGCGGCCTGGTGCCGCGTCTGACCGACGCCGGGAGCGTGCTCCTCGCGGTCGGCATCATCGGCGCGACGGTGATGCCCCACGTCGTGTACCTGCACTCGGCCCTCATGACGGACCGCATCCCGACACGGGATCCGGGCGAGATCCGGGTGCTGCTCCACTACACCCGCCTCGATGTGACCCTGTCGATGATCATCGCCGGAGCGGTCAATGTCGCGATGCTGGTGGTCGCGGCCGCGGCGTTCTCGGGTGGAGCCAATGGGTTGGACGTGTCACTCGACGGCGCCTTCGTGGCGACTGGCGCCGTCCTCGGGACGGTGGCCGCGACGACGTTCGCGATCGCCCTGCTCGCATCGGGCCTCGCGAGCTCGAGCGTCGGCACCCTGGCCGGCCAGGTGGTGATGCAGGGGTTCATCGATCGGCGCATCCCGCTGGGCGTCCGCCGGATCGTGACCATCGCCCCCGCGTTGCTCGTCCTCGCCATCGGCTTCGAGCCCACGCTCGTCCTCGTCCTGTCCCAGGTCGTCCTGTCTCTCGGCATCCCGTTCGCCCTCATCCCGCTGGTGCATCACACTGCGTCGCGCTCGGTGATGGGAGGGTTCGTCAACCGGCCATCTCTGACGATCACCGCCTTGGGCATCACGGCCATCGTGGTGACCATGAACGCCACACTGCTGGCCATCACCTTCGGGGTCGGGTGACGCGGTTGTGTACATTCGATGGCAGATTGGCTACACTTTGTCGGCCGGGAACCGGCCCAGGATTGGGGTGAACCATGTCCATCGCCGAGCGGCTGGTGTCGGGCGCTGACACGGATGTCGCGACCCAGACCTCCTTCATCGACGGGCGATTCATCGAGGCGGGTGACGCCGATCGCATCGAGGTCCGCGACCCGGCCACCTGGCAGCTGATCGCGCGGATCGCCGACGCCGGCGAGGACGGCGTCGAGCGAGCCGTGACCGCGGCCGAGGCGGCCCATGTCGGCTGGCGGCGGACCCCGGCCCGAGAGCGCGCCGCTCTCATCGGCGCGCTCGCCGACCGGCTCGAGGCCAAGGCGGAGGAGCTCGCGCAGCTCGATGCCCTCGACACCGGCAACCCGCTCGTGTCGATGCGGGCCGACGTCGCCAAGGGCATCCACCAGATGCACGAGGCGGCCGGACTGGCGCTCGAGACCAAGGGCGAGACCTTCCCCTTGCCGGGCCTCCATTACACCGCCCGCGAGCCATGGGGCGTGGTGGCTCGACTGGTGACCTTCAACCACCCGGCGATGTTCACCGCCGCCCGGATCGCCACGGCGCTGGTGGCCGGGAACTGCGTGATCATCAAGCCCTCGGAGCTCGCCCCGTTGAGCCCGTTGGCGATCGCCGAGATCACCGCCGGCGTCGTCCCGGACGGGGTCATCAACGTGGTCGTCGGCGGTCCGGCGACGGGCGCCGCGATCGCAGCCCACCCCCGGATCCTGCGGATCACCTTCACCGGCAGCACGCCGACCGCTCTCCGGATCCAGGCCGCCGCGGCCGCCAGCGGACGCGTGAAGTCGATGACGTTCGAGCTCGGTGGCAAGAACCCGATCGTGGTCTTCCCCGACGTCGACCTCGACGAGACCGCCGCGGCGATCGTCCGCGGCATGAACTTCGCCCGGGTGCAGGGTCAGAGCTGCGGCGCCACCAGCCGGCTGATCGTCCATGAGTCGATCGCCGAGGCCGTGCTCGAACGGGTCGTCGACCGGACGCGGAAGATCCGGATCGGCATGCCGAGCGACCCATCGACCGAGATGGGCGCCATGATCACCAAGTCGGCCCGGTCGCGGGTCGTCGACATGGTCGAGCGCGCGACCGGCGGCGGCGCACGCGTCCTGACCGGCGGCCACGCCATCGAGACCGGCGAGCTGGGCCGGGGGGCGTTCCTCGAGCCGACCGTGGTCGACGGCGTCGCCCGCGGGAGCGAGCTGGCCGATGTCGAGGTGTTCGGCCCGGTCCTGGCCGCGATGACGTTCACGGAGGAGTCCGAGGCGGTCGCGCTCGCCAACGACGGGCCGTTCGGCCTGACCGCCGCCGTCTGGACGCAGGACATCGACCGCGCCTTCCGGCTCGCCAACGCGATCGAGACCGGCTACGTCTGGATCAACGATGTCGAGACGCGGTTCCCGGCCGTCCCGTTCGGTGGTTGGGGGGACTCGGGGGTCGGCCTCGAGCACGGGATCGAGGAGGTCCTGTCGATGACCCGCCTCAAGGCGGTGAACGTCCGGCTTCGCTGACCCTCGGCCCGTCGGTGTCGCGCTAGTTCGGCGAGGTCCGCACGTCCAGGACGAATGGCTCGCCCGCGCGCACCGTGGCGACGCCGACCGCGAGGGCCGCCTCCAGCTCGGCGAGGTCGCGGATCGGACCGCTGGCTTCGAGGCCGAATGCGCGGGCCAGCTGGGCATGGTCGATCGCGGGATCGTCGATGGCGATGCCCACCCCGACCCGCTCGGGCGGCCGGCTTCGATTCACGGCGATCGCGCGTTGGTGGCGCTCGTCCTGGAAATAGGCGCGGTTCGAATCGATGATGAACAGCACCGGGATCTGGTGATGGGCCGCGGTCCACAGCGCCTGCGGGGTATAGAGGAAGTCGCCGTCGCCCTGGAGGTCGACCACGACGCGGCCGGTGCCGCGATAGGCGAGACCGGCGCCGAGCGATGCCCCGGCACCGTATCCGAGCCCACCCGCGAACGAGCGGCCGAGGAACTGGGAGGGATGCTGGAATCGGAGCGTCCGGCGCGACCAGTTCCCGATGACGCCGTTGGCGACCGTCCATTCGACATCGCGCAGGGCATCGGCGACCGCTCGCCCGAGGTGGCCGCGATGGATGCCGCGCGCATCAGCCGACGCCTCCGGCAGGGCCGGTCCCACCACCGCGGCCGCAGCCTCGAGGGCCGGGTCGAGAGGCCGCACGGTGGCGCCCCACGCGTCGAGAAGCGCGGCGAGGGCCAGCTCCGGATCGGCGGTCAGCTCCAGCCGGTCCGGGCCGGCGGATTCGGCGACCATCCAGGCCTTGTCGACGATGCCCGCCAGCCCGATGCTGGCGACTGCGGTGCCCGTCCACGTGCTGAGGCTCCGTCGCGAATGGAGGTCGACCGGGCCGAGCGCCCAGGTCGGATCGCGTGCCTCGACCAGCAGCAGGAAGTCGGCCGCCGCCATCGCCGCGTCCACGCCCTCGGTCACGTCGTGTGGATGACCGACCGGGAAGGATGTGCCGCCCCCGACCTCGTGCAGCCCGGCGCCGGTCCGCTCGGCGAGCTCGACCAGCAGCACGGACGCCTCCGCTGACAGGGGTCGGTCGGTCACGAACAGGGGTCGTTGCGCGGCTCTCAGCTGCCGGACGATGTCGTCGACCACCGCCGGATCGGGTGCCGGCCGGCTCGCCCGGGGCGCCGGCCGCCCGAGTCGCTCGGCGTGCGCTTCCTGCTCGACCGGGAGCTCCTGGAGGTCGACGTCGAGCCCGATGATCCCCGGTCCGACGGGCTGCCGGTGGATCGTCGTCCAGGCGCGGTCCAGGCTGGCCAGCAGCGCATCCGGGCTCGTCGGCTGATCGTTCCAGACGGTGAAGTCCCGGACCAGCGCGCTCTGGTCGGTGACCGTGTGGATCCAATCGATCCACGGCCGCCGTCGCGCGGCATCGAGCGGCCCGGTGCCCACGATCACGACCATCGCCGCCCGGTCGGCCCAGGCATTGAAGATCGCCATGCTGGCATGCAGCAGGCCGACGGTGTCGTGGACGCCGACGGCCATCGTGCCGCCACCGGCCTTGGCGTAGCCGTGGGCCATCGCGACGGCGATCTCTTCGTGGAGGGCGAGGATCAGCTCCGGCGATCGGCCGGGCGGGTTGACCAGCGAGTCATGGAGACCACGGATCGATGCGCCCGGGTTGAGCGCGAGATGGCGGACGCCCAGCCCGGCGAGACGATCGACGAGGAGGTCGGAGCCGAACCAGCCGGTCATGGTCCCTCACAGAGCGGCCCGGCGGGTCGTGCGCGACCGGCGTCGGACATGGGAGGCACTGTCGGTCGAGTGCCTGTGCATTGAACACGAGACCAGTCCGATTGTCCACATCCGGGGATGTCTCGTGTACAATCCGCCGCACGTGGAGCCGCGCGACAAGCCCTGTCGCGCGGTCGGAACGGACGGGTGGTGGATGGCGACTGAGATCTACGCCGGACGCGTCCAGGACTTCGCCGACGGGCAGCGGGTCATGATCACGGTCGGCACCCGCGAGGTCTTCGTCTTCGAGCGGGACGGCCGCTTCTACGCGTTCGAGAACGTCTGTCGGCACATGGGCGGACCCGTCGGCGAGGGCATGCTGATCGGCAAGGTCGAGTCGGTCCTCGACGAGGAACGGCGCCACGTTCGCGATCGGTTCTCGACGTCCGAGATCCACATCGTCTGCCCGTGGCACGGCTGGGAGTACGACATCGAGACGGGCCAGTGCGCAGCGAACCGGCGCATCCGGCTACGGCGATTCGACGCGGTCGAGCGAGGAGGAGAGGTCTATGTCAGCGGATGAGCGCGCCCGGCAGATGGTCGCGGCCGACGCCGCGGCGACCGATGCTTCGCTGGCCGGCGATGCCCGCCGGATCCTCGATCAGGTCCGCCGGATCGTGGACGAGGACCGGGTCGCCGACGTGCCCGACCAGGCCGTCCAGGACCTGCTGCTGGCCGCGGTCCGCCTCTTCTCGGCGAAGCGCGACCTGGGTTCGACGCTCGAGGCCTTCCCGGCTGACGCGGTGACCGCGACGGACGTGGCGGTCACGGCCGTGGCGATGACCAAGGTGGTCAACCTGGAGCTCTTCGAGCTGGCCCTGTGGGCCGGCTGGAGCAGCATCTGATGAGCCTGGTCGGCGACCGCGTCGAGCCTCGGATCTTCAACACCGGCGAACGCGCCGGCTTCGACACCAAGTTCCACCTGGCCAATGCCACCCGCCAGGCCGAGGAGCGCGGCTACAAGGACTTCCTCATCGTCGACGCCGATGCGCACCATCTCAACGAGATGACGCATTACCGCGAGATCGTGAAGTACATCGATGACGAGGTGCTTCGCAACGAGGTCATGATGGGGGAGCGCGGCGGCCTGCTCTACCCCGGCTTCCGCAGTCCCCAGCACCACAGCCTGTCGGGCCGCATCCTCCGCTACCGCAACGAGCACATGGAGACGTTCGAGGCGGCAGACCTGCACGCGGAGGCCGAGTTCTCACTCAAGGAGATGCGGGCGATCGGGATCGACTACCAGGTGGTCTTTCCCACGGCTCTGCTCGCCCTCGGGATGCATCCCGACCCGATCATCGAGACGGAGATGGCGTGGGCATACAGCCGCTGGCTGTGCGAGGAGGTCCTGCCCGGATCGCCATACCTCAAGACGATGATCTATCTGCCCATGAACCAGCCGGAGGCGTGCCTGAAGTTCGTCGAGCGTTTCGGTGACGACCCGGGCGTCGTCGGGTTCATGGTCACGTCGGCCCGCTACAAGCCGGTCCACGCGAACGCCTACATGCCCGTCTACCGGGCGATCGAGGAGCGCGGACTGCCGCTGTCGTTCCATGCGATCTATCACCAGCAGGAGCGGATGTTCGAGGGGATGAACCGGTTCCTCTCGGTCCACGCCCTCGGCTTCATCTTCTACAACCTGGTCCACATGACCAACATGGTCGTCAACGGCATCCCCGAGCGATTCCCGAAGCTGAAGCTCCTCTGGATCGAGAGCGGACTTGCCTGGATCCCGTTCCTGATGCAGCGGCTCGACAACGAATACATGATGCGTTCGGCGGAGGCGCCACTCCTCCGTCGCCTCCCCAGCGAGTACATGCGCGAGATGTACTACACGACCCAGCCCATCGAGAACAACGACCTCGAGCTGCTCGAGATGACCCTGAAGAAGATCGGCGCCGAGACACAATTGCTGTTCTCGTCGGACTACCCGCATTGGGACTTCAACCTGCCGAGCACGATCTACGATCTCCCGTTCCTGACCGAGGAGGCCAAGCGCCGCATCCTCGGCGGGAACGCCGCGGAGCTGTTCAAGCTCCCGCGCTGAGCGCCGCTGTCCGACAGTGGACACAAGTTGTCGCGCTTTGGATACAATCGGGCGAAGGCGTCGAGGCCCCGACCGATCGTCCGGCGCCTCGATCGCCGTCGATCCCGCAGAGGTGTGACGTGAAGACCACGACGTCGACCCAGGTGACCCACTACGAGGTCCAGAAGAAGCGGCGCGAGTCGCTCCTCGAGGAATGGCGCGGGTATCACAAGAAGGTCATCAAGCGTGCCGACGTGACGCTGGTCGATTCACCGGCCCGCCGGACGCGACGCGGGGTCTATGCCGGCTGGGACGGCGATCGGCCGACCAAGAACCTCGACGCGACGGTCCACGAGATCGACCCGGGCACGACCACCACGGTCCATCGCCACAGCTGGGACGCGATCATGTTCATCGAGTCCGGCTCGGGCTGGACCGAGATCGACGGCCAGCGCATCGCGTGGCGGCCGTGGGACACCCTCCACCTCCCGAACTGGGCCTGGCACCGCCACGGCAATGACGGCGACTCGGTGGTCCGCTTCCACACCTGGAGCGTCCAGCCGATGCTCGAACAGTTCGGCGTCGCGCTGCTCGAGGAAGGTGGCGACGCGCCCATCGCCGACCTGCCGCCCCGGCCCACCCAGGTGTCGCCGCTGACCGGCGACGATCCGTACGCCCGTCGCACGCAGCGGCTGGCGCGCCAGTGGGAGGGGACCGACAGCGCCCGGTTGATCACCCGGTTCGAGGACGTTCGCGGCCTCGTCACCAAGCGCGGAGCACGCAGCCTGTTCCTCGTCGACAAGTCGATCGGCTTCCATACCGCCGGGCTGTCGGCGGTCATGCACGAGCTGGCGCCGGGCAAGTACCAGTCGCGTCACCGCCACGGTGGGGAGGCCTGGCTGTTCGGCGTGTCCGGGTCCGGCTACAGCATCGTCGACGACGTCCGGCATGACTGGGAAGCGGGCGATCTCGTGGTGGTCGATCACTGGCAGTGGCACCAGCACTTCAACGCCTCGAACGAGCGCACGGCACGGCTCGTCCGGGTCCACAACTTCGACGCGCTCTACGACATGATGCGGATCCTGCTCGACCCATTGAACCTGTTCGAGGAGCTCCCGACGCTCGACGCGCCGGACCTGACCGGCGTCGTCTGGCCGGACCATCTCGACGGCCGGCCGGACGCCTGAGGTGCCGTCCATCAGCGTGCCTCCGGGCATCGAGGGGATCGTCCGCCTCACCGAGCTGCCGGACGACGACTGGCGCGACCGCTGGGAGCGCATCTTCGTCCCGGCGGGGGTCAAGGAGCGTCTGCTCAACTACCTCCTGTTCGACGTGAAGCAGCGAGCGACGTCGAGCACGATCGGCCTTGCCATCCACGGGCTCATCGTCCTGGCCGGGCCGCCGGGGACCGGCAAGACGACGCTTGCCGGCGGGCTGGCCGACGAGGCCGCGCGCGTGCTCGATGACGGGCCGGTCCTGTTCGTCGACATCGATCCGCACGCTTTCCCCAGCCAGCTCCTCGGGGAGAGCCAGCGTTCCGTCGCGCGCCTCTTCGAGCGGACGATCCCGGATCTGGCGTTGCGCGGCCGACCGGTGGTCGTGCTCATCGATGAGGTCGAATCGCTCGCCGTCAACCGCACCGGCGCGTCCCTCGAGACGAACCCGGTCGACGTCCATCGGGCGACGGCGGCCGTCCTCGCCGGCGTGGATGCGGTGGCGCGCGATCACCGCAACGTGGTGTTCATCGCGACGACCAACTTCCGGTCCGGGGTCGACACCGCATTCCTGTCGCGGGCCGACCTCATCGAGGAGATCGGCCTGCCCGGTGTCGCGGCCGTCGTGTCGATCCTCAACGACAGCCTCACCGAGCTCGGCGTGGACGACGACACCCGTGGCACCCGTGCCGGGCTGTCGAGCCTCGCCGCCGCATGCACGGACGTCGGCCTCGACGCGCGGCAGATCCGCAAGCTGGTCGTCGCGGCCGCCTGCGCTCGACGCGATCTCGTCCTCGACCCATCGCGGCTCACGCTGGACGACATCGCCGCGGAACTCGACCGGATCCGCGCGGGCTCGACGACCGTCGAGGCGCCGACCCGCCTCCGGGCCTGATCCGCGATGACCCGAGCGACGCCGGCGACCCGACCGTCGTCTGCCAGCTCGCTCGCCGATGGCGCCGTCGCCATGGGAACCGCCACCGCCGGGATCGAGCGCCCGGCCGAGGCGGCACGCCGACCGTGGATGCCGCCGGACGCGGTCATGCTCGGCGTGTCGATGTTCTGCGTGGTCGCGGCGACCAACATCATGACCCCGCTGCTGCCCCAGATCCGCGACGATCTCGGGGTCAGCATCACCACCGCCGGGCTCATCGTCGCATCGTTCGGCCTGGCCAGGTTGCTGGTCGACCTTCCGGCGGGCTTCCTTGCCTCGAACATCGCCCCGAAGGTCCTGACCCTCGCCGCGGTCGCGGCGCTCATCGTCTCGTCGGCGATCGGCATCGGTGCCGCGACCGTCGAAACGCTCATCCTCGCGCGCGTCGTAAGCGGCATCGGCGTGGCCATCCTGGCCACGGTCATCCTGGCCGCGCTGAGCGCCCTCGCGACGCCGGCGAACCGCGGCAAGGTGATGAGCCTGTACCCGATGGCCAACAACCTGGGCATCGCGTTCTATCCGATCCTGGGCGGGATCATCGGGGTGATCATCGGCTGGCGGGCCACCTTTGCGGTCAACGCCGTGCTGGCGGTCGTTGCCGGCGTGCTCCTGCTGCCCATGCTCGGGCGGATCGACCTCCGCCGGCCGAAGACCGGCAAGGCCGCCGAGACCGACGACAAGCGCGTGCTCTACGGATCTCGCCGGACCGTGGCGCTCGCGGTCACGAACGGTGGCGTCGTCGCGAACATGATCCATCGCCATGGTGTCCGGAACACGATCCTGCCGCTCTATGCGGCGACCGTGCTGGGGCTCGGCGGCGTGTCGATCGCGGTCGCCATCGCGCTGATGGCCATCACCGGGTTCCTGGTGATGGCGCCGGGCGGCAGCCTCGGTGATCGCGTCGGCCGGCGGCGGGTCATCTCGGTCGGCCTGTTCGCCATCGCCATCGGCGACCTCCTCTTCCTGTTCACCGGAGAGCTCGCGTCGTTCCTGCTCGTGGCCGCCCTGATCGGCTGCGGCGATTTCTTTGCCAGCTCGCAGACGGCGTTGCTCTCGGAGATCGTGCCCGCGGAGCAGCGCACCTTCGTGCTCAGCGGCTACCGCTTCTCGTCCGACCTCGGGGCGCTGATCGGGCCGATCATGCTGGCGTTCGTGATGGACACGGTCGGCGTCCAGGCGGCGATCATCGCCGCCAGCGCGATCCTGCTGACGGCGGCGATCGCGGCGAGAGTGGGCGTGCCCGCCCGGATCGACCTCGCGGTCACGTGATCGTCAGCGTCCCGCCCGGCGCCCCCATGAGCCCCACGGATCACCCCCGGAGGTAGCCCCCGATGACCCCTGACGACGTCCTGGCCCTGATCGATCCGAACGAGGTCGTCGAGCTCGCCCTCGCGCTCGGCAACATCGACAGCCCGACCGGGTCCGAGGGCGAGGCCGGCCGCTTCGTCCGTGACTGGCTGGCGGCGAACGGGTTCGAGCCGAAGACCTATGCCCTGACCGAGGACCGCATCAACGTCGCCGCCTGGATCCACGGG
Organism: Candidatus Limnocylindrales bacterium; assembly: GCA_036003325.1. Classification (GTDB taxonomy): domain Bacteria; phylum Chloroflexota; class Limnocylindria; order Limnocylindrales; family CSP1-4; genus SPCO01. Next base: position 24,203 of record DASYSM010000158.1, read on the forward strand.
ACGGGCGGTGGTCACAGCCTGATCTTCAACGCCCACCTCGACACGACGCTCCGGCCCGACGCCGTCCTGTCCGCGCGGGATCCGCTCGATCCGCTGTACCACTCCGCCTGGATCGACGGCGACGAGATCTACGGCGATGGGGTGGTCAACGACAAGGGCCCGATGGCGGCGTTCCTCGTGGCCGGCAAGGCCATCCGCGACGCCGGCTACCCGCTCAAGGGCGACCTGATCGTGAGCGCCGTGGCCGGCGAGATCTCGCGCGAGCCGATCGACGAGTGGCAGGGCCCGGCCTATCTCAGCAAGGACCTCGGTGCCCGGTTCATGATCACCCACGGCGCCGTGGCCGATTTCGCGATCGTCGCCGAGGGGACCGGGTTCGGGATCGTCGGGATCGAGCCAGGGAAGGCGCATTTCAAGGTCACCGTCGTCACCGACACGCCCCGCTACTACACGCCCTACCTGCCCCGACCGACGGGTCTGGCGGATGCCCCCAACGCGATCGTCCGCACGGGCGCCGTGATCGCCGCGTTCGAGACCTGGGCGTACGACTACCAGCAGCGGCAGACCTACCGTGGCGAGCACGGCACGATCGTGCCGAAGGCGAGCATCAACGCCATCCGGTCGGGCTATCCGTACAACCTGACCAGCGCCCCGCAGGTCTGCCAGCTCTTCGTCGACACCCGCATCCTCCCCGGGGCGAACCCACTCGACCTGCGCGAGGAGCTTCGCGGCGTGCTGGCGGGCGTCGGTGTGGAGGGCACGGTCGAGCTGTTCCTGTACCGGCCCGGTTTCGAGGCACTCGGGGCAGACCGACTGATCGAGACGGTCAGGCGCGCCCACGACCAGGTCTTCGACACCCCGCCGGAGATCGTCGGCGAGCCGGTCACCAGCATGTGGCGCGATACCAACGCCTTCAACGAGCTGGGCATCCCAGCCATCAGCTACGCGCCGCGATCGCGCGCCCACGCCGCGAAGAAGTCGTTCAAGGTCAAGGACCTCACCGATGCGGCCGTGGTTTACGCTCGTATCGCGATGGACCTGTGCAACCAGGAGCGGGCGCCGTTCACGCCGCTCGGCGCGCACCCGAACCGGGCCATCGCCGCATCGGTCAATGGCGACTGAGCCGTCCACTCTGCCGGAGGTCCATCACGGTCCGCACCGACCACTACGCCACGCTCGGGCTCACCCCGACCGCGACCCAGGCCGAGATCCGGACGGCCTATCGACAGCTGGCGCGCACGACCCATCCAGACGCGACCGGCGCCGACCCCGAGACGGAGCGGCGGTTCAAATCGGTGACGCGGGCCTACGAGGTCCTGTCGCGTCCCAGCCGGCGGCGGGCCTATGACGAGCGCCACCAACGTGGTCGGTTCGGCAGCCCGGGCTCGGTCGGCCGGGCGACCTTCGAGGTCGAGCGGCAGCTGTATCACAGCGACCTCGGCCACCACAGCGACTTCTACCGCGCGGGCGATCCCCTGACCGTCAGCGAAGCCGCGCTCGCGGTCGGCCGGGACGCCGGATGGCTGCGTCGCGCGATCCGCGATGGTCGGCTGGCCGCGACGCGCGACGGCCGCGCCTACCTCCTGCGTCGCCGCGATGTCGAGCGACTGGACCGCTCGTCCCGCCGCCGGCGTCCGCTCGTCGTCATGCTCGAGGATGACGTCGACGGCGACGACGGCATCGGCGAGGGTCCGGACCCCGGGTCCGGGGACATCGGCGGGTCGTGAAAGCCAGCATGAGTACAAAACAGCACAGATTGCATACAATCCTTCCCATCGAATGCATGCGCGGACCGCGCCGGCCACAGAGGTGACACCATGACCACGATCGGCTACGCGGCGATGCTCGAGCAGTTCCACCCGACCGACCTGCTCGATTGGTGCGCCGCCGCCGAGGCGTCCGGGTTCGAAGCGGGATTCATGGTCAGCGAGCACTTCCATCCCTGGACCCCGCAACAGGGCCAGAGCGCCTTCGCCTGGTCGTTCATGGGCGCGCTGGGACAGCGCACCAGCCTTCCGTTCGGCACGGCGGTGACCTGCCCCGGCTTCCGCTACCACCCGGCCGTGATCGCGCATGCGGCGGCGACGCTGGGGGCGATGTACCCGGGCCGCTTCTACCTCGGCCTCGGTGCCGGGGAGGCGCTCAACGAGCATGTGATCGGCGGGCCGTGGCCGGAGATCGGCATCCGCAGCGCGATGATGTTCGAGTCGATCGAGATCATCAACAAGCTGTTCACCGGAAAGGTCGTCAAGCACAAGGGCGACTTCTTCACGCTCGAGAGCGCCCGGCTGTACACGATCCCCGACGAGCCGGTCAAGGTCTATGTCGCGACGGCCGGGCCGATCAACGCCAAGAAGGCCGGCAAGCTCGCCGACGGGATGATCACGGTCGGGGCCGCCGACGAGAAGATCCGGATGCTGTGGGAGAAGTGTGATGAGGGCTGCGCCGAGGCCGGCAAGCCGCTCGGGACACCGAAGCTCCTGCAGATCCACGTCTCCTGGGCACGGACCGACGAGGAGGCCGTCCAGAACGCGGTGACCGAGTGGCCCAACGGCGGGATGTCGTTCCCGAAGCAGGACATCAAGAACCCCGAGGATTTCGCGGCGATGGCGAAGCTCGTGCGGCCCGAGGACTTCAAGAACCGTGTCCTCATGACCAGCGATCTCGAAGCGCATGCCGCCCACATCCAGCACTACGTGGACATGGGCTTCGAGGAGATCCATCTCCACAACGTCGGTCGCAACCAGGCCGAGTTCATCGAGGTCTTCGGCAAGGAGGTGCTGCCCCAGCTGCGGCTCGGCTGAGGCCATGGACATCGCCATCGGCCTGCCGGCTCGTCCGCTGGACGGCGGTCGCGACCACGTCCTGTCGTGGGCCGCGAGCGCGGATGTCGGACCCTTCTCGAGCCTCGTCATCGGCGACCGCGTCATCGCCCCGGCGCATGAGGCGCTGACCGCCCTGGCGGCGGCGGCCGGCGTCACGCGCCGGATCCGGCTGATGGCAAGCCTGGTCGTCGGCCCGACCCGCGAAACGACCCTGCTGGCGCGTCAGTCGGCCACGATCCAGGCCCTGTCCGGCGGTCGCTTGAGCCTCGGTCTCGGCGTCGGGATCCGCGAGGAGGACTTCAGCGCGACACGGACCACGTTCCACGATCGCGGCCGTCGCTTCGAGACCCAGCTGGCCCAGATCCGCCTCCTGTGGGCGGGCGAGGGGCTCGACGATGGCACCCCGCCGACCGGGATCCCGCTCGGTGACGGTGGCGCGCCCGAACTGCTGATCGGCGGCTACGTCGATGCGGTCGCCGGACGCGTCGCACGATGGGGCGACGGTTTCATGGCTCCCGGCGGTGGCGAGCCTGCGCGCATGGCCGCCGTGTGGCGGAACGTCGCAGATGCGTGGGCCGACGCCGGCCGGTCCGGTGCCCCGCGCTGGGTGGCCGGGACGTACTTCGCCCTGGGTCCCGACGCGGCTGCCCAGGCCCGCCGCTACATCGAGGCCTACTACGGCTACGACCCGGTCGTGGCGGCCCGACGCCTGCGCGACCTCCCGACGACGCCCCGGCAGGTGCTCGACGCGATCCGGCGCCACGCCGACGACGGCGTCGACGAGCTCATCATGCGTCCGGTGATCGCCGATCCGGCGATGCGCGACCGGCTCGCCGACCTCGTCGCGCCGTAGCGCCGACGCCCGGAGCGACGGGCCCTAGAGCCGGACGCGGGGTGGGCTGTCGCGGTCGAACATGTGGACGGTGTCGACGAAACGGACCTGCTTGGCCTGGTAGGCCATGACCAGCGAGTGCGTCCGTGCCCCGCCGCCGAAGAAGCGCACGCCGTGGAGGAGGTCGCCGCTGGTGACCCCGGTCGCGGCGAACACGAGGTTGTCGCCGGGGGCCAGGTCCTCCGTCCGGTAGACCCGCGATTCATCGCCGTGGCCCATCCGTGTCCCGCGCTCACGCTCATCGTCGCTGCGATACCGGAAGCGGGCCTGGATCTCGCCGCCCAGGCAGCGCAGCGCGGCCGCCGTGATGACGCCCTCGGGCGCGCCGCCGGTGCCCATGACGGCATGGACGCCGGTGCCCGACACGGCGCACGAGATGGCCGCCGACAGGTCGCCGTCGCCGATCAGCTTGATGCGCGCGCCGGCCGCCCGGACCTCCGCGATCAGGCCGTCGTGGCGCGGCCGCTCGAGGATGACGACCGTGATGTCCGACACCCGCCGTCCGAGCGCCTCGGCGATCCGCCCGAGGTTCTCGGTCGGGGATTCGCGGATGTCGACCCTGCCGGCGGCGACCGGGCCGACGCACAGCTTCTCCATGTAGGTATCCGGGGCGTGGGTCAGCCCGTGGGCCTCCGACGCCGCGAGAACGGTGATCGCGCCGGCCTGGCCGTGGGCGACGAGGTTCGTGCCCTCGAGCGGGTCCACCGCGATGTCGACGCGTGGTACGTCCTCGCGATCGGCGCCGGTGCGACCGACCCGCTCGCCGATGTACAGCATCGGCGCCTCGTCGCGCTCGCCTTCGCCGATGACGATCCGGCCGGCGAAGTCGATCTCGTCCATCGTCGCGCGCATCGCCTCGGTGGCGGCCGCGTCGGCGCCATCCTTCTGGCCCCGTCCCATGAACCGCGCCGACTCGATGGCGGCCGCTTCTGTGACCCGGATCATCTCGAGGGCGAGGAGCTGCTCCATCGGATCTCGCTCAGTGGCGGAAATGACGACGCCCCGTGAACACCATCGCGAGGTGATGGCGGTCGGCCACCTCGATCGCCATCTCGTCGCGGATCGAGCCGCCCGGCTGGATGATCGCGGTGACGCCGGCGCTGGCGGCGGCCTGGATCCCGTCCGGGAACGGGAAGTAGGCGTCCGACGCCAGGACCGACAGCTTGGCCCTGTCACCCGCCCGCCGGACCGCGATCTCGACCGAGACCTGGCGGCTGGCCTGCCCCGCGCCGATCCCGACCGTGGCGCCGTTGCGGGCCAGCACGATCGCATTCGAGCGGACGTGGCGCACGGCCCGCCAGGCGAACAGCATGTCGGTCAGCTCCTCGAGCGTCGGGCGTCGCTTGGTCACGACCTGGAGCCGGCCGCGGTCGAGCCCGAGATCGTCGAGGCTCTCGACCAGCAGGCCACCGGCGACGCGCTTGAAGTCGAGGCTGGCGATGCCGTAATCGCGCATCCCCTCGGTCGGGTCGGGCGGGATGGCCAGCAGCTCGAGCCCGGGCTTGCCGCGCAGGATCCCGACCGCGGCCTGGCTGAACCCGGGCGCGACGACTGCCTCGTACGAGTTGGCCGCGATCTCGCGCGCGGTCGCTCCGTCGAGCTCGCGGTTGACCCCGACGATCCCGCCGAAGGCCGCCACCGGGTCGGTCTCGAGCGCGTGCCGGTAGGCCTCGACGAGCTCGTCGTTGGAGGCGAGCCCGACGGGATCGGTGTGCTTGACGATGGCGACCGTCGGCGCGGTGTAGTCGCGGGCGATGCGATAGGCGGCGTCGAGGTCGAGCAGGTTGTTGAACGACGGCATCTCGCCCTGGAGCCGCGTCGCGTCGGCCAGCGTGCCGCTGCGGTGCGTCGTCTCACGGTAGAACGCCGCGCGCTGGTGCGGGTTCTCACCGTAACGCAGATCGTCCACCTTCTCGAGGACGAGCGCGAGGTGGCGCGGGAACGTGTTCCCCGAGATCTGGTTGAGGTAGGCCGCGATCTCGGCGTGGTACGCGGCCACGGTGCTGAACGCCTCGGCGGCGAGCTTGGCTCGTGTCTCCGGGCTGACCGTCCCGAGCTCGCGCAGCTCGGCGACGACCTGCGGGTAGTGCGCCGGGTCGGCCACGGACGCGACGCCCGCGGCGTTGCGGGCGGCCGCCCCGAGCAGCGCCGCGCCCCCGACGTCGATCATCTCGATCGCCTCGTCGAGCCCGATCAGCTTGACCCCGATGGCCGGGGCGAACGGCTTGACGTTGACGACCACGATGTCGATGAGGCCGATGCCCTGCGCCCGCAGCTCCTCGAGCTGGGCGGGGACGTCGCGGCGGGCCAGGATCCCGGCATAGACCGCGTGATGGAACGTCTTGACCTGCCCGCCGACGTCGGGCTCGCCCTGGGTCAGCTCGGTGACCGAATGGACCTCGACGCTCTCGGCCGCGAGGTGGTCACGGGTGCCCTCGGTCGCGTAGACCTCGATCCCGAGCGTGAGAAGGTCGCGCGCGAGCGCTGCGATACCGTCTCGGTTCGCGACTGACAGCAGGGCTCGCACCCGGGGCGTTCCTCCGATTCCCATGGGCCTGCGAAGCGTCAGCGGGGCGGGCCACAGGTCCCCGGACGGTCGCGGTGCGCCGCACCATTCGGGCCGAGTATACCGCCTGACATGGCATACTCCGGGGGCCCACAAACGCGACTACGAGGTCATCGGTGACGCTCGCTCCCTGGGACTATCTCTTCGTCTCGTTCAACCACGACAACTTCCCGGACATCTTCCATCCGACGTGGATCGCGTCACTCGTCCTGCTGGCCATCCTGACCATCCTGTACAACGTCCGGACGCGCGCGCTGCATCGCCACGCCATCTACCTGGAGATGTGGGAGTGGCTGTGGTGGACCGGGCTGATCACGTTCAGCATGCTGGTCATCGAGGCGTTGTTCGTGTTCGACTTCTTCATCGTCCTGGCCACCGAGATCGCCGGCATCGGGACGATGGTCTGGATCCGCTTCGTCCGCTTCCCGCCGATGTTCGCCGCCTATGAGCAGAAGATGGCGCGCGAGCGCTACTTCACTCGCCAGAAGTATTCGGACCCCGAGGCGACGATCAAGAAGCGTCCAGCCGGCGGCCGGCGCACCCAGCGCCAGCAGCGCCGCCGCCGGTAGCAGATCGATCGCCGGTGCCGATCGAGATCCGCCGGTTCGGGGTCGGTCATCGGCGTCCGGACGGGCCCATCGGCTCGGTCGGCCTGTCCGGCCAGGTCCTCCACAGCGACGGCCGCGGGGCCGTGTCCGAGCTCGCCTTCGCGCGCGGGGCACGGATCGAGCCGCACGCCAACCCGAACACGGTCCTGTTCATCGTCGTCGAGGGCGGGGGCTGGGTCGGCGTCGGTGACGAGTACACGCGGATCGCCGCGGGCGAAGCCGCCGTCTGGCCGGCGGATCTCCCCCACGCGGCCTGGACCGAGCATTCGGAGATGCGCGCCATCGTCGTCGAGCTGGCCGGAGCGGACGACCGCGAGACCGTCGACGGTCGGGCCCGCGACGGCGGCGACATCGCCCTGGACCGCCCGGTCGAGCGCGGCACGGGCCAGCTCGCGGCCAGGACGGGATCGCCGGGGACTGCCGCGTCGGACGAGGGCGAGCCCGCGTAGGGTGCCGTCGGACGCCTAGGCAGACCGGAGTCGCTGGCGGGCGCCACTCCGCAGGCGCCGAGCCAGATGGGTCGCCCGCCGCCGCGTGCGCAGGAGAGGGTCGACCCGTCGCGCACGGACGGGCCCGGGAAACGTCACCGTGGCGAGGCGATCGTCGAACGCCGTCGCGTCCTCACCGTCCTCGAAGACATGCCGCAGGCCGTGGCGCTCGAGGTAGCCGAAGAACGTGCGCGCTCGGGCGGCATGGCCGCCGACGAGCCCGCTGAAGTCGGCCTCCGCGTACAGCTCTGCGGCGTCGATGTCGGGCGGGACCTCGCTCATGATCCGGTGCGGGATCTCGAAGTACCGGGCGAGCTCGTGCGTGCGGGCGTCGGCGGCGAGGAGGAAGCTGGGCGTGCCGGCCAGCGCGGCGGCGATGCTGCCGTGGATCCGCGTTCCGAACACGAAGTCCTTCTCCCGCATGGCCTCGACCCACGGCCACGGGTCGACATAGAACACCGCCTTGTCGTCGCGCAGCAACGGGTGCGAACGATGGATGGGCAGCGGGCTCGATGCCGCCTCGGCGCCCGGACCCTCACCCCACAGCAGCAGGCGGAGGGCGTCGATGTCCTGGGCGATGTACTCGAGGTTCGGGTAGCGCTCGACGTGGTGGGCCACGATCGGGCCCATGGCCGTGACCTTGTTGGTGACGCCGATCCCGAGCCGGGCGTCGCGTGCCAGGGCCGGTGTCCGTTTGGTGACCTCCATCCGGTCGCCATGGAGGAACATCGATGGGCAGCCGATGACCTCGACGTCGGTGAAGCCCAGTCGCCGGAGATAGTCCTGGGTGTACTCGCCGCGGACGCCGATCGAGGGCGATCGCTCGAGCACGGCGCGGACGAACGCCTTGGCCGCTCCGTCGATCTCACGCGTCGCCCCGGCCGCGTACGGCAGGCCGCCCTGGAAACCCACCCCGACGACCACGACCGGGATCTTCAGGCGCTCGATGAGCCGGGTGAACCGGATGAGCTGAGCCTGGAACGGCAGGCGGAACGCGTTCGCGAACGGGATGACGTAGACATCGAAGCGCTCGTTGACCTCGTCCGGATCGAGAAGGTGCGGCGCGAAGCGGTCGGGTGTCAGCTCGGTCCCGCGGGTGCTCAGCAGCCGCCAGGCGCTGTCGATGAACAGCAGGTTGCCGCTGTTGTCGCCGATCAGGTTCTGGCTGAGCACTCGCTCGGCTGGGACCGCCTCGAACGGGCTCTTGGGGGCGCGGATGAGGATCCGGGTCATGCGCGGCCAAGGATACCCGGGCCGATGGCCCGCCCGGCGCAGGGCATCTCGGCACCGGGCGGCTCCGGCCGCGGCTCAGGCGTCCAGGATCGCGCCCAGCTGGCTCAGGATCCGGGCCGTGGCACCCCAGACCGACAGGCTGTCGATGTCGTACGCGCCGTAGCGGAGCGGCATGTCGCCGATCGTCCGTTCGCGGATGGCGATCGGGGCGCCCGGCAGGAACCGCGCGATCGGTGGCTCGACGATCCGGGCCACCTCGTCGGGCGCCGCGACCAGGATCGGCCGGCGCGCGGCGATGGCCAGGACCGGCGTGACGTCGAAGTCGCTGACCGGGATCCAGAACCGCTCGAGCAGGCCGATCACCCGGACCCCGGCGGCGGCCGCGTCGAGCGCCACCTCCTCGGCCGCCTCGCGCAGGGCCGTGGCCACCAGATCGGGATCGTCCGGCTCTGCCTTGCCGCCCGGGAAGCTCACCTCGCCGCTGTGGTGTCCGTCGCGCGTGACCCGCTCGGTCAGGACGACCCGTGCCTCGCCGTCGTCGCCCGGGTGGAGCAGGACCAGCACTCCGGCCGGTCGCCCGGGACGGCCCGCCGGCGGCATCCGCGGCGGGGCACCTGCCGGATCCCCGACGATGACCGGCATCAGCACGGCCGCCGGTGGCGGCAGGACCTCGGGCAGTGACGCGAGGCGACCGACGATGGTGTCGAACCTCATCGCCGGGCGCCGCCGGTCAATTGACGAGTTCGCCGTCCGGGCGCTTCGCGTCGGTGGCGGGCAGGTCGAGCGGACTCGGCTTGCGCCGGCCGTCCGCCGCCCGCGTGCGGGCATCACGTCGCGTCGACGCGTCGGTGACCACCGTCGTCCGATCGGTCGAGAAGACGAGCGTGCCCGAGACCATGTCGGCGTCGGCGGTCACCCGGTCACCCGGCCGGAACTCGCCGGCCACGATGGCCCGCGCCAGCGGGTTCTCGACCAGTCGCTGGATGGTCCGCTTGAGCGGCCGGGCACCGTACGCGGGATCGGTCCCTTCGCGGACGAGCAATGCCCGCGCCGCCGGGGTCAGCTCGAGGACCAGGTCCTGGGCCTCGAGGCGCCTCGCCAGGTCGGCCACCAGCAGCCCGACGATCTGCTCGAGGTCGGCCTCTGTCAGCGCGTGGAAGACGATGACCTCGTCGACCCGGTTGAGGAACTCCGGCCGGAAGTGCGAGCTGAGCGCCTCGGTCACCTGCTGCTTCATGGCCTCGTAGGCCGAGTCGCCATCGCGGGCTCCGCTGGCCGCGATGGCCGCGCTGCCGATGTTGCTGGTCATGATGATGACCGTGTTCTTGAAGTCCACGGTCCGGCCCTGGCTGTCGGTCAGGCGGCCGTCGTCGAGGACCTGGAGGAGGACATTGAACACGTCCGGGTGGGCCTTCTCGATCTCGTCGAGCAGCACGACCTGGTACGGCCGACGCCGGACGGCCTCGGTCAGCTGCCCGCCCTCGTCGTAGCCGACGTAACCGGGTGGCGCGCCGACCAGCCGTGAGACCGAGAACTTCTCCATGTACTCGCTCATGTCGATGCGGACGAGCGCGCTGTCGTCGTCGAACAGGAACTCTGCCAGCGCCCGCGCGAGCTCGGTCTTGCCGACACCGGTCGGGCCGAGGAACAGGAACGAGCCGATCGGCCGGCGCGGGTCCTTGAGCCCGGCCCGGGCCCGACGGACCGCATCCGATACGGCCTGGATGGCTTCGTCCTGGCCGACCACGCGCTGGTGGAGACGGTCCTCCATCTGGATCAGCTTGGCCGTCTCGCCCTCGAGCAGGCGATTGACCGGGATGCCGGTCCAGACGGCGACGATCTCGGCGATGTCGTCGGCGGTGACCTCTTCCTTGAGCAGCGAGCCCGGACCCTGCAGCGTGGCGAGGGTCGCCTCCTGCTCCTTGAGCTGACCCTGCAGCTCCGGCAGGCGGCCGTACTTGAGCTCGGCCGCCTTGGCCAGGTCGGCCTCGCGCTCGGCCTGTTCGATCCGGGTCTGGAGCGTCTCGAGCTCGGACTTGGTCGCGCGCATGGCCGCGATGGCGCTCTTCTCCGCCTCCCAGCGCTGCTTCATCGCGCCCGCCTGCTCCTCTATGTCGGCGAGCTCCTTCTCGAGCGCGTCGAGCCGCGCCTTCGACGCGTCATCGGTCTCCTTGCGGAGCGCTTCGCGCTCGATCTCGAGCTGGATGCGGCGGCGCTCGTGCTCGTCGAGCTCGATCGGCATCGAGTCGATCTGCATGCGAAGCCGCGACGCCGCCTCGTCGACGAGGTCGATGGCCTTGTCGGGCAGGAAGCGATCGGTGATGTAGCGGTCCGACAGCGTCGCTGCCGCGACCAGCGCCGAATCGGTGATCCGGACGCCGTGGTGGACCTCATATCGCTCGCGCAGGCCGCGCAGGATGCTGATCGTCTCCTCGACCGTGGGCTGGTCGACCAGGACCGGCTGGAAGCGACGCTCGAGGGCGGCGTCCTTCTCGATGTGCTTGCGGTACTCGTCGAGCGTCGTGGCCCCGATGGTGTGCAGCTCGCCGCGGGCGAGCATCGGCTTGAGCAGGTTGGAGGCGTCCATGGCGCCCTCGGCCGCGCCCGCGCCGACGACCGTATGGAGCTCGTCGATGAACAGGATGACCTGGCCGTCGGCGTCCTTGATCTCCTTGAGCACGGCCTTGAGCCGCTCCTCGAACTCGCCCCGGAACTTGGCGCCGGCGATCAGCGCACCGAGGTCGAGCGAGACGACGCGCTTGTCCTTGAGTCCCTCGGGCACGTCGCCACGGACGATCCGCTGGGCGAGCCCTTCGGCGATGGCCGTCTTGCCGACGCCGGGCTCGCCGATGAGGACCGGGTTGTTCTTGGTCCGCCGCGACAGGACCTGGATGACCCGGCGGATCTCGTCGTCGCGGCCGATGACCGGATCGAGCTTCCCCGCGCGGGCCTCTGCCGTCAGGTCGCGGCCGTACTTCTCGAGCGCGGCGTAGGTGCCCTCCGGGTTCTGCGAGGTGACGCGCTGACCGCCGCGGACGCTCTGGAGCGCCTGCAGGATGGCCTCGCGACCGGCGGCGTGCCGCTCGAGCAGCTGCTGCGCCTCGCCGCCGACCTCGGCGACGCCGAGGAGCAGGTGCTCGGTCGAGACGTATTCGTCGCCGAGACGTCGTGCCTCAGCCTCGGCCGTCTCGATGACGCGCCGAGCGCGCGGATCCATCGACATCGAGCCGCCGGCGACGCGCGCGCGGCGCGCCAGGATCGCCGCCAGCTCGCCGCGGAACCCGGGCAGGTCGACGCCGAGCCGGCGGAGCGTCTCGGCGGGGATGCCGTCGTCGGGTTCGAGCAATGCCGACAGGATGTGCTCCGCGTCGAGGATCGGGCTGTCGAGCCGCTGGGCGGTGGCCTGGGCGGCCACGATGGCCTCCTGGGCCTTCTGGGTGAATCGGTCGAGTTGCATGGGTCGGGTCTCTCTGGTCGTTGCTGTGGTGTCAGCGGGGATCGGGTTGCCTGGCGAGATCGGCGAACACCTTGGCGGCGGCGCGAGCCTCGTCCGACAGATCGGTCGGGAGGACGACCCTGGCCTTGACGAACAGGTCGCCGTGGCCGGCCGCCTTGAACCGCGGCATCCCCTGGCCGCGAAGGCGGAACGTCCGCCCGGGCTGGGTCCCCGGCGGGATGGTCAGCAGGACGCGGCCCTTGAGGGTGCCGACCTTGACCTGCGCGCCGAGAAGAGCCTCCTCGAGCGTGAGTGGTAGCTCGCGCTCGAGGTCGGCGCCGCGGCGGGTGAAGGTGGTGTCCGGGATCAGCCTGGTGACGACGATGAGGTCGCCGCCACCAGGTCCGCGACCGGTCAGCTTGATCCTGGAGCCGGTGTCGGCGCCGGGCGGGATCGTGATCTCGAGACGCTTGCCGTCGACCTCGACCAGTCGGGTCGTGCCGTGGTAGGCCTCCTCGAGGGTCAGATCGGCAGTCGCCTCGTGGACCACCGGCGCGGCCGGTCTGGCGGACGCTCCGCCAGGCTGACCGCTCTGAGCGGCCGGCCGGCCGTCGATGCCCATCCCGGCGAGGATGTCCTCGAAGCCGATGCCACCGGTCGGACGCGAGCCGCGCCCGCCCGACGTCGGCGAGGGTCCGGGCGCCTCGCTGCCGAAGAACATCCGGAAGAAGTCCGAGAACTCGCCTGCGTCGGCCGTGTGGAACTCATAGCGGACGTTGCCACTGCCGCCGGCCGGGCCGCCGAACCCGCCGTACGGGCCCGCGCCGCCGGCGGTGCCCGCACCCGCCGACCGCGCCCGGCTGATCGCCTCCCAGTTCGCCCCGAGCTCGTCGTACTGCTTGCGCTTGGCCGGATCGCTCAGGACCTCGTTGGCCTCGTTGATCTCCTTGAACTTGCGCTCGGCAGCGGTGTCACCCGGCTTGGCGTCGGGGTGATGCTGCCGGGCGAGCTTGCGGAAGGCCTTCTTCACATCGGCCTGTGACGCCGTCTTGGGAAGACCCAGGACGGCGTAATAGTCCTTGTAATCCAGACCGGGGCTGCTCGCCATTGGTCAACGGCCGCCGCCGGGGACGCCCGATCCGTGCGTTGCCGGCTCCGCTCCCTCGCTCACGCCCCTTGGGGTGCGCTCGCTCCGGTGCTCGCCGGCGCCTTCGCCTCGGACGCCCACGCGGCGGATCCTCCTTACTCCCTCTCGGCTTCCTCGGCCGTCGCCGCCTTGACGACGACCGGTGGCTGGTCGGTCGGCGGGAAGTTGGTGCGGCGGACGGTGGGCTGCTTCTCGGGTTCGGGGTCGAGCGGATCGTTGCCCTTGATGACCTTCGGTGGCTCGGCGGCGATCGCCTTCGGCTTGCGCCGCAGTGCCGCCTCGAGGACCTGGTCCATGTTGTCCACCAGGACGAGCTTCATCGACTTCCGGATCTCCTCCGGGATGTCGCGCAGGTCCTTCTCGTTCTTGCGCGGCAGGATGACGGTCTTGGCGCCCGCCAGGTGGGCCGCGAGGATCTTGCTCTTGAGCCCGCCGATCGGCAGGACCCGACCACGCAGCGTGATCTCGCCGGTCATCGCCACGTCCTTGCGAACGGGGATGCCCGTCAGCGCGCTGACGATGGCGGTGGCCATGGTGATCCCGGCGGACGGGCCGTCCTTCGGGATGCCGCCGGCCGGCACGTGGATGTGGAGCGTGTGCTGTTCGAAGGCGTCACGGTGGATGCCCAGCTGAGCCGCGTGGGCGCGCGTCCACGACAGGCCGGCTCGCGCCGACTCGCGCATGACCTCGCCGAGCTGGCCGGTGAGGATGAAGTCCTCGCGGCCCTCCATGCGGGTCACCTCGATGGCGACGACATCGCCGCCGACCTCGGTCACGACCAGGCCGATGGCCGACCCGGTCTGATCCTCGGACTCGAGCTCGCCGTATTCGAAGCGCTGTGGGCCGAGCATGTCCGCGAGCTTCTTGACGTCGATGACGGTCTTGCGCCTGCGGCCCTCGGCGACCTGCCGGGCGACCTTGCGCATGACATTGGCGATCTCGCGCTCGAGGTTCCGGACGCCGGCCTCGTGCGTGTAGGAGCGCACCAGCTCGGTCATCGCGTCATCGGTGATCTCGATGTTGCCGGCCTTGAGGCCGTGGTTCTTCATCTGCTTGGGGATGAGGAAGCGCTTGCCGATCTCGATCTTCTCCTGCTCGGTGTAGCCGGGCAGCTGGACGATCTCCATCCGGTCGCGGAGGGCCGGCGGGATCGGGTCGAGCAGGTTGGCGGTGGCGACGAACAGGACCTTGGACAGGTCGAACGGCACCTCCAGATAGTTGTCCTGGAAGGTGTTGTTCTGCTCCGGATCGAGCACCTCGAGCAGGGCCGACGACGGATCGCCACGGAAGTCCATGCCGATCTTGTCGACCTCGTCGAGCATGAACACCGGGTTGTTGGTCCCCGCGGTCTTGATGCTCTGGATGATCCGGCCGGGGAGCGCGCCGATGTAGGTCCGGCGGTGTCCGCGGATCTCGGCCTCGTCGTGGATGCCGCCGAGGCTCATCCGGACGAACTTGCGGCCCATCGCCCGGGCGATGCTCTTGCCCAGGCTGGTCTTGCCGACGCCGGGCGGCCCGACGAAGGCGAGGATCGGGCTGCGGATCTCGTCGGCGAGCGTGCGCACGGCGAGGTACTCGAGGATCCGCTCCTTGATCTTCTCGAGGCCGTAGTGGTCCTCATCAAGGATGCGGGCGGCTTCCTTGATGTCGAGCTGGTCGTCGGTCGAGACGTTCCACGGCAGGCCGACCAGCCAGTCGACGTAGGTGCGGATGACGCCGACCTCCGGGGACGCGGACGGGATCCGGCTCATTCGGTCGACTTCCTTGATCGCCCGGGCCTTGATCTCGTCGGGCATCCCGGCCGACTCGACCTTCTCGCGCAGCTCGTTGATCTCGGCCTGCTGCGGGTCGTCCTCGCCCAGCTCGCGCTGGATGGCCTTGAGCTGCTCGCGCAGGATGTACTCGCGCTGGGTCTTGTCCATCTCGGACTTGACCTCGGACTGGATCCGGCCCTTGAGCTCGAGGATCTCGATCTGGTGGGCGAGGAAGTTGGAGACGAGCTTGAGCCGCTCGGTGACGTCGATCGTCTCGAGCATCTCCTGGCGCTGCTCGGTCGACATGTCCGGGCTGTAGGCGACCATGTCGGCCAGCAATCCGGGCTCGCTGATGTTGCGCGCCGCGACCGCGGCCTCGGGCGGCACGGGCGCGCCGTTGGCGACGTACTGCTCGATCTGGGCCTGGACCGTGCGCATCAGCGCCTGGACCTCCAGGCCCTCGGGGCTCTCGTCGGGGAGCTCCTCGATGGTCGCGCGCAGGAACGGCTCGGTCGCCGAGAAGCCATGGACGCGCAGGCGACCCTGGCCCTGGACGATCGCCCGGACGGTCCCGTCCTGGAGCTGCACGACCTGGGCGATCTTGGCGAGGGTGCCGATCGAGTAGAGCTCGGAGGGATCTTCGATGTCCTCCTGCTCGGCCTGGCGCTGGGTGACCAGCGCGATCGGTCCGCCTTCGAGGACGGCGGCGTTGAGCGCATTCACGCTCTTCTCGCGCCCGACCTGGAGGGGGACGATCATCTCGGGGAAGATGACGGTCTCGCGCAGGGCGACCAACGGCAGGTCGCGGATGCCGGCCGCGGTGGCTGGGGTGGGCTGCTCGTCGACCGGGGATGACGGTCGCTTGGCCATGAGGAACTCTCCTAGGTGTCTGCTGGTGTCGTCGGGGCTGGCGCGGTGGCGGACGCGTCGGGCGTCTGCTGCTCCGCGGTCCCCTCGGCATAGAGGGCTTCGAGGATCCGAGCGCCGAGACGCTCTTCGAGCTCGAACAGGATCCGGATGCCGGCGAGATTGACGCCGCGATCGCGGGTCAGGTGCCGGATCCAGGTGAGTCGACGGATGTCGTTCTCGCTGTAGAGGCGGATGTTGGTGGGGGTCCGGGCCGGACAGAGCAGGCCCTCGTCCTCATAGATCCGGAGGGTCCGCGGGTGCGCGCTGACGAGTGTCGCGGCCACGCTGATGACGTAGACCGGCCTCTCGGGATCGTGCTCTGGACGGACCTGGGACATGAACGGATGCTAGAACCTTGACAATGTCGTTGTCAAGAGTGTTGCGCGTTCTTTACGTTGAGAGTGGCGTCGCACGGGGGCCGGGTCAGGCTGACGCGTTACTGGTCGAGGGGGCGCCGCGGGTGCCGAGTGGGCGGTGCGGGCCGAGTGGGTGCCGCGGGCCGAGTGGGTGCCGCGGTCACCGGCAGATTCCTGCCAGATGCTCACCAGGCGAGCGTTCGTCAGGTGCCTGCCGACAGATGACTCACTGGGCGAGCATCTGCCGGGATTCTTCGGCGTCCTCGGGTCGTGGCACGCTCAGGTCCCCGATCGGTCGGTTCGCTGCGAAGGTCGAACGCTCGCCTGGTGTGCGTTTGGCAGGATCCCGGGGCACCACGCCGGTACCGCGCGCACCCGGGCAGCCCGCCCCTACCGCGTCGACGTCTCCAACCCCTCAGGATCACCGATGAGCTGGTCGTGCAGCAGGTCCTGGCACTCCTGCTTGCCGATGGCGATGACCTTGTCGCCCTCGAGCATGACCGTGTCGGGCCGGAGGGGCGTCGCGACGCCATCGCGGATGACCGCGAACAGCGAGCAGCCGTCGGGGATCGACAGGTCCTTGGGCGCGCGGCCGATCGCCGGCGACCCCGACTGGAGATGCGCCTCGATGAGCTCGAGCTCGCCCTCGCCGAGGGCTGCCAGGTGGAGGAGCTCGTGGACCGGGATGTCCTGCTCGATCGAGCCCAGGATCATCCGGGTCGGACTGATCAGCTCGTCCACCCCGAGGTGGCGGAAGAGCGCCTCGTTCTTCGGGTTGTTGACCCGGGCGATCGTCCGCGGCACGTCGAAGTGGTGCTTCGCCATCTGGCAGATCACGAGGTTGTCCTCGTCGTCGCCGGTGACCGCGGCCACCACGTCCGCCCGGTTGCAGCCGGCCTCGGCGAGGTACTTGCCCTCGCAGCCGTCGTGAGCGATGACGATCGAGCCGATCTCGTCGGCGATCTCCCTGGCGCGTCGTGGCTCCTTCTCCATGAGCGCCACTTCGTGGCCGGATTCGATCAATTCCTTGGCGAGGTAGTAGCCGACCTTCCCCCCGCCGACGACGAGTACGAACATCGGGCTCAGACCTCCTTGATCGCGCTGGTGGCGCCGGTCGCGCCGGTCGGGCCGCTCGCGCCGCTCGGTGTGCCGGCAGCTCCGGCCGCACCGGCCGCTCCGGTCGGTGTGCCCGCCGCCCCCGCCGCGCCGGCCGCGCCCGCCGCCCCGAGGGCGACGCCCCGCTCGTGCTGGTCGTGCTGGCCCGTCGGGGCCAGCATCCCCGGCAGGTTCGACAGAGGCAGGCCCAGATAGCGGTCGACCGCGTCGACCATCAGGCCGGTCCGGCACAGGGTCGCGATCCCGAGCTCGGCGTACGCCTGCGCACGCAGCGGATCGTTGATCTTGGCGATGACCTTGCCGATCCCCAGTGCCTCGTTGGCCAGCTGGGCGGCCATCACGTTCCGGTTGTCGCCCTCGGTCAGGGCGAGGAAGACATCGGCACCGGCGGCGCCGGCGCGTTCGAGAACGTCCTCGTCGGTCCCGTCTCCCCGGATGGCTGTCCCGCCGAACGTCGAGGGCAGGCGATCGAATGCGGACGTGAGGCTGTCGATGACGAGCACCTCGTGGCCGGTCCGGTCATAGGCGTCGGCGATCGATGCGCCGACCCGGCCGCATCCGACGATGACGATCTTCACGCTGGCTCCTCGTTGATGGGATCGCGCACGACCCAGACCGCGCACGGGGCGTTCTGGAGGATGTACGGGATGGTCCGGCCGATGGCGAACTCGCCACCGAACCGCTTTCGATAGGGCAGGCCGACGACGAGCAGGTCCGCGCCACGTTCCGTGGTCTCGTCGACGATGGCGGCACCGACGTCGCGTGCCTGGAGCAGCACCGGCTCGAGGGCGATGCGGTAGTCCTCGGCCACCGATTCGGCCATGTCGAGCACGCGCTGGACCTCCTCGGAACGCCCGGCGATGTCCGCGTCGAGCGGCAGCGTCCAGTCGATCTCGACGACGTGGACGGCCACCAGCTGGGCCTTCGTCTGGCGGGCGTACTCGGCCGCCAGCCGCACGATCCGGCCGTCGCTCGATCCACCGTTGAGCGCGAGGACCGCGCGGCGGAAAGCCGGCGCGTGGGCGTCTGACATGGCCCGTCACGATACCACCGGTCGAACGGGCGGTCAGTGCGTCGGCGGCCTACCCGTCGGTGGCCCGTCCGACCGCGGTCCGGGCGGCGCGTCGGGCCCCGGGCGCTCCTGGCGCTCGCCGCCGAGCGCGGCCTCGAACAGTGCCGGGTCCTCGCGTCGATAGGGCACCGCAACGACGACCGTGTGCGGCCGCCCGAGCAGCACGCTGCGCAGCCGCTTGGCGGACTGGTTGTACAGGATGCGCTCCCACCAGCTGCGGGCCACGTACTCGGGGATGACCACGAAGGTGATCGGCGATGCCTTGTCGGGCGGCCACGCCGAGTCGAGCACGTCCAGGTAGGCGAGCAGCGGACCGACCAGGGTGCGGTACGGCGACTCGACGACGACCAGCGGGACGCCGGGCACCTGGCGCTCGAAGTCGGCGCGCAGCCGGGCGGCATCGTCGGGGTCGTCGGTGATGTACACCGCCCGGACATCGTCGCTGACCGAGCGCGCGACGTTGATCGCCTGGACGACGGCGCGATTGAGGCCGGGGATCGGTACCACCGCGCGTTCCTCGCGATATGGCGCACGGATCACGATGTCGGGCGAGACCGCCACCTCGCGCGACGAGCGGGTGTACTGGCGCTTGATGAACAGCATCATCGCGACGAGCAGCGGCACGAGGATGACGACCAGGTAGGCCCCATCGCGGAACTTCTCGGAGACGACGACCACGAGCACGACCGCGGTCAGGACCGCGCCGATGGCGTTGATCACGCTCCGCCATCGCCAACCCGTCTCGCGCACCTCGCGCCAGTGCTTGACCATCCCGATCTGGCTCAGCGTGAAGCACACGAAGACGCCCACCGAGTAGAGCGGGATGAGGGCGTGGGTATCACCGCCGAATGCCCATAGCAGCCCGAACGCGACGGCCGCCAGCAGCACGATCCCCCACGAGTAGGCGAGGCGGTCGCCGCGGAACGAGAACTGGCGGGGCATATAGCCGTCCTCGGCCAGGATGGCGGCGAGCCGCGGGAAGGCGTTGAAGCTCGTGTTCGCGGCGAGGAACAGGATGAGCGCCGTCGCGGCGGCAAAGCCGATGAACAACGGCGACCCGTCGCCGAACGCTGCCGCTGCGGCCAGTGCGACGATCGACGGACCGCCGGGGAGGGTGGGCCGGAGCCCGTAGGCCACCGCGAACACGGTCAGGCCCACGAACAGGATCCCCAGCAGGATCGACATCGCGGTCATCGTGTTGGCTGCGTTCCTGGCCTCTGGGGGCTTGAACGCGGGAACCCCGTTGGCGATGGCCTCGACACCGGTCAGCGCGACCGAGCCACCAGCGAAGGCCTTGAGCAGGAGCAGGATGCCGATCGGCTCGAGCTGGTTCTGGGGTGGGAAGGGGACGGCGTCGACGGGCGGTACCTGGACCACGGTCCCGGCCACGATGTTGACCAGCCCGATGGCGATGATCATCAGCGCGAGCCCCACGAACAGGTACGTCGGGACGGCGAAGATGTTGCCCGACTCACGCAGGCCACGAAGGTTGGCGACGGTGATGAGGGAGATCGACACGAACGCGATCTCGATCCGGAAGTCGTACGCGGCCGGGATGACCGACTGGATCTGGGCGATCGCCGAGGCCGTCGACACCGCGACCGTCATCACGTAGTCGATCAGCAGCGCCGCCGCGGCGATCAGCCCGAAGATCGGCGCGAGGTTGGTCTTGGCCACGATGTACGCGCCGCCACCGTTCGGGTAGGCGCGGCAGACCTGGCGATACGACAGCGACACCACCGCCAGGAGCACGGTGATGGCGATCGACACCTGGATCGACAGGAACAGCGCGCTCGCCCCACCCAACAGCAGCACGCGCATGATCTCTTCGGTCGCGTAGGCCGAGGAGCTGATCGCGTCGGAGCTGAAGATGGCCAGTGCCTTGGTCTTCGACAGGCGCTCGCCGATCTCCTCCTCGGTCGACAGGGGGCGCCCGAAGACGACCGTGCGGACCCGCCGGAGGAGCCGTCCGCCTGGGGTCAGCGGCACATTGGCCGCCGGCTTGGCGACGAGCGTGCCGGCACCCATGTACCGGAAGTAGGGGGCGTGCGGACGTTCGACCCGGACGCGACGGTCCGCCGGCTTGCGACCCCGGAGGGGCCGCCTCCCACCGATCACATGAGGACTCCGCTACGACGTGGGCGCGCGATGGCGGCGGGCGTCAATGGCCGCGACGGTAGGGTACGTCCGCGATGACCGTGTGCTCGCGGCCGACCAGGGCTGCCTTCAGCCGCTTGGCGGTCTGGTTGTACAGCAAGCGGTCCCACCAGTGCCGGGCGACGTATTCGGGCAGGACGACGATGGTGATCGGGGCCTCCTTCTCGGGCGGCCACGCCTGGTCGAGGATATCGAGGTAGGCGACCACCGGTGAGATGACCGCCCGGTACGGCGATTCGACGATGACCAGCGGCACGTCGGGGAGCTGGCGCTCCCAGCGGGCACGGATGATGTCGGCCTCATCGAGGTCGTCGGTGACGTAGACCGCCCGAACGTCGCGGGTGATCGACCGCCCGAAGTTGACGGCCTGCACGACAGCCCGGTTGACGCCGTTGACCGGCACGATGACGCGCTGCTCGCGATGGGGACCCGGCAGGACGCCTTCGTCGCGGACGCGCAGCTCGAGCTCCTGCGCCTCGTACTGGCGACGGACGAACGACATCGCGAGGACCATCAGCGGGATCAGGACGATGACCAACCAGGCGCCGTCCCAGAACTTGACCGAGATGACGATGACCGCGACGAGGGCCGTCAAGGTCGCACCGAAGGCGTTGATCGCCAGTCGCCGCTGGTAGCCGGGCGATCGCTCGCGAAGCCAGTGGCGGACCATGCCGGTCTGGCTGATGGTGAAGTCGATGAACACGCCGACGGCATACAGCGGGATCAGCAGGTGGGTCTCGCCCTTGAACACGATGATCAGCAGGGCGGCCAGCCCGCCGAGCACGACGACCCCGTACGAGAAGGCCAGCCGATCACCCCGCAACGCGAACTGGCGGGGCATGTTGCCGTCGCCGGCCAGGATCGCCAGCAGGCGCGGGAAGGCGTTGAAGCTGGTGTTCGCGGCCAGGAACAGCAGCGTCGCGGTGAAGATCTGGAACAGGTAGAACGCGACGCCGTCTCCGTACACGAAGCGCGCCACCTGCGAGATGACCGTGGCCGGCTGGAACGGGCCCGGCGGCAGGATCGCGAGGTTGACCGCCAGGAACGTGATCCCGATGAAGAGGATGGCCAGCAGCGCGGCCATCACCCCGAGGGTGGTCGCCGCGTTGCGCGACTCGGGCGGCTTGAACGCCGGCACGCCGGTGGCGATGGCTTCGGTGCCGGTCAGGGCCACCGCGCCCGCCGCGAAGGCACGCAGCAGCAGGATCAGTGACAGCGGCTGGAGCGTCGCGCCGACCTGTGACTCGAGGATCGGCTGGTAGGTCGATCCCTCGCCGAGGACGACGATCCGGAACGAGCCGACCGCGATCATCACCAGGGCCGACACGACGAACAGGTAGGTCGGCAGGGCGAAGATGTTGCCCGCTTCGCGCAGCCCGCGCAGGTTCGCGAGCGCGATGAGGGCGATGGCCGTCACGCCGATCTCGACCCGGAGGTCGAGCAGGGACGGGAAGGCCGAGGTGATCTGCTCGACCGCGGACGAGGTCGACACGGCGACCGTCATCACGTAGTCGATGAGCAGCGCGGACGCGGCGATCAGCGAGACGGTCCGCCCGATGTTCCGCTTCGACACCGAGTACGAGCCGCCGCCGGTCGGGTAGGCGATGCAGATCTGGCGGTAGCTGATGGCGACCGCGACGAGCAGGACCGAGATGGCGATGCTGACCTCGATCCCGTATGCCAGTGCCGCGATGCCGCCGACGAGGAGGGCGCGGAGGATCTCTTCGGTGGCGTAGGCCGACGAGGAGATCGCGTCCGAGCTGAAGATCGCGAGCGCCTTCTTCTTCGACAGTCGCTCGCCGAGCTCCTCCTCGCTCGCGAGCGGCCGGCCGACGAGCAGTCCGCGGATCGATGCCCAGGCGCGTCCGCTCGGGGTCGTCGGGATGCTGGCAGCCTCCTTGGCGGTCAGCTGGCCGGGACCGGTGTAGCGAAAGTACGGCGCGTGAGGCCGCTCGACCCGGACGCGCCGGTCACCCGGCTTGCGGCCCTGCAGGGATCGCCGGCCGCCGATCACGGAGCGATGTCAGGCGCCAACGCGAAGGCGATCCGCCAGTCGCGGTGGCAGGCCGGCTGCCCGCATCGACGCGCCGACGGCCTCGAAGTCGTAGGCGACCCGTCCCCAGGTCGCGGCCCCGGCCTCCAGGTCGAGGACGAGGTAGCTGGCACGTGGGTCGTGGTCGCGAGGCTGGCCCACCGATCCCGGGTTGAGCAGCATCCGGCCCTCGCCGAGGGCGACCATGTTGCCTGCGCGCGGCGCCAGCGTCCGCATCCGGCCGTCGACCATCGTGAACGCGATGGGGACATGGGTATGTCCGTGGAGACCGTGCTCGGTGGAGATGGCCGACAGGCCGGCGCGCGCCAGGGCGGGGGACGTCACGTACTCCCAGATGGGGTCGCGGGGGCTGCCGTGGACGAGCGTGAATGACGACTCCATGCGGCGGAGCGGGAGAGCGGCGAGCCAATCCCGGGTCGCCGTCGAGATGGACTCGCGGGTCCACTCCATCGCGGCCTTCGCGTCCGGGTTGAACCAGTCGATCTCGGATCCGCCTGCGGCCGCCGCATCGTGGTTGCCGCGGACGCCGATCGCGCCGATCTCGCCCAGCCGGGCGACCACGGCGTCGGGCTCCGGCCCATAGCCGACCACGTCGCCGAGGTGCCAGACCGCGTCCACCGGGCCGGCAGCGGCGAGCACGGCATCGAGGGCTACGAGGTTGCTGTGGATGTCGGAGAGCACCGCGATGCGCACGCGGACCAATCTAGCAGTGCGCCGGTCACCACGGCCGGCGCCGGCGCAGCCCCGGGTCGCGCGGATAGCCGGACGGGACGCGCCCGCGCGCGGTCGCGATGACGAGTCGGTGGCCATCGAGCCCAGCCACGTCGACCGATCGGACGACGAGCGAACCGCCACCGAGCGCGGCGATCGCCCGGTCAGCGGCGGCCATCTCGGCCGTGATGTCGCCACGCTTCCAGGCGATGAGGCAGCCGCCCGGAGCCAGCAGCGGGAACGCCAGCTCGACCAGGTCGGCCAGCCCGGCCACGGCGCGGGCGGTCACGGCCGGCCATCGTCCGCGGTGGCGCGGATCCGCAGCGAGCGCCTCGGCCCGGACCGCGGCCGCCTCGACCACCGGCTCGAGTCCCGTGGCGGCGGCCACCGTGGACAGGAACCCGGCCTTCTTGGCGATCGGCTCGAGCAGCAGCGATCGCTCGGCCGGGATGACCGCAGCGAGCGGTAGCCCTGGGTAGCCGCCGCCCGAGCCGAGATCCACGAACCGGCTGACGCCGCGCTCGCGCATCGGTCCGACTGCGCTCAGGCTGTCGATGACGTGGGCCGTCGCGACCGCCGCCGGGTCCCGGATCGCCGTCAGGTTGATCGCGCTGGTCCAGGCCAGGAGCAGGCGGGCGTGACCGTCGATGGCGGCGCGCGCGGCCGGGGTCAGTCGGAGGGACAGGGCCGTCAGGCCGGCATCGAGCGCGGCGGCGTATGCCGGCGGCAGGTCGGGGGTGGTCTCGACGCGCGTCGGGAGCGGCTCGCGTGGTCGGTCCACGACACGCCTCCTGTGGATCCGCGTGCCATGCCGCCTCGCGGCGCCGCTCCCGGCGTCGGGATCGTCTCGCACCGCAGGCTCGGCTTCGGTCTTCCGCCGCCCATCCGGTTCGTGGCCGGGTCTCCCCGAACCCCTCGTGGACCGCGTTACCCTTGCGTCAGCCCCAGTGCGGATGCCGGACGGTAGAGGTCCGAGCCCAGGCGCGTCAACGGGTTTTTCCACCAAACGCCGCGACGCGGCCCGATTCGTGGATAACCAGACGTGCCTCCACCGTGCCGTCGGGCCGATCGCTCAGGTGGAGCGACCGGTCGTGCGGACGGGCCGGCCGAGCGTCCGGCGAACGACGTCGATGACCTCGTCGATGTACTCGTCCGCCTTGCCCTGCTCGGCCGCCGTTCGCACGCAGCCGCTGACGTGGTCCTCGAGGACCATGATCGACAGCGAATCGACGGCTGCTCGCAGGGCGGCAGTCTGCTGGAGGATGTCGACGCAGTACTCCTCGCGCTCGATCATCCGGGCGATGCCGCGGACCTGGCCCTCCATCCGCGACAGACGGCGGACGAGCTGCGCCTTGTCCTTGGAATAGGCGTGGCGGAAGTGGCTCGGGTCGGGTGGCGGCGTCGCGCGCCGCTCCTCGGTCGGGCTCATCGGCGGTCCGGATCCTCGTCTCGTCGGCGCCTGGGTCGGAGCCGGTCCCGGACATGATACCCCCTGGGGGTATACGCGACCCGCTCGCCGACCCGCGTGGGCCCGCGCTCCGCTAGACTGGCCGCCGATGGGCCCCAGCGATCGTCCTCGTCTGCTCCCCGACGGCGCCGCGTGCACCGCCTGCGGCGCCCCCGTCCCGACAGGACGGATCCGGATCCTGGCCCGACGCGACGACCTCGCCTTCGTCGAGCTCGCCTGCCCCGACTGTGGCAGCGCGGCGATCGGTCTCCTCGTCCCGGCCGCGTCGGGCGCCGGCAGCGCGGTCCTCGACGTGGCGGCGGACGCACCCGCCGCCGGTCCGGCGCCCGGACGCGCGCCGGCCCGGTCCATCACGGAGGCCGACGTCGCGGCCGTGCGGGCCGATCTCGCCGCGTGGGACGGCGACCTCGTGGGCTGGCTCGACGCCATCGAGCGTGGCGGCTCGACGGTGGATCGGTGAGCGTCCCGTTCGCGCACGCGAGCGAGGCCGAGATGTCCCGCATCCTCGACTTCTATGCTGTCCGCTGGGAGTACGAGCCCCACACCTTCCCGATCCTGTGGAATCTCGACGGAGATGTCGTCGAGAGCTTCTCGCCGGACTTCTACCTGCCCGACCTCGACATGTATCTCGAGATGACGACCCTGCGCCAGAAGCTCGTCCGCAAGAAGAACCGCAAGCTGCGCCGTCTCCGCGAGCTGTATCCGGAGCTCAACGTCAAGCTGTTCTACGCCCGCGACTTCCGAGCGCTGATGCTCAAGTACGGCAAGCTCGCACTGGCGGCGGGGCTGTCCGGGACGTCCGGCCAGGTCGCCGAGCCGTATGGCGTGGCACCCGACATCGAGGCCGTCGGGTCCGCGCTGGGCGCCGAGGCCGCTGCCCTCGTCGGAGCCACACCCGATGCCGGTATCGTCCGGACCGATCCGGCCGCCGGTCGCGTCCCGGCCCGTCGTCGACGCGCGACGCCGACCGCCGGGACCGGCCTGAAAGGACCTGCCACACCCGCATGAACGATCTGACCAGCCTGACCAGCCTGCACGACGACGTCGCCGAGATCCTGCTGACCGAATCCGAGATCGCCGCCAAGGTCAACGAGCTCGGTGCGCGGATCAGCGCCGACTACGGCGGCCGACCGCTGACCCTCGTGTCCGTGCTCAAGGGCTCGCTGCCGTTCATGGCCGACCTGATGCGCGCGATCGACATCCCGATCCGGATCGACCTCATGGAGGTCAGCTCGTATGGAGGCGCCACGACCGAATCGTCGGGCCTCGTGCGCATCCTCAAGGACCTGTCGGCCAGCATCGCGGGCGAGGACGTCCTGATCGTCGAGGACATCATCGACACCGGCCTGACCCTCAACTATCTGATCCGTTACCTGCGTGGCAAGGGCCCGGCCTCGCTCCGGATCTGCACGCTGCTCGACAAGCCGGCTCGCCGCCTGGTGGAGATCCCGGTCGACTACACCGGCTTCACCATCCCCGACCAGTTCGTGGTCGGCTATGGGCTCGACTACGGCGAGCACTATCGCAACCTGCGGTACGTGGGAGTGCTCAAGCCCGAGGTGTACTCCGGCGTCCCCGGCGAATGACGATGCACCGCCGGCCGCTCGGCCGGGGCCGGACGCTGGCGGCCGTCGGCGGGGCGCTGATGGTCGTCGGGTGCGTCCTGCCGTGGTGGAAGGTGGGCGGCACGCCCGGGATCCCGCCGATCTCGGGGGACGGCATGGCCGGCACCGGGATCCTGGTCTTCCTCGTCGGGATCGCGAGCCTGGCCCTGGTCGCGCTGCCGTACGCCGCGGGCGACCGCCCGGTCGGGCTCGATCGCTGGCTGTCGTTCGCGATCCTCGCGGTCGCCGGATGGATCGGCTTCGGCCTGCGGCTGGCCGAGCTCGCGACCGTCGGCGCCTTCCAGTTCAGCACGCCCGCCGAGGTGATCACGAACGGGCCCGGGCTGTGGGTGGCCGCGATCGGGCTGGTCGTGCTGTCGCGGGCCGCCTGGACGATGACCCGCGAGCCGATCTACCGCTGAGCCGGTCGGGCGCGACCTAGGGCAGGGCGCGGATCATCCCGCCATCGACCGGGACGATCGCACCGGTGATATAGGAGGCCGCCGGGGACAGCAGGAAGGCGGCCAGCCTGCCGAGCTCGAGCGGATCGCCGTATCGCCCCAGCGGGATCCGGTCCATGGTCTGGCGCCGGATCTCCTCGATCGACACACCCGTCGCACGCGACCGAGCCAGGTCGATGGTGGCGATCCGGTCGGTCGCCAGCCGGCCCGGGGCGATCCCGTTGATCCGGACCGGGACGATCTCCTCGACGAGCGATTTGATCAGCCCGGCCAGCCCGGGCCGCAGCACGTTCGACGTCGCCAGCCCGGGGATGGGCTCGCGCGCCGAGCTCGACAGGATCACCAGGATGGCCGGGTCGCGTCCCTCGCGCAGGTGCGGCAGCCCGGCGCGCAGGAGCCGGAGCGAACTCCACAGGGTGCCGTCGATGGCGGCCTGCCAGGCTGTCTCGTCGAGCTCGTCGAAGCGACCGGGCGGAGGTCCGCCGGAGTTGACGACCAGCAGGTCCAGGCCGCCGAGCGCCGCGACCGCGGTGGCGACGGCCGTGGCCGGACCGTCGGGCGTCGACAGGTCGGCGGGGACGGCCGTCGCGCCGAGCCGCGCCGCGGCGTCATCGAGCCGGGGGCTCGGCCGGGCGACAAGGCAGACCTGCGCGCCCTCCGCGCTCAGCACCTGCGCGATCGCACCGCCGAGGCCGCCGCTGCCACCCCCGACGAGCGCACGGGCATGGCTGAGTCCGAGATCCATCGGTACATCGTACGAGCCTGACGCCGGCACCGGCCGGCAGATGCGCGGTCAGGGCGCGGGGTCGGCCGCCGCCCCCGAGGGGTCGGGACTCGTCGTCGGGCTCAGTGAGCCCCCCGGGACCGCCGGATCTGCCGGCCCGTCGATGACGATCTCGACGGTCCGGGTGACCGCCCCCGGATCGATGCCCAGCTCGAGCTGGTAGGTGCCTGGCGGCCACGGCTGCATCGCGTCGGGTCCGCCCTCCGGGCCGTACCCGATGATCGTGAAGTGGTCGGGCCACGGCGATGTCCCGATGACGGCGTGGACCGTCGTCGCCCGGCCGTCGTCGCCGATCAGCCGCAGGCTCTCCACCCGCACGGTGAACCCGAGCGGGGAGTTGATGCCCAGGAGGTCGAGATCGCTGGCCAACGGGATGCGGATGGTCGGCCACACGGCAGGGACCGTCCGGTCGGCGTGACCGCCCGCAGGCGACGCGACCGGGATGGCCGTGGTCGCCGGCGTGGGGTTGGCGCTCGACCCGGGATCCGGGACAGCCGGCCGTTCGAGATCGATGCGCATCGCGAACGTGAACGAGGCGAGGTTGCCGGCCGGCCACATCTCCCAGCGTGGTGGCGGCTGGTTGGTCCCGAACGACAGGAAGTCGTACAGCCGCGGCCGCGCGGTGGCCGGCGGGGTCGCGACGGGGCTGGCGATCGGGCTGGCGGCCGCGACCGGCGCCGGAGCCGGGCGGACCGACGCACCCCACGGCTTGACGATCGCGACGACGACCGCGACGACGACCAGCGCGATCAGGCGTCCGATGTGCCGTCCGAACGGTGAGGAGGGACCGGTGACCTTGCGGAGCTCGGTCATGGGCGGCCCGGGTCAGTCGCCCCCGAGGTAGGCCGCGCGCACGGCCGGGTTCTTGGCGAGGGCCGCGGCGTCGTCCGACAGGACGATCTCGCCGGTCTGCAGGATGTAGCCCCGGTTCGCGATGGCCAGGGCCATCAGCGCGTTCTGCTCGACCAGGAGCACGGTCGTCCCCTGCGCGTTGATCTCCTTGATGATGTCGAAGATCTGCTCGACCAGGATCGGGGCGAGGCCCATCGACGGTTCGTCGAGCAGGAGCAGCTTCGGCTCGGACATCAGCGCGCGGCCGATGGCCAGCATCTGCTGCTCGCCACCCGACAGCGTGCCGGCCTTCTGGGTCTCACGCTCCTTGAGCCGGGGGAACAGCCCGTAGACACGCACGAAGTCGGCCTGGACGGCCGCCTTGTCCTTGCGCGAGAACGCTCCCATCTCGAGGTTCTCGTGGACCGACATGCGGCTGAAGACGCGCCGGCCCTCAGGCGACTGGCAGACACCGAGCTCGACGATCTCGTGCGGACGCCGGTGGTCGATCCGCTCGCCGCGGAGCTTGATCTGGCCCTGGCGGGATCGGAGCTGGCCCGAGATGGTTCGCAGGGTCGTCGACTTGCCCGCGCCGTTGGAGCCGATGAGCGTCACGATCTCGCCCTCGTCGACCGAGAGCGACACGCCGCGCAGGGCGTGGATCGCGCCGTAGTAGGTGTGGACGTCGTCGAGTTCGAGCAGTGCCGCCATCGATCAGGCCTCCGCCGCGCCGCGGCCAAGATACGCCTCGATGACCCTCGGGTTCGCGCGGACCTCGGCCGGCGCGCCTTCGGCGATGACCTCGCCATGGTCGAGCACCGTGACGCGGTCGCTGATGCCCATCACCACCCGCATGTCGTGCTCGATGAGCAGGACGGTCAGCCCGAGGTCCCCCCGCAGGCGCTGGATGAAGTCGGTCATCTGGCGCGTCTCGCTGCTGTTCATGCCGGCCGTCGGCTCGTCGAGCAGCAGCAGCTTTGGACGGGTGGCGAGCGCCCGCGCGATCTCCAGCCGGCGCTGGTCGCCATCGGGCAGGTTGCGTGCCCAGGTCTCGGCCCGCCGGTCGAGCTCGACCAGCTTGAGCAGGCCCATGCACTCCTCGATCGTCTTCTTCTCCTCGCGCAGCATCGACGGCGTGCGCACGACCGAGTCCCACCAGTGGCTCTTGAGATGGACGTTGATGCCGACCTTCACGTTGTCGAGCGCCGACATCGTGCCGAACAGCCGGATGTTCTGGAACGTCCGGCCGATGCCCAGCGCCGTCACCTCGTGCGGCTTGAGCGACTTCGCCTTCTTCCCCTTCATGGTCACGATCCGGTGGCCGTCGAAGGTGATGTCGCCGCTGGTCGGGACGTAGTAGCCGGTGATCATGTTGAAGAAGGTCGTCTTGCCGGCGCCGTTGGGTCCGATGAGCGAGACGATCGACCCGCGCGGGATGTCGAAGTCGACGTTGTTGACCGCCAGCAGACCGCCGAACCGCTTGGTCACCGCCCGCGACTTGACCAGCAGGGCCGAGTCATGCATCGCCCCGGTGTCGATGTCGGCCGGCAGCTCGAGCATGCTCACAGGTCACGTGCCTCGTCGGTGGTCTCGGCGTCCCGGGCGCCCTGGCCGATCTCGCTCTGTCCATGCGGCGCGATGCTGACGTTGTCGACCTCGACCGGGATGCCCAGCTCGGCCTCGGCGTCCTGGAGGCCCGAGACCGTGAGCTCGGCCTCGCGCTGCCGGGACGGCAGGAAGCCCTGCGGCCGGAACCGCATCATCACCACGAGGATCACGCCGAAGATCAGGAAGTTGTACTGGGCAGGGTTGGGCAGCGACGGCGCGACGTCGCCGATGCGCTGGCCGATGTACGGCAGGAGGGTCTTGTCCACGTAGGTCAGCGCGAAGGCGCCGAACACGGCCCCCCAGATGTTGCCGATGCCGCCCAGGATGACCATGATCAGGACCAGGATCGAGATCGAGAACGAGAAGAAGTCGGACGTCGAGGCGCCGAGGTAGGACGCCTGGAACGACCCGGCGACGCCGGCGAAGCTGGCTCCCAGGGCGAACGCGAGCAGCTTGGTCCGGACGGTGTTGACACCCATCATCTCGGCCGCGGTCTCGTCCTCGCGGATGGCCCCCCAGGCGCGGCCGATGCGCGAATGCTCGAGGTTGCGCGCCACCAGGATGGCGATGCCCAGCATGAACAGCCCGAGGTAGACCGCGAGCGCTCCGGAGCGCGCGTCGAAGATGACGTCGAAGCCGGGCAGGTACGGCGGGTCGATCGGGTTGATGCCCTGCACGCCGCCGGTCCAGTTCTGGTTCTGGAGCTGGATGTTGATCGGCCCGAGGTTGAGCGAGAAGGTCACGCTCGAGAGGTTCTTGAAGAAGAGCGGCACGATCTCGCCGAAGCCGAGGGT
The DNA here is from genome assembly GCA_036003325.1 of Candidatus Limnocylindrales bacterium. Lineage (GTDB taxonomy): Bacteria > Chloroflexota > Limnocylindria > Limnocylindrales > CSP1-4 > SPCO01. The sequence goes on from DASYSM010000158.1 coordinate 55,076, forward strand.
CACGATGGCCAGGTAGTCGCCGCGCAGACGGAGGGTCGGCGCCCCGAGCAGCGCCCCGAAGGTCGCGACCACGGCGACGGCGACGATCACGATGATCCAGTACGGCAGGTGGATCCCGACCGCGCCCGGACCGACGTGACCGAGGAACGTCAGGTTGATGCCGAGCGCGCCGAAATGGGGCGACGCCAGGAAGGCCGCCGTGTACGCGCCGATCGCGTAGAACGCGACATAGCCGAGGTCGAGCAGGCCGGCGAACCCGGCCACGATGTTGAGCCCGATGGCCATGATCGCGAAGATCGTCATGAACGTGGCGACGGTGTCGTCCGGGTAGGGCAGCGGGAAGACGTTCCGGCTGAACTCGCTCAGGACGTAATGCCCGATGACGGGGTAGAGCACGACCGCCAGGAAGACGATCGTGAGGCCGATCGTCCGGGCCCTGTGTCGCCGCAGGGCGGCCATGTACTGGCCCGGGATGGCCGCGAGGGTCCCCCCGACGTAGCCCAGCCAGCCGCCGACCCCGGTGCCGACGGTGTCCGCCGCGGCGCTCATGCTCGATCCGCCAGCTGCTGGCCGAGGAGGCCCGTCGGACGGAAGACCAGGATCGCGATCAGGACGCCGAACACGATGGCCTGCGTCCAGTTCGGCGACAGGTAGCGGTCGCTCAAGGCATTGACCTCGCCGATGACCAGCGCCCCGAGGACGGCGCCCTGGAGGTTGCCGATCCCGCCGAGGACGGCCGCGGTGAACGAGTTGAGCCCGAACCGGAAGCCCAGGGTGTAGACCGTGTAGTTGTTATACAGCAGCTGGGCGACACCGGCCGCGCCGGCCAATCCGCCGCCGATCAGGAAGGTGATGGCGATCGTGCGGTTGACGTCGACGCCCATCAGCCCGGCCGTGTCGGGGTCCTGCGCCGTGGCCCGCATCGCGCGGCCCTGGCGCGTCCGGTTGACGAACAGGGTCAGCGCGATGAGCAGCGGGATGGTGACCACCGCCACGAACAGCTGGGCCGGGGTGACGACGATGGCGGTGATGCCGAACGGCTCGAGCATATTGGTCGCCGGGAAGACGCTGTCGATGGTGCGCTGGTAGGCGCCGCCCCAGACCAGGCCGATGTTCTGGAGGACATAGCTCATGCCGATGGCCGAGATGAGCGGCGCCAGCTTGGGCGCGTTGCGCAACGGTCGATAGGCGACCCGCTCGATGGTCACATTGAGCAGCGCGGTCATCGCCATGCAGATCGCCAGCACCGCCAGGATCTCGGCGACCTTGAGCGGGAAGGCCATGCCTTCGTCGATGGGGAACACCGCCCAGCCGCCGCTCGACGCCGGGGCCACCAGGAAGAACGCCAGCATCGAACCCAGCATGAACACGTCGCCATGGGCGAAGTTGATGAGCTCGATGATGCCGTAGACCAGGGTGTAGCCGAGCGCGACGAGCGCGAAGATCAGGCCGTTCGCGAGGCCGATGATCAGAACCTGGATGAGTTGGTCCATGCGGCTGGTGGATCCTCAGAGTGACGACACGAGGAACGAGTGCGCGGATGGGCCAGATGTGCGTCGGGGCGGGCCGTGGCCCGCCCCGACTCTTGCCGCCTGCGGATCAGGCGGACTGCACTACTTGGACTGGGTGATGACGCCCTTGAACTCGGGCGGCCACGAGGTACCGACCTGGTAGCTCGAGATGACGCCACCCTTGGCGTCGCCGTTCGCGTCGAAGGTCATCGCGCCGACGACGGTGTCGAGGCCGCTGGTGCCCATGACCGCCTGGAGGACCGCGAGGCGGTCGTTCGTGGCGGCCTTGGTCAGCGCCGCGAGGACGACCTGCGCGGCTGCCTTGGCGTAGGTGGTGTAGAACGGCGGCTGGGTCCCGTTGTGGTCGGCCGTGTACTGGTCGGCCCAGGCCTTGCCGCTGCCCTGCAGCTGGCTGATGTCGACCCCACCGAAGGTGAGGTAGGTGCCGTTGCCGGCAGCCCCGGTGCCGTCATACCACGACTTCTCGTTGACGCCGTCCGGGCCGAACATCTGGATGTTCGGGAGGGCGGCCTTGATGTCCTTCCAGAGCTTCGGCGTGCCCTGCCCGGTGATCGCACCGACGAACACGACGTCCGCGCCGGAGTCCTTGATCTTCTGGGCGAGCGCGGCGAAGTCGGTCGCCTTCGGGTCATAGCTCTCGGACGAGCCGTTCGCGCTGACCACGGTGCCGCCGATCTTGCCGAAGTGGAGCGCCCACGCGCGACCGATGCCCTGACCATAGGTCTGGCCGTCGTCGATGACATAGGCCTTCTTGAAGCCGAGCGACAGGGCCCATTCGGACGACGCGCCGCCCTGGGTGTCGTCGGTGCTGATCACGCGAGAGTAGTTGCGATAGCCGCCCGGGAAGTACGAATCGGGCTCGCCCTGGGCGGTGACGCCGTCGACCGCATGGGTCAGGCCCGGATACGTGTTGGCCGGGCTGATCATCACCAGGCAGGCCGCATTGAGGATCGGGATCGACAGCTTCGCGGCGCCCGAGTTGTAGGTGCCGATGTAGACCATCGCGTCCGGATCGTTGGCCGCCGTGTTGGCGTTCGAGGTCTCGACGGTGCCGTCCCAGTCGCCGTTGTTGGCGGCCGAGGAGTCATCGAGGCTGGTGTACTTGATGGTGAAGTTGCCGACCTTCTGCCCGTCGAGGGTGGCCTTGATCTGCTCGACCATGGCCGTCGTCTGCGGGGTGTTGGTGCCACCGAGCGGCAGGCTCGAGTAGACGTGGATCTCGGTCGAGCTGCTGCCCTTCTTGTTCTTGCAGGCGGCGGCGCTGGCGGCATCGCCAGTCGTGCCACCCGTGGCGCCGGTGCTGCCGCCGCTGGCCGCGGCGCTCGGAGCCGTCGAGGCCCCGCCGCCGGAGCTGCACGCCGCGAATGCCAAGACGCTGATGGCCGCGAGCGCGCTGACCTTGTGCAGTTTCATTCAGTCTCCTCCAAATCACCGGTCGAAACCGCCTGGCTCGATCCGGGCTGGATCCGGCAGGTCTCTCGGTGCCCCCGAGCCCTGGTCGTCCACCCTCCCCAGGTGACGCTCCACGGACGGCGATGCATGAACGAGCGGCGATGACGGGATCCCGCATCCGGGCGGCGCGCAGGTGGCCGCCGAAGCGATGCCGTATATTACCCACCGGCGACCTGAATGCAATACCGGTCGGCCGCACCTGCAGCGCGTCGCGAACGTCCGTTTCGTTCGCATCGCGAGCGGATCGCGGGCCCCGGTACCAGCCTCGGTCGAACCCGATCGTGGGCCTTGGCCGCCGAACCCTGCGAGGTTGGACCCGTCGGCGTGGAATACCTGGTCCGAGTGGCGCGCGTCACGGACATCGATCGGATCGTCGCCCTGGGCGACGACGCCGTGCAGATGGACCGCGGCGAGAGCCCGCTCGGCGTGGCAGATCTGATGCGCCAGCTCGTCTACCTCCCGCAGGCGAGCATCGTCGTCGCGGAAGCGCAACGCGTCGTCGTCGGGGGCGCGATCCTCGCGCTCCGTCCATCCGTTCGGGCCGGCGGCTTCGTCGGCACGATCGACCTCCTCGCCGTCGACCCGGAGTACGACGTCGATCGCATCACCGAGGCGCTTCTCGAGGAACTGCTCAGGTCGGCCAGCAACAAGGGTTGCACCGTGGTCGAGGCCGCACGGCCCGATGACGGCGCGGCGCTCGAGCGCTGGCAACGGATGGGCTTCGACGAAGCCAGTCCGCGCCTTTCCAAGACAGTGGCCGCGGCGGGTTCCGTCACGCGCCGCACCATATGAGCGCCCGGACCGTGCTGCGTCAGCGCGCCGGCCGGGCCACCCCCTAACCCAAGGAGTCACAGTGGGCAAGAACGTCGCCGTCTTCGTTGACGTCGCGAACATCTTCTATGCGGCCAAGGCCGCGGGCGTGGACATCGATTACGTCACGCTCCTCAAGGCGGCCTCCGCCGGGCGCGATCTCGTGCGCGCCTACGCATACACCGGGCTCGACCCGGACAACGAGAACCAGCGGAACTTCCACGACTTCCTGCGTCGCAGCAACTACAAGGTCGTGAGCAAGGACATCCGCAAGTACGGCGATGGCAAGGTCAAGGCCAACCTCGACATCGAGCTGGTCGTCGACATGATGAAGACGGCCCGCAACCTCGACATCGCCATCGTCGTGTCGGGTGACGGCGACTTCGCGCCGGCCATCCGCGCGGTCCAGGAACAGGGCGTCCGCGTCGAGGTCATCAGCTTCCGCGGCAACACCAGCTCCGACCTGATCGAGGTCGCCGATCTGTTCACCGACATCGTCCAGCTGGCACGGGTCGAGAAGGGCACGCGCTCCGGGCGGCGGGTGGCCGAGGGCGACGACGCGGACCTGTCGATGACCGAGGTCCCCGACAAGCAGACCGAGGGCACCGGCGCGGGCCGTGGTCGGGGCCGCGGTCGCGGCCGCGGTCGCGAGGCCGAGCCTGTCGCGGTGGGCCCGCGTGGCCGGCGATCGAGCCGGACCGCAGCCGCCGAGCCGGCGGTCGCCGCCCGAGCCGACGGCGCCGGACTGGTCGCCCTGCCGGGCGAGCGGCTGTCACGCGCCGCGGGGACGCTGTCCGAGGCCGATCTGGCCCGAGCCGAGGTATTCACCCTCGACGATCTCGATGACGCGGCGACCGATGCCGCGGCCGAGGCCGCTGACGGCGACGAGCGCGTGGACGAGGGCGGCGAGCCGCGACGCCGGCGCCGGCGTGGCGGCCGTGGCCGGGGTCGCGGCCGCGGTCGTGCCGACGAGGCCGGATCCGAGGACGGTGCCGACGTGTCTGCGCCGCCGGCGGCCGCACGGGCATCCCGCCCGATGGCAGCCGACCTCGAGGACGACGAGGAGGCCGACATCGCCCCCGCGCCGCGCGGCCCGCGGACGACGCCGTTCGGGTCGGTCTGGGATTCGCAGCTCGGGACGCCGGCGGCATCGACCGCTGCATCGCGCGCGCCCCTGGACGACGAGGACTTCGACGAGCCCGAGATCCCCGAATACCTGATCGCAGAGCGTCGCGGGAGCGGCGGTCGCGGCCAGGGCGGCGGTCGCGGTGCCCGGGGTGGGCGCGGCGCGTACCAGTCGGCGATGGAGCGCGAGCGATACGGTGGTCGCGGGGGTTCCGGTGGCGTCGGCGGCGGCGGAAGCGGCATCAACCGCTATCCCGACGTCAGCGGTCGCACGCGCTCGAGCCTCCCGCCGCGCGAGGACCGGCCAGCGGTCCGGCGTGATGATCGACCGGCCCCGGTCCGCAGCTCGAACGAGCCGTGGAGCGACGTCCCGCCCGAGCTCGAGGCTCTGCTTCGCGCCCAGGTGGCGTCCAAGCCGGCGCCGGCCCGGGCCGCGCCAGCCGGACGAGCCTCGTCCGACGTCGACCAGGCGGACACGACCGAGGTCGAGGCTGAAGCCGCGACAGCTGCTGCCGAGACGACCGGGCCGAAGCCGCGCGCGACCCGCAAGACGGCCGCGTCGGCGACGGCCGGGAAGACCGCCGCGAAGCCGCGCGCGAGCCGCAAGGCGTCGGCCGGGGCCGAGGCCGTCGCCTCCGACACGGGCCCGGATGCGGGGACAACCGCCCCCGACCTCGCGCCCGAACCGGTGGCCACGGCCGCCGCCAAGCCGCGCGCCACGCGCAAGCCGGCGGCGCCCAAGACGCCCAGGGCGACCAAGGCGACCGCGGCGGCAGCGGCTCCGGACGAGGCAGCGGCGATCGGCGACGGCGCGGCCGAGCCGGTGACCGCACCGAAGCGGCGGACGACCCGCAAGACGGCCACGACCGAACCTGCCTGAGCGTCGTCGTGGACGGTGCCCGGACCCGGGGGCAGGCGGCCGCGCTCGACGCGGTCGCCGCGATGATCCGGGGTCAGGCGCCGCAGGCGGTCCTGTTCGTCGGGCCCGACGGGGTCGGCAAGACGACGCTGGCGCTCGACCTGGCCGCCGGCCTGCTGTGTACGGCCGCGCCCGTCGACCGGCCGTGTCGCGTCTGCCGGGCGTGCCGGCTCGTCGAGCACGGCGACCACCCCGACCTCCACCGGCTCGGGCCGGTCGGACCGGGCCGCCAGGTCGTCATCGGCGGACCGGACGCCCGATACCGTGGCGTGAAGGACCTGATCGGCGAGCTGTCGCTCATGCCGGTCGAGGGTGGCGCGCGCGTGGCGATCATCGAGGCCGCCGACCGCATGAACGAGGATGCCCAGTCGGCGCTGCTCAAGACGCTCGAGGAGCCGCCGGGCGGGGTGACGATCGCGCTCTGTGCCGACCAGGAGGCACGCCTGCTCCCGACCGTCCGGTCGCGCTGCTTCCGCGTCCGCCTCGGTCTCGTCGGCGCGCGCGACATCGAGCGGATCCTGGCCGACCATGACCTGGCCGACCCGCCGACGGCCGCCCGGCTCGGTCGGCTGGCGGCCGGCCGTCCGGGTCTCGCGCTCGCGTACGCGCGCGCGCCCGAGACGGTCATGATCCGGGCGGAGCTCACGCGGGTGCTGCTCGACCTGACCGCCGCCCGTCCGTCAGCGCGATTGGCCGCGGCGAAGGCGGCCATGCCTCGGGCCATCGAGCTGTCGGCATCGCTCACCGCCGACCCGGCGGCGACCACCGAAACCGCCAGGGCCGGTCGTCGACGGGGTGCCGCCCCGGTCCGCAGCGCGGCTGCCGGAGTCGAGGAGCCGGCCGATGGCGATGCGACCGATGACGGCGGCGGTGAGGTCGTGGCGCCGAAGACTCCCGCCACCGACCGGCGGCGTGGGGCCGAGACGATCGTCGGTCTGTGGGCCGACGTGACGCGTGACCTCATGCTGATCGAGGCCGGTGGCGCCCGGTCCGTTCGCGACACGGTCATGCTCGAGGAGCTCGGCGCAGTCGCCGCTATCGTCGCGCCGGGTGCCGCCCGTGCCTTCCTCGAGCGGACCGCCCGAGCCGCCGAGCTGCTCGCCTCGAACGTCTCGCCGGAGCTCGTCCTGGACGCCCTCGTCCTCGCCTGGCCGGCGGGCCGGGCGGTCGCCTGAGCCGAGCCACGTGACAGAGGGAGAGACGACCGCTCGCCTCGACGCAACCGTCAGCGGCCGCGTGCAGGGCGTCGGCTTCCGCTACTTCGTCCTGCGCGAGGCGATGGGTCTCGGTCTCGACGGCTGGGTCGCCAACGCGTCCGACGGCTCGGTCCGCTGCGTCGCCGAGGGACCGCGCGACCAGCTCGAACGATTGCTCGAGTGTCTGAACGACGGTCCCGCCGCGGCGACGGTGGATCGCGTCAGCGCCGCCTGGATGCCGGCGACGGGGACGCTCGGACGGTTCGCCGTGCGCAGCGGCGCCCATCCCGGCGACTGACCCCGCTGGTCCGAACGGCCGGGTCGTTCGGGACCGCTGGGCTATTCCCGCGGCCCCGTCGGCGACGTCATCCTCGGCACGATGGAGCCGATCTCTGCCGCCGAGGAGTTGCCGGGGCTCTATCGGGCCGTCCTCGACCGGGTCGGCCAGCTGGAGGCCGCCGGTCAGCGCCAGGTCGCGAACCGTGTCCGGGCCGAAGCCATCAGGATCTACTCGCGAGCCTGGGACGAGCGCGCCCGGCGCGAGCTCATCGCCCTGCTTCGTCGCAACGCCGCCGATGCGGCCGACGCCCCGGACGCCGCCCGTCCGGCCGGTCGCCGGACGATCCACGCGGCCTGATCGTCCGCTCCGACCCGCTCGCCGGCCCCGTGCCCGGCGTAGGCTACCGACATGTCCGACGAGACCACCAGCGAGGCGATCGAGCGCGCCCTCGCCGCGTACGTGGTGCTCGAGGAGCTCGGCGAGCAGATCGAGGATGAGTGGTCGTACGTCGCCGAGCTGACCGACGCCTGGCGCACCCGGTTCGACGAGGTGGCCGCCCATCGCGGGGACGGCGAGCTGGCCGACGAGGTCAGCGCGGCGGTCGACGTCGCCATCGACGAGATCGCCCGGATCGAGGATCCACACCGCGCCATCGACTGGCTGTCCACCTTCCCGCAGGTCGTCCTGCTGGCCCTCGGCGAGCGGCCGTGAGGTTCCAGGACGCTGCCCGCGACGCCCGGGCGGTCGTGTATGCCGGCATCCAGGCCGATCCGCAGGTCCGCCGGACGGCGACGCTGCTGGCCGACGCGAGCCCGAGCCAGCGGATCCTGGCCAGGGCGGTGATGAACGGCGAGACCAGCGATCCGGAGATCTGGCGGGCGATGTTCCCGACGCTGTTCGGACCGGACGCCACCGACGATGCGGCCGGGCTCCACCGGTCCGAGGCGATCCTGGCGGCCTCGCTCGAGGTGGCCGATCGCGGCGAGCAGGTCCGCAGCCAGGTCCGGGGCGCGCTCGTCGAAGAGCTGACCGCACAGCTCCTCGCCCGGCGAGTCGACGCCGCGGCGGTCCATCGCGAGCGCCGCGTCCTGTTCGATGGTGTGCGCGCCGAGATCCACCCGTACGACGTCACCGTCGAGCGTGAGGGCGCGGCCGAAGCGTACGACTGCAAGTGGGGAGCCCGCGGCATCAACGCCGACGTCCTTCATCAGCTCGACGACGCGCGGGCGCACGCAGCCGACGAGGAGGAGGCGCTCGAGGTGGCGCTGGTCGTCTTCGACGCCAGGCGGTCGTGCGATGTCCGGCTCGCGCGGCAGACCGCGCCCCACGAGGGGACGTCCCTGGTGACCATCGAGACGCTCGATTCGTTGGCTGCGTCGCGGTCTGCCGCGCCGTCCTGACCCGGTGATGACGGAGCCGGCGACGCCGAACGAGCCCGACACGTGTTCGTCGACGTATCGCGTCCGGTTCGACGAGGCCGCGCCCGACGGCCATATCCGCACCTCCGTCCTGCTGCGCTACACGCAGGACCTGGCGGGGCTTCATTCGTCCGCTCGCGGGTTCGGGCGCGACTGGTACGCCGAGCGCGGGCTGACCTGGCTCGTGCGCGCCGCGGAGGTGGCCGTCCTGGCGCCGATCGAGGTCAACGTCGAGCTCGTCGGGACCACCCGCGTCGTCGGCTGGCGCCGGGTGTGGGCACGCCGGCGGACCGACTTCGTCGACCTGGACGGAGTGCTCGCCGCGTCGGTGCTGATCGACTGGGTGCTCCTCGACGGGCGCGGCTCGCCGACCCGGATCCCGGCGGAATTCGACGCCGTGTTCGGGGCGCCGGCGGCCACGTTCGGGCTGGCACGGGTCGAGCCCGGGGAGCCGGCCGCCGACGCGACACGGACGATCCTGGACGTCAGGCCCCAGGAGCTGGACCCGATGGTCCACGTCAACAACGCGGTCTACGCGGACTGGCTCGACGAGGCCGTCCTCGGTGCGGGCGGCGCGGCCGCGGTCCGGGCGATCCCCCGCCTCATCCGGCTCGAGTATGTCCGGGCGATCGAGCCCGGGACGCGGCCCGAGGTCGCGGTCTGGCCCGCGGGCGACGGATGGTCGTGCCGTGTCACCGATCCGGGCGGAACCTCCCGGGCGGACCACCTGCGGGCGCGCCTCGAGCCGCTCCGGCGCACGGTCGGCTGACCGGACCGCCATCATCGCGCCGACGGGAAACGGATCCGCGGAGGAGCACATGGACCAGACGATCGACCCGGTCGACTCGCCGGACGCCTATCGCGACTCACTGCTGGCGGCCCTGGGCGACGAGGACCCGGCCGCCGTCCAGTCCCGGACGACCGAGGCGCTGCGCGCGCTCGTGACCGATGCCGGCGAGCTCCTTCGCGTCCGGCCCGGACCCGGCGACTGGTCCGTCCTCGAATGCATCGGCCACATCACCGACGGCGAGCTGGTGGTGGCGGGCCGCGAACGCTGGATCCTGGCCGAGGACCTGCCCGAGATCGTCGGCTACGACCAGGCCCTGTGGGTCGACCGGCTCGAGCACAACGCGGACGACCCCGCGCTGCTGATCGAGCTGTTCGCCGCGATCCGCCGCTCGAACCTGGACCTCTGGGCGCGCCGCACGGCCGCCGATCGCGAGCGGATCGGTCGTCACCGCGAGCGGGGCGACGAGAGCTATGGCCTCACCTTCCGGCTGGCGGCCGGCCATGACCTGATCCATCTCGCCCAGGCGCGCCGAGCGCTCGAGACCGTCGGGCGGTCGCGCACGCGCTGACCCTCGTCCGAGCCCGCCGTCCCGAGGCGCCCACCCGGGGCACCGCCCCGAGGCGCCGACCCGGCGCGTTCCGTCTAGGCAGCCGGGTCCCGGTCGTAGAGCCGTCGCGCCCAGACGTAGCTGACCAGCGAGATCGCCACGCACCAGCCGACGGCGATGACGCCGTCGTCGCCGATCGGTGTCCCCTCGAGGAGGCCGCGGACGGTCTCGATCAGCGGCGTGAACGGCTGGTGCTCGGCGAACCAGGCCAGTGGGCCGGGCATCGACTCGGTCGGCACGAAGCCGCTGCTGAGGAACGGCAGGAGGATCAGGAACATCGGCAGGTTGCTCGCGGTCTCGACGCTCTGCGCGGCCATCCCCAGCGCGACCGACAGCCACGAGACGGCGAACGCGGTGAGGACGAGCAGCCCGGCAGCCGCGGTCCACGCGACCGGCCCGGTGGTCGATCGGAAACCGATCAGGACCGCCACGACCGTGACGATGGCGAGCGCCAGCATCGACTGGATGACGCTGCCGACGACGTGGCCGCCGAGCACCGATGCACGGGCGATGTCCATCGTCCGGAACCGGGCGAAGATCCCCTCGTTCTTGTCCATCGCGACCGAGATCGCGGTGCCCTGCGCCGCGCCGGCGACCGTGATCAACAGGATCCCCGGGACGACATAGGCGAGGTATTCGGCGCGCCCACCACCCGAGGGTCCCAGGCCCGCTCCCAGCGTGCCGCCGAAGACGTAGACGAAGAGCAGCAGGAAGACGACCGGGAAGCCGGCGATGAACACGGTCAGGGAGGGATAGCGGCGCATCCGCCGGAGGTTGCGTCGGAGCATCGTGGCCGAGTCGGCCACGACGAGCGGGTAGGCGGTCATCGCACGGTCACCTTTCGGTCGTCGGGGGCAGCGGTCAGGGACAGGAAGACGTCGTCGAGGTCCGGGGTCTGGAACGACAGCTCGTCGACCTCGATGGCGCCGGTCTCGAGTCGGTCGAGGACGGCGCGCAGCGACCCGACCCCTCCGTCGCTTGGGATCTGGAGCGTCAGCGCCTCGTCGTCGCGGGACGCACCGCCGAACGCCCGCGCCGCCCTGTCCAGCTCGGCTGCGCCGGCGAACGACAGCTGGATGTGACCTCCGGGGATCAGTCGCTTCAACTCGTTCGGGGTCCCCTCGGCGACCAGCCGGCCGCCGTCGAGCACGCCGATCCGGTGGGCCAGCCGGTCCGCTTCCTCGAGGTACTGCGTCGTCAGGAAGATCGTCACGCCGTCGGCCACGAGCTCCCCGATCGTCTGCCACATCGCCCGCCGGCTGCGCGGGTCGAGCCCGGCCGTCGGCTCGTCGAGGAAGATGATCCGCGGGTCGCCGATGAGCGTCATCGCCAGGTCGAGGCGGCGGCGCATGCCACCGGAATAGGTCGCGACCGGCTTCCCGGCTGCATCGACCAGGTCGAAGCGTTCGAGCAGCTCGTCGACGCGCTTCCGACCGGCCGACTTGCCGAGATGACGCAGGTCGGCCATCAGACGCAGGTTCTCCTCGCCGGTGAACAGGCCATCGACCGCGGAGAACTGGCCGGTCACGCCGATGACGGCTCGGACCGCGTCGGGTTCACGAGCGACATCATGGCCGGCGATCCGCACCTCTCCGCCATCGCCGGAGATCAGCGTCGACAGGATCCGGACCATGGTCGTCTTGCCGGCACCGTTCGGTCCGAGCAGGGCGAAGACGGTGCCCTCGGCGACCTCGAGGTCGATGCCATCGAGCACGACCTGCGCGCCGAATGACTTGCGCAGTCCGTCGACCTTGATGGCGATGCGGGACGTGCTCGTGTTCACGCCGCGCCTCCCCGATGGGCAGGCCGGCGACGAAGGTCAGATGTCGAGGTCTTCCACGGCTGGACGCTGAGCCGGCCCGGCGACCAGGTCGAAGAGCTGCGGCGGGATGCGCTCGCGGAGCTCGTCGAGGGTCGCGATGACCTCGAGGGTCGACTCGCCGGGCGAGTTCCCGTAGCTGATGTTCCCGATGCCGAGATAACCGCGCCAGCCGGCCGGCTTGCCTTCCTCGTTGAGCATCGTGTAGTCGGCGCTGCGCTCGATGTGGAGGACGAACTTGCCCGTCCGGCCACGATAGACACGGAACGCCTCGACGCGATTGAACGACGTGTTGATCCACTCGCCGAGGAGGACGCCGGTGAACCGGACCTTGCGGCCCTTGCCCGGCCCGACCCGGACGATGATCTCGTCGTAGCCCTCGCGCTTGCCTTCCTCGATGTCGACGTAGCGACGCAGGGCGGCCGAGATGGCGGCCGAGAGGTTGCCGCCGGCGAGCTCCTGCGCGCGCTGGTAGAGCCTGAGGTCCCCATCGGAGACGTAGATGGTCTTGTTCGGCACCTTGACATCGTAACTCCTGACGCGTGACATAGGTCTACGTAGGAGTATACGTATAGTGGCCGCAGATGCAAGAGCCTCTTCAGGGCGCCGGCGGCAGCACCTGCCAGTCGCCCCAGTCGGTGCCGGAGACGAGGAGACGAGCGTCGGAGCCATCGACAGCGATACTCCACAGCGCGTGGTCGTCGCCGTGTCCGCTGGCGTAGAGGATACGTCCACCATCGGGCGAGAACGCGATGGGCCGGAGAAAGGGGTTCCCGGTGACGATCGCGAGGGTCCTCACGGTGCCGCTCGCGACGTCCACGACGCGCAGCTCGTTGACGTTCCGCGACGTGTCCGCGCTCAGGTCGTAAGAGGCAGGGCTCCAGGTGAAGGCCACTCGATCACCCGTCGGAGAGAGCACCGGGTCGTCGTACGCCGGCCCCGGACCGTAGCCATTCGGCCCGGGCACCGCTCCGGCCAGGACGCGCAGCTGGGACCCCTGGGACGTCGCGATCACGAGGGACGCCGAGTTCGGGTAGTCGATATAGCCCATCCGGGCTCTATCGCCGGAGTACGCGCTGAACAAGACGTGCTGTCGTGGGTCGTCGGCCGGCAGGCGTCGTGGTGTGCTTCCGTCGATGGGCAGCGCCCATGTCTCGCGCGGGTCGAACCCAGGGTCCGGCCGGAGTGAGATGAGCAACGACTCGCCGTCGGGTGACCAGACCGCGTCCTCGTCGCGATACATGCCGAATCCAGACGGGATGGTGAGCACCGCCTGTCGCTCCCCGTCGAGGCCATAGACCCCGATCGTCCTCGACCCCTCGTCGACCCACGATGCGACGCGCGTTGAGTCCGAGGACCATGCCACCAGCCAGCCCTCGCCCGGGAACGAGGTGACCGCCTTGGTCGCGGGATCGGTGATGACCACGGTCCCGGCGCAGCGATCCCCGGACGCCGACCGGTAGGCGAGGTGGCTACCGTCCGGTGACCACATCGGCCCCTCGCCATGATCGCCGCCGCAGGCGTTGGGGCTGCCGGCTGATGCGTCCGGCGTGCCGACCGCGATCGGGACGGCGTTCCGCCCATCCCAGTCGGCCAGGTAGATGTCGCCGTCGAGGCCGTAGGCAAGGTGGCCCAGGCGCCCGGTCGGCAGCGGTGACGGGCGTTTCGGGAGGGCTCCGACCAGGATCGCTCCGCCGACCAGGGCCGCGATCAGCAGCAGGGCGACCAGCGCCGTCCGGCCGACCGCCGGAAGGCTCGTCGCGCGAGCGCCGGTGCGAGGATCCGGCGCCGCGCCGACCCAGTCGCTGCCCGGGCGCGCCAGCCAGCCCGGCCGGGGCCGCCGCCGTCGACTGGCGTCCATGACCCGCTGCAGGTCGCCGGCGGGCGCGGGCGACAGGGCCTCGGCCTCCAGCCAGCCGCTGATCGTCCGGTCGAAGTCGTCGTCGATGGTCATGCGATCGACTCCCTGCGGACGGTGGGCGTGCGTGCCTCGGCGTCGAGCGCGGCCCGCAACGCCGCGGAGGCGCGATTGAGCCGTGACTTGAAGGTGCCGAGGGCGATGTCGAGGACGTTGGCCGCCTCGGCGTCGGGCAGCCCGAGGTAGTAGTGGACGACGATCACCGCGCGCTGCTCGGGGGTCAGCCGGTGGAACCCGCGGTCCAGCAGGTCGCGGACCGCGGTCAGCTCCTGCGCATCGGGATCGCCGGCGGTGTCGGGTGCCGTGATGTGGAGCTCGACGACCCCGCGATGCCTGACCCGTCGCGCCTCCCGGTAGCACGCGTGGACGAGCAGGCGATGGAGCCACGCATCGAAGCGCTCGGGATCGCGGACGGCCCGGATGTGCAGCCATGCCGCCAACAGCGCCTCCTGGACCGCGTCGGACGCGAGGTCGTCGCTGCGGAGGATCAGCCGCGCGGTCAGGTGCAGCCGGTCGACGGCGTCCGCCGCGAGCGCCGTGAAGGCGTCGTGGTCGCCGTCCCTGGCCCGAAGCACGAGGTCTCGCTGCATCGGTGGTCCCGCTGGCGGCGGCCCCGGTGGCCGCACTCACCCATCATGAGTCGGGCGGCGGGTGAAGTCGTTCCATCTTCGTGCTCCAGAACGCGGCCTCAGGCGATGCCGCGGATGTCGAGCACCCGGCCCCAGTGCAGGAAGCGCACGGCGACCAGCACCCCGAACGCCGCGATGACCAGGATCGCTGCTGCCGCGATCGACTGGTCGAGGTCGCCGCCCTGGAACTCGCTGTAGACGACCAGCGGCAGGGTCTGGGTCCTTCCCTCGACATTGCCGGCGAACATGATCGTCGCCCCGAACTCGCCGAGCGCCCGGGCCCAGCTCATCACCAGGCCGGCGGCCAGCGCGGTGCCGGCCAGCGGGATCGTGATCGAGCGGAACAGCTGACGTTCGGTCGCGCCGTCGACCCTCGCCGCATCCTCCAGGTCACGGTCCACGCCGGCGATCCCGGTCCGTGCCGATCGGACGAAGAACGGCGCGGCCACGAAGACCTGGGCCATGATCACAGCCACCGTCGTGAACGGCACGCTGAAGCCGAGGATGTCGAACGGCGCCGACAGCAGCCCACGACGACCGAACACGAGCAGCAGGGCGAGCCCGGCCACCGACGGCGGCAGGACGATCGGCAGGTCGACGACCGCCTCGAGCCAGCCCTTGCCGCGGAAGGACCGACGCGCGAGGACGACCGCGAGTGGCAGGCCCAGCGCGACCGTCACGACGAGGCTGATCGCCGTCGTGGACAGGCTCAGCCAGAGCGCCTCGAGGACGACCGGCGAGGTCAGCGCGACCTGGAGCGATCCGACGATGATCGAGCGCCCGACGAGGGCGAGGACCGGCAGCGCGAGGAACAGCGCGAAGAGCAGCGCGAGCGCCGCGACCGAGCGCTCGGCCCATGGACCCGACCGGCGCGTGACAGGGCGCGAACGACCTGCCACGCTCCCAGTCCCGGTCGGTCCCCCCGTGGTGCGTTCGATCACGATGCCGGTGGCAGGAACCCGAGACCCGTCAGGATCGCCTGGCCATCCGGGCCGGCGAACCAGTCGAGGAAAGCCTTTGCCGCGACCGGGTTCTGCGAGGCCTTGATCACGACCCCGTCATAGGCCGCGGGCACGTTGGCCGAATCGGGGACGTCGATCGTCTTGACCGTGTCGGCCGCGCCCGTGGCGTCGGTCACGTAGACGATGCCGGCGTCCCCCTGGTCGAGCGCGATCTTGGAGAGCAGCGCGGCGACGTTGTCCTCCTTCGAGGCGATGTTGGCCGTGTACTTGGCGACGAAGTCGGCCGGATAGCCGGCCTCCCTGGCGAGGTTTCCGACGAGCTGCGTCGCGTACCTGGTGATCGGCACGCTGTCGCCGGCGGCGATCACCTTGACCCCGGGGTTGGCAAGGTCCTTCGGCGACGTGATCCCGGCCGGGTTCGCACTGGGCACCACGATGGTCAGCTTGTTGCCGGCGAACGGGACGAGGCCGCCCGCGGCGAGGCCCTTGTCCACGAGCTTCTGCGGGTTGGTCGCGTCGGCGGACAGGAAGACATCGGCCGGAGCGCCCTGCTCGATCTGCGTCTCGAGGGCCGAGGACGAGTCGGTCGAGATGGTCACGGTCATGCCTGGGTTCGCCGTTTCGTAGGCGGCCTTGGCCTTGGTGAGCGCTGCCTTCAGCGACGCGGCGCCATAGACCGTGAGCGCGGCACCGGACGAGCCGGCCGCCGAGGGCACGGCGGAGGGCGCGGAGGTGGCTGCGGCGCTCGTCGATGGCGATGACCCGGAGCCCGAGCACGCGGCCAGCACGAGGGCGAGGAAGGGGACGACAATGGACAGACGGTGCTTCATGCGCGCGACTCCCTTGCGGACGGGACCTCGACGATGACGTTCGTCGACTTGACCACGCAGACAGCCTCGTCGCCGACCTTGAGCCCGAGCTCCTCGACCGCCTCGGCGGTCATCAGGCTGACGATCCGGTGCGGCCCGGCGATGACCTCGACGACCGCGGCCACCCGGTCCTTCTCGATCCGCGTGACGATGCCCGGGAACCGGTTGCGAGCCGATTGGGCGACGATCGGCCGATCGGTCGAAGCCTTGCGGCGTTCATCGAGGAGCCGGCTGACCTCGTCGATGTCGATGAGGCGTTGGCCGCCCATCGATCGCTCCATGCGGAGGCGACCCTCGGCCTCCCAGCGCCTCAGCGTCTCGACCGACACACCAAGCATCTCGGCGGCCTGACCGACCCGCAGGCGGGTGCTCGGTGGGTGATGGTCCGTCTGCGTCATACCATGGAGTATCGACGCTCAGCGGCAGTCGTGTCTAGGGGTTTCCGTCATTGCGTGCAGGAACAGGGTCCTGACGAGGGACCGTGGACGTCGTCTTCGACTGCAGCTCGCGGCGCTCGGGTCTTCGCCGGGTCCGGTGTGTCAGCCGGCCTCGGGCGGGCGCGTCGGCGCGACCCGGCTTCCGCCGAAGACCTGCCCGGTCGGGAGGATCTCGATCGCCGTCAGGTCGACGTGCGGCGGGAGGTCGATGGCGGTCTCGATGACGGCGGCGATGTCGCTCGGCTGGACGGCCTCGAAGCCGTCGTACAGGGCCGCCGATGCGGCCCGGTTGTCGCCGAACACGCCGTCATAGAGGCGGGTCTGGACACGACCCGGCAGCAGCACGGTCACGCGGATGGCCGAGCCGAGCAGGTCGGCCCGCAGACCCTCCGCGAAAGCGTGGAGGGCCGCCTTCGTGGCGGCGTAGACGGCCGTGTTCGGCGTCGGGTGCCTGCCCGCGATCGAGCCCAGATAGAAGATGTGGCCACGGTCACGGGCGATCATCCCGGGCAGGACCAGCCGGGTCACGTGGAGCGCAGACCGCAGGTTGACGTCCACGAGCAGGTCGATGGCGTGCGCGGTGTTGTCCTGGAACGGCCGCAGTTCCGGCAGGACGCCGGCGTTGTTGATCACCAGGTCGAACGGGACGTCGGCGATGGCCGCCTCGAGCGCGGCCGTGTCGCGGATGTCGATGCCGTGGGCGATCGCGCCGGTCTCCGCCGCGACACGCTGGAGGTCGTCGTCGTCGAGCGCCAGTGCATGGACCTCGAGATCCCGGGCGCGGAGCGCTCGGACGATGCCCTCGCCGATCCCGCGCGATGCCCCGGTCACGAGTGCGATCGTCGGCATGGGTGCTCCTCTAGACGATGACGTCGGCACCGCTGACGACGATGGTCTCGCCGGCGATGCTGACGTTGCTCGGGGCGCTGAGGTAGGCGATCAGGTTCGCGACCTCGGCCGGCTCGATCGGCTGCCGGGTGGGAAGCGCAGCCACCATCGGGCCGTACCAATCGGCGGCCTTCGCCGTGTCCGTGGCCATCGGTCCGGGCGCGACGGAGTTGACGAGGATGGCGTCGGGGGCGACCTCGAGCGCGAGCGACCGGGTCAGGCTGATGACCGCCGCCTTGGTCGCGGCGTAATGGGCGTTCGCGGGATGGGCCGTGAGCCCGTCGATCGACGCTACGTTGACGATGCGGCCGCCGCCGCGTCCCCGCATCGCGGCGATCGCCTCCACCATCATGAAATACGTCCCGAGCACGTTGACCTCGAACACGAACTGCCAGTCCTCGGCCGAGATGTCGAGGACCGGCCGGCGCGGGTAGACGCCGGCCGCGTTGACGAGCACGTCGACACCGCCGAACCGATCGATGGCGATGCCGACCGCGCGGGCGCAGGCATCCCGCGTCCGGACGTCTGCCGGGATGGCGACCGCGTCCACCCCGCGCGCGGTCAGGGAGTCGATCGAGGCACCCAGCGCGTCGGCATTCGCATCGACGAGGGCCAGCTGGTAGCCGTCGGTCGCGAACCGGTCGGCGCAGACCTGCCCGAGCCCGTTGGCCGCGCCGGTGACGATCGCGACCCGGGCCATCAGCGGCCGGCCCTGGCGGGCAGGGGATCGCTCCTGCCGGACGCCGGCGCGGTCGTTCGCGGCGCGCCCTGGAGCGAACGCAGACGTCGCCGCGTCGCCTCCATCTGCGTGTTCCAGTACGCCCGGACGATGTCGATCCGCGCCTCGGGCGCGTCGCTGGCACTGAACAGCTCGACGAGCGGTCGAGGCATCCGCTCCTGCAGCGCGAGCATGTCCATGATCACGTCGCTTTGCGCGCTGTAGACGGGCAGCTGCGGGCCGCGCGGCGCACACAGCCCGACGAAGTAGAGCCGGGCCGGTCCGTGGTACGGCAGGATGCAGCCGGCGACGCGGAGCGGGATCCCCGCCTCACGACGGACGAGGTCGTCCCGCAGGAACGGCAGGACCGGTCGGAAACCGGTCGCCCAGACGACCGTGTCGACCGTCGCCCGGGAGCCGTCGACGAACTCCACCACGTCGCCGTCGAACCGCCGGAGGCCGGGTGCCGGCACCACTCGACCGTGCTGGATCCAATGGAGGACGAGGCTGTTCACGACCGGCCGCTGGTCATTGAGGCTCTTCGCGACCGGCTTCGGCAGGCCGTAGGCCTCGGGGCTGCCGACCGACATCCAGATGAGCAGGCGGAGGACAGGGTCGAGCAGACGAGGCGGCAGCTTCATGATGGGGAGCGTCCCCCGCGGCTTGCCGAAGAACGTCTTCGGCTGGAAGAGATGGCCGTGGCGGACGCTCAGGACGATGTCCATGCCGGCCTGGGCGAGCTCGGATGCGATGTCGCAGCCGGAGTTGCCCGATCCGACGACGAGGACGCGGCTGCCCGCGATGTCGCCCGGGTTGTGGTATCGGCCGGAGTGGAGCGTCCTGCCCGTGAATGTCCCGGGGACCGTCGGGACGGCCGGCACGGAGTTGTGCCCGTTGGCCACGAGGACGCCGGCGTACCGTCGGGTCGCTCCGTCCGACGTCGTCACGTCCCAGCCGTCGCCGCCGTTCGGACCGACCGGATCCAGCCGCTCGACCCGCGTGTCGAACGTGACCCGCGAGCGCAGATCGAACCGATCGGCGTGGCCCTCGAGGTACTCCACCATCTGGGACCGGCGCGGAAAATGCGCCCATCCATCGGGCATCGGGTCGCCCGCGAAGCCCGAGCCGGCCCGGGGGGTGATGAGGTGCAGGTTGTCGTAGTCGGTGTGCCAGTGGCCGCCGACGCGGCCGGTCGCCTCGAACGCGTCGAAGTCGTGACCGGCGGCGATGAGCGCGCGCATCGCGGCCAGGCCGGCGGCGCCGGCACCGATGACGCAGTAACGGGGCCGCGCCGAGCCCGGGTCGTTCGGGTCCATGACCGCAGCGTAGCGGGCGTGACCCAACGTGGTAGGTTGTGTTACCTGCAGTTGCCCAAGGCATCACCTGTGACATGACGAAGGCGATGGAGCTCACCCTCTCGCAGCTCGAATGCTTCGTGGCCACCCTTGAGACCGGCTCGTTCACGGCGGCCGCCGACGCGCTCGACATCTCGCAACCGGCGGTCGCCGAACAGGTCCAGCGGCTCGAGCGCTCGGTCGGCCAGTCGCTCTTCGCGCGTCAGGCGCGTGGCGTCCGGCCGACGCGCGCCGCGGCGGAGCTCGAACCGCACGCTCGCCGCGTGCTCGACGCCGCGCGCGCGGCGGCGCTGGTCGTCTCGGAGGCCGACACGGTCGGACGCGGGGCGGTGGCGTTCGGGACATTCGGCTCGCCGCACCACTACGGCCTGGCCGCGCTGATCCGTGGATACATCGCGGACCATCCACAGACCCATGTGCGGATCGTCGGCCAGAACTCCTCGTCGACCGCCGATGCGGTGCGGTCCGGGGCCCTGGACGCGGCGGTCGTGGCATTGCCGGTCGATGACGCGAGCCTCGATGTCCGGCCGTTGTTCGTCGGGGAGGTCGTCTACGTCTCGGCGGATCCGGCGCGCACGCGAAGGCCGGTCCCGATCGAGGCGCTCGCCGAACGCCCGCTCATCCTGTACGAGTCGTCGGCGGGCGTCGCCGATCCGACCCGCCGACAGCTCGCCGCCCGTGCCCAGGCCGCCGGCGTCCTGCTCCGGCCCAGGGTCGAGGTGGAGTCGGCCGACACCGCGCTCGAGCTGGCCGCCGACGGCGTCGGCGACACCTACGCGCCGCAGATCCTGAAGGCATCGCTCGATCGGCGGCTGTCCACGGTCAGCTTCGATCCGCCGCTGGCGGACACGTTCGCGCTCATCGTCCGCGCAGGGTCGCGCCTGTCACGGCCGGTGCAGGACTTCGTCGATCGCGTGACGACCCACCTTCTGAGCTCGATGGCCGTCGCGGCCGACGGATCCTGATCGTCTGCCCGCCACGACTCGTCGCGTCGACCGAGTCCGAGGTCACGTGGCATCCTGTCGCGATGGACAGCGTGTACGAGGCGGCGGGTCGCGAGGAGGGGCTGCTGCGTCTGGCAGCCGCGTGGCACGCGCGGGTCCTGGCCGACCCGGTCGTGAGCCACGCATTCCGGCACGGCGTCAAGCCGGACCACACAGAGCGGCTGGCCGCGTATTGGGTCGAGGCGCTCGGCGGGCCGCCGGCCTACTCGAGCTCCTTTGGCGACGAGACCTTCGTCCTGCGTCTTCACAGCGACAACGGCCCGCATGAGGAGATGGACCGGCGCGCGATCGCCTGCTTCGATCTGGCCCTCGAGGACGCCGGTCTCGCCGAGGACGCCGTGCTGCGCGACGCGCTCCATGACTATTTCGCGTGGGCGACGACGACCCGCATGACCGAGTACCCCGAGGCCGACGACGTTCCCGACGACCTCCGCATCCGGCGCTGGTCGTGGGACGGGCTGCAGGACGACCAGCCCGCTCGTTGATCGGCGGCCGAGGCACGGGGACCCTCAGCCGAACGCCATGCCCTCGGCTGCAGCCGATGGCACGACATCGGGTTGCCGCGCCATCCGGAACGAGACGAGCAGGCCGAGGAGGCCGGCAAGCAGCGGCACCAAGAGGGCGACCTGCAGCGCGAACGGCCTGACCTCGGTGTTGATACGGATGATCTCGGCCTTGACCGCGGGTGTCTGTCCGATGAGCTGCTCCTCGAGCTGGGTATTCGTCATCAGCTCGGCGTCGTCCTCGAGGGCCTGGGCGACCTGCTGCTGTTCGGCGGGGCTGAGGACGACGCTCGACTGGGCCGCCGCGGTGAACGCGAAGGCCAGGGTCGCGAGCATGACGCCACCGGCCATCGCGAGTCCGAACGACAGGCCGAACGATCCGGCCGCGGAGTTCACACCGGCCGCCTCGCTGATCCGCTCCTCGGTGATCGGCGCCAGCGTGTAGTTGTTGAGCTGGGACACGAGCAGGCCCAGGCCTGCCCCGACGACGATCAACGGGATCGCCAGCCAGAGACCGGAATCCGCCCGCGGCACCAGCGGGAGCATCGCCAGGACGCCGACGGACAGGAGGCCGAAGCCGGCGCGGATGACGATGCTCGAGCGGCGGCGGCCGCCTCGTCGCGCGGCCAGGATCGCCACCGCGAACATCGTCAGCGACAGCGGCGCGATCGACAGTCCGGTCTGGAGCGCGTTGTACTCGAGGACCATCTGGAGGAAGATCGGGAGAGCGATCATCGCCCCGCCGAGAGCGATGTTCTGGAGCATCTGGCCGCTGATCCCGAGACGGAAGATCGCCGACGTGAACAGGCCCGGGTCCAGCAGGGTCACCTTTCCCTGGGCCTTCCGGCTGGTGAGCCAGCGCCACAGCAGCCCGAGTGCGATGACGCCGACGAGGATCAGGATCCCGACGGCCTCGGCGCCCTCCTGCCAGGCGAGGATCCCGAGCACGATGCCGCCCATGCCCAGCACCGACAGCAGTGCGCCGACCGGATCGAGGTGGCGGTCCCCGGTATACGGGACGTCGCGCACCAGCCGGATCCCGGCCAGGACGATGCCGATCACGACGAGTTCCAGGGCAAACCCCACCCGCCACGACAGGAACGTGGTGACGAAGCCGCCGAGCAGCGGCCCGACGGCCGCCGCGATGGCCGCCGATGCGCCGACCAGCGCGTACACGCGCTTCTGGGCGGCGCCCTCGAAGTTGCCATGGATGAGCGACTGCATCGCCGGCAGGAGCAGCGAGGCACCCAGCCCGCCGAGGATCGCCCAGAAGATGACCACCGGCAGGAGGGTCTGGGCGAGGGTCATCGCCAGCGCCCCGACGGCATAGCCGAGCAGGCCCAGGACGTACGCTCGCCGACGACCGATGAGATCGCCGATCTTGCTGCTGATGAGGATGAACGCCGCCGACACGAGCGCCTCGAGCGCGATGGCCGACTGGACGCCGCTGACCGTGGTGCCGAGGTCGGTGACGACCGCCGAGATCGACACGTTCATCAGCGATGTGTCGACGACCAGGACGAACATCGCCATGGCGAGGAGCACGGCGAGGCGCGGGTTCCAGGTGTCCTCGGCGCCCTCGGCGGGTCGTGCGGCAGCGACACCTGCGGACTCGGTCACGCTGCTCCGCCTCCCTCTGCCATCGCGCCGACAGGCGTCGGCCGCGCGCTCACAACCTACAGCATCGGGGACCGGCCCTCGCGCCGGGGGCACAGCTGAGCAGCTTCGGAGAAGCGCAGCGCCGGCCGGGTGGTTAGGGTCTGGGTGAACCACCGACACAGCGACCACCATCGGGACGCTCCGAATGAAAGGATGGACGGACATGGCCGACGCGAAGACATCCACCACCCGACGCAGCACGGCGAAGTCGTCGCGCAACGTCTTGAGCGACGTCGAGCGCGCCGCGATGCAGGAGACCGTGCGGGAGCGCAAGAAGACCGCGAAGCTCAGCCCGGAGGAGGCCCGCGCCGAGGGTGAGGCCGACGTCCAGGCCAAGATCGCCGAGATGGCCGACGACGATCGGGCCATCGCAGCGCAGATCCACAAGATCGTCCTTGCGACCGCACCCGACCTCGTGCCACGGACGTTCTACGGGATGCCGGCGTATGCCAAGGACGGCAAGGTGATCTGCTTCTTCCAGGCGAAGGCGAAGTTCAAGGTGCGCTACTCGACCCTGGGCTTCCAGCCCGACGCGTCGCTCGACGACGGCGAGATGTGGCCGGTCGGTTTCGCCGTCACGAAGCTGACCCCGGCGGCCGAGAAGCGGATCGCCGGGCTGGTCAAGAAGGCCGCCGGCTGAGGCTGGCCTGATCGCCCGGCAAGCGGCGTGGTGCCAACACGCTCTCGCGCCGGGCTCGCCGCCGAGCCGCCAAGGAGGAGGCCCGGATAGGTCGCCGGTCGCGGTCGCCCGCCCGGTGATCGGATCCGAACCCGTCCGTACCGCCGTGCCGGTCAGGGCTTCAGTCGTGGGTCCTGTGTCGGATCCGCGTACATCGGTGGGCAGCCGTGATCGACGGCTGCGGGGCGCAGCTCGAAGTGCCACGGTTCGTTGCCGTAGATCTGGCACAGGCCGTACCGGGCACCGTGCTCGGACAGCCACCCGGTCGCGGCGGACGGCCCGATATCGACGGCGTTCCCCGATTCGTGCGCGGATCTGCCGGGGATCGCGACCCACCGGGCGGCCTGCCCGGCTGAGCCGTACTCCGCGACCGCAGCACGGAACAATCGCTCCTGGTACGCCCCGGAACGCCAGCCACTGTCGACGGTGAACCCGACCCCATCATCCGCGGCATCGGTGGCTGCCCGGCGCAGGGCGCGGAGCAGAGCCGGGTCGAGCTTGGACACGGCCGGATAACGGCTGTCGAACACCGTCACGCCGTCGGGCAGCACGCCATCCTCCGCCCCCATCGCGCCGACGTGCTCGCCGCGAGCGTCCGCAGAGTCGAGGGGCACGGCACCGCCAAGCTCGCCCGGCGCCCCGTGTCGACCGGCGCGCGCGATCTGTGTCGGTGATGCGGCCCGCGAGGACGAGGGTGCCGCCGCGGAGGACCGTGCAGGTGGTGACGCCAGATCCGCCGACGACACCGACGACGAGGCCGGGTAGCCGACGGAGGCGCCGATGCACGCCGCGACGATGATCGAGATGCACGCCCCGGCGATCCTGGTCATCCGACGCGTCGTCGGGCGGGTCGGCTCATGGAAAGTCACCGGTCCAGTCAACGGACCACGGTGTTGCCAGCGCGTATCGAGACCTCGATACGCCGGCGATATCTGCCGGCGACGTAGAATCCGTGCTTGCGCGTGCTGATCGTCGAGGACGAGCCCTACATGTCCGAGGCCATCCGCGATGGGCTGCGCCTCGAAGCGATCGCGGCTGACATCGCGGATCACGGCGACGCGGCCCTCGAGCTGTTGAGCGTGAACGCATATGACATCGCCGTCCTCGACCGCGATATCCCTGGCCCGTCCGGGGACGAGATCGCCAGACGGATCGTCGCGTCCGGCAGCGGCATGCCGATCCTGATGCTCACCGCCGCCGACCGGCTCGACGACAAGGCGTCGGGTTTCGAGCTCGGCGCCGACGACTACCTGACGAAGCCGTTCGAGCTGCGCGAGCTCGTGCTCAGGCTGCGCGCGCTCGACCGGCGGCGTGCCCACAACCGGCCGCCCGTGCGTGCAGTCGCGAGCTTGCGCCTGGACCCGTTCCGCCGCGAGGTCTATCGGGACGGCCGATACGTCCCGCTGACCCGGAAGCAGTTCGCGGTCCTCGAAGTCCTCGTCGATTCCGAGGGCGGCGTCGTCAGCGCGGAGGAGCTCCTGGCGCAGGCCTGGGACGAGAACGCCGACCCGTTCACCAACGCCGTGCGCATCACCGTCTCGGGACTGCGCAAACGTCTCGGCGAACCATGGCTGATCGCGACGGTGCCCGGCGTCGGCTATCGCATCGACACCGGGCCGGATGTCGGGCGTGAGGGAGGCGAGCGTGGATAGGCCGTCTGGTATGAGCGTTCGCCTCAAGCTCGCCCTCAGCTACGCCGGGTTCCTGATGGTCGCCGGCGTCCTGTTGCTCGCGGTCGTCTGGGTGTTCCTGCTGCGTTACGTGCCGGATAGCGTGCTCATCAGCCGCGGCCCGTTCGTCCCGAACCGCTCGGACCTCCTCGACGCATTCGCCCCGCGGGCAGCCGCCGTGCTGGCATTCCTGCTCGTGTTCGGTCTCGCGGGTGGGTGGGTCCTTGCCGGCCGGATGCTCAGCCCGCTGGCTCGTATCACCGAGGCGACCCGCCTTGTCGCCGATGGGTCGCTCTCCCAGCGGATCCGGCTGACAGGTCGCAACGACGAGTTCCGCGAGCTCGCCGATGCCTTCGACGCGATGCTCGCGCAGCTCGAGGCACACGACGCCGAACAACAGCGGTTCGCAGCGAACGCTTCCCACGAGCTGCGCACCCCGCTTGCGATCACCCAGACCCTTCTCGACGTCGCCCGCAGGGATCCGACACGTGACGACGGGGAACTGGTCGAACGCCTCCGCGCCGTCAACACCCGAGCGATCGACCTCACCGAGGCCCTGCTCCTGCTCAGCCGCACCGACCAGCGGTCCTTCTCCCGGGAACCGGTCGACCTGTCTCTCATCGCGGAAGAGGCGTTCGAGACGCTTCTGCCCCTCGCCGAGAAGCGCGGCGTCACCGTCGAGACCGCGTGCGAGATGGCCCCCACCGTCGGCTCGAACGCGCTGCTCCTGCAGCTGGCCACGAACCTCGTGCACAACGCCATCGTCCACAACCTGCCCGAACACGGCAGCGTGTGGATCACGACCGGCGTCCAGCCGAAGACGGCCACCCTCACGGTCGAGAACACCGGCGAGTTGCTGTCGCCGCAGATGGCTCCCACCCTCGTCGAGCCGTTCCAGCGGGGCGCCACGCGGGTCCGCAGCGACCACGCAGGTGTCGGCCTCGGTCTGGCCATCGTCAAGAGCATCGCCCTGGCACACGACGGGATCCTCACGCTCACGCCACGGCCCGGTGGCGGGCTGTGCGTCACGGTGCAGCTGCCCGCCATGCCCGTCACGATGAGCCAGGCGGGTAGCCCTGCGATGCGCACAGACATGCCCGTGAGTGAGGCACGACGATGGCCCGCACGCGAATGACCCCGCTTCGATCCGCCGTCGTCCACATCGTCAATCCGCTGACGCGACGGTTCGCAGGCCGCATGCCCGGGTTCGGACTCCTCACCTACCGTGGCCGGACGACCGGACGCCTCTATCGC
>DASYSM010000159.1:0-4266 GCA_036003325.1 Candidatus Limnocylindrales bacterium
ACCGGGATCGGCGAAGTGACGGTCGCGCCCGACGCTCGCTCGGCCGTTCGGGCCGCCGACGTCGTCGTCACCGCGGCGTCGTTCGGGCCGATCCGCCAGGTGATGACCGGCGACTGGCTCGCGCCGGACGCACTGGTGGTCCCGGTCGACTACGCCACCTACTGCGCCGCCGAGGTCGCTGCGACGGCAGCCCTGTTCCTCGTCGACGAGCGCGGGCAGTTCGTGGCCAACCGGGACGCCGGGCAGTTCGAGGGCTACCCGGACCCGACCGCCACCATCGGCGAGGCGATCGTGGCCGCGACGCCGCGACCGGCGACCGGGCGCGTCGTCGCGACACATCTCGGGGTCGGTCTGGCGGACGTGGTCTTCGGGACCGCGATCCTGGCCCGGGCAGAGGCGCTCGGGCTGGGGACGATCCTGCGGGGCTGACTCGGCTAGGCGGTCGTCGTCCCGGTGAAGTCCTTGAGCATCGTCTTGCTGAACGGCGAGCGGACGGGGACGTCGGGGAAGAGCGTGGCGGCGTCGGTCGTCGGCGAGATCCAGTCGACCAGCAGCCGGTTGACGATGATCGTGGGCAGGTCGCGCGCGACGATCGAGCCGGCCACCTCGTAGGCGATGGTGGCGTGGGTCAGGGGGATCATCGGGTCACGCTTCATCACGCTGGCGACGGCATCGGCGCCGGGCTTGGAGTGGATCCGCCCGAGGATCAGGTACGGCCCGATCGAGACCTGGAGACGGTTCGTCTGCAGCGTGACGCGCTGCTTCTCGTTGCCGCGTGGCCCGGTCGCCACGACCGCCAGCAGGTCGTTCCGCTCGAGCGACAGGCTGTCGACTGCTGCGCGGTGACCGTCGGCCAGGCTCTCGCACTCGAGATGGTGGACACGGAAGCGTTCCTGTCCGTTCAGGAAGTCCGTCAGGCGCTCGCCGAACATGGTCATCTTGCCGGTCACGGTGCAGTCGGCGGCGAACGCCATGAAGTCGATGGGTTGCATGGTCCGCCGACCGTAGGCCTCGCGCCGCACGCCCGGTATCGGCCGTTGGTACCGGTGAGTCCCGGCCCTACTCGTTGACCTCGAGCGGCCCGTCCGGGACCTCGATGAGGATGCGGTCCTTCTCGACGACCACCGTGTACACCGCCAGCGGCAGCTCGGCCGGCGGGTCGAGCGGCTCGCCGGTGTCGAGGTCGAAGCGCGACAGGTGGAGCGCGCAGGTGAGCGTGCCCGCGGTCAGGAACCCCTTGTCGAGCTCGAAGTACTCGTGGCTGCAGATGCCCTGCATCGCGAACAGCCGGCCGTTGGTGTTGACCACCAGGACCTGGTCGGTGCCGTCCACCCAGGCCATCTTCATCGTGCCGTCGGGGACCTCGTCGACACCGAGCAGGTCGATCCGTCTCACGCGGCGGCGTCGGCTCCCGTGTCGAGCCCGGCGTCCCACTTGGCCTCGAGCAGCGCCCGCAGACGATCCTGCGCCTCGGCCAGCGGCACGCGGGCGACGACCGGCTCGAGGAAGCCCATGACGATGAACTTGCGCGCCTCGTCGGGCGGGATGCCGCGCGATTCGAGGTAGAACAGCTGTGTCTCGTCGATCGGGCCGACAGAGCTGGCATGGGCCGCGCGCCGACAATCCGGCTGATCGATCTCCAGGCTCGGGATGGCGACCGACCGGGTCGACTTCGAGAGGTTCATCCCGAACTCGCCGAGGAAGCTGTCGGTCCCGACCGCGCTCCGGTCGATGACGATCATCCCCTTCAGGAACGACCGCGCCCGATCGAGCAGGGCGCCCTTCGACAGCAGGTTGCCGGTCGTGTCCCGCCCGGCGTGGTGCGTGTACGAGGTCAGGTCGAACAGCTGATCGCCGCCGCCGAACACGATCTCGACCTGCTCGACCGAGCCGCGATCGCCGGCCAGGTGGTTGTCGACGCGGCTGCGGACCAGTCGACAACCGAGCTGGGCGAGCGCCCAGTGGAGGGTCGCGCCCTCACCGATGCGCGCGGCACGGTGCTGGAAGGCGATGGTCGAGGCCGGCAGCTCCTGGAGGCTCGAGACCTCGAGCCGCGCGTCCCGCCCGAGCCGGACCTCGAGCGTTCCGGCCAGGAACGACTGGGCGGCGTCCGGCGCCGAGGCATCGGACGCGACGAGCTCCTCGAGGACGGTGGCGCTCGCGCCGTCACCCAGCGCGATGACGGTCCGCGACAGCAGCGCCCGGTCGGGGGCGCCCGCCCGCCAGCGCACGATGATCGGCCGTGCCAGGCGGACGCCGGCGGGGATATCGAGGACGACTCCCTGCGACCACAGGGCGCGCGTCAGCTGCGCGAACCGGTCGTCGGCGGGGAGATCCCCGCCACCATCGAGGAGCTCGCGGACGCGGCCCGGCGCGCGTGCGGCGAGATCGGCGATGGTCGTCAGCTCGACGCCGGCGGCCATCGCATCGGGCGACAGGGCGGCCTCGGTGACGTCACCCTCGTCGACCACGAGCAGGCCATCGGTGTCGGGCGGCAGGTCCGTGACCACGCGGACGGTGCGCGGCGTCCGCACGAGGGTCGCTGCCTCGAGCGCCACCGCGCGCAGGTCGATGTACGTCGTGTACAGCAGGTTCGACTCGGCCGGCAGTGCCTCGAACAAGTCGAACGCGGCGTGCCGGTCGGCGGCGAGCCAGTCGGCCGTGCCGGCGATGTCGGCGAGGTCGTCGAGATCCGCGCGCGTCACCGGGAGGGAGAAGTCGGTGAGCCCCCGTCGAACGGGACGCGGTCGTCCGGAGGCGACCGTCATCCGAGCGACCCCTCCATCTCGAGCTTGACGAGGCGGTTGAACTCGATGGCGTACTCCATCGGCAGTTCCTTGGTGAAGATCTCGAGGAAGCCCTGGACGATCAGGTTGGTCGCCTCGTTCTCGGTCAGGCCGCGGCTCATGAGGTAGAAGACCTGGTCGGCGCTGACCTTGCCGACGGTCGCCTCGTGGGTCATCGAGGTGTCGTCCTCGCCGATGTCGATGTAGGGGTACGTGTCGCTCCGGCTGATGTCGTCGAGCATCAGCGCGTCGCAGCGCACGCTGGCCACGACATTGGTGGCACCGGGCGACACCTTCAGGCTGCCGCGGTAGGTCGCCCGACCGCCGTCCTTGCTGACCGACTTGCTGACGATCCGCGACCGCGTGTTCGGGGCGAGGTGGATCGCCTTTGCCCCGGTGTCCTGGTGCTGGCCCTTGCCGGCGACGGCCACGCTGATGATGTCGGCCGTGGCACCCTCGCCGCGCAGGTAGATGGCCGGGAACTTGACCGTCTTGCGCGAGCCGGTGTTGGCGTCGATCCACTCGACCGTCGAGTTCTCATAGGCGTGGGCGCGCTTGGTCACGAGGTTGTAGACGTCGTTCGACCAGTTCTGGATGGTCGTGTAGCGGACCTTCGAACCCGGCAGCGCGACGACTTCGACGACCGCGACGTGGAGCGACTCGGTGGCGTAGATGGGCGCCGTGCAGCCCTCGATGTAGTGGACCTTGGCGCCCTCGTCGACGACGATCAGCGTCCGCTCGAACTGGCCCGTGTTCTCGCCGTTGATCCGGAAGTAGGCCTGCAGCGGGAGCGGCACCTCGACGCCCTTGGGGACGTACACGAACGAGCCGCCCGACCAGACGGCCGCGTTGAGCGCTGAGAACTTGTTGTCCTCGGCCGGCACGACCGTGCCGAAGTGCTTCCGGAAGATCTCCGGGTACTCGACGAGCGCCTGGTCGGTGCCCATGAACACGACACCGAGCTTGGACAGCTCCTCCTTGACCGAGTGGTAGACGACCTCGCTGTCGTACTGCGCGCCGACGCCGGCGAGGAACTTGCGCTCCGCCTCCGGGATGCCGAGCTTCTCGAATGTCGCCTTGATCTGCTCGGGGACGTCGTCCCAGGACTTTTCCTCGCGCTCGGACGGCTTGCGGTAGTAGACGATCTTGTCGAAGTCGATCCGATCGAGGCCGTCGGTCCAGGTCGGCATCGCGCGCTTCTGGAAGTGCTCGAACGCGCGCAGCCGGTACTGGAGCATCCAGTCGGGCTCGTTCTTGAAGGCGCTGATCTCCTCGACCGTGGCGCGGCTGAGGCCGCGCTTCGTCTCCGCGAGGTACGCGATGTCGTCGTGGAAGGCGAACTGTTCTCGCTGGTCGGTGACGATCTCGCGGGCAGCGGTCATCGGGTCTCCGGTCGTTCGTGCGGCGCCCGGCGCCGCGGCTGGCCCCTTCGTCGGGGCTCTGTCATCTAATTCCGAGTCAGATTATCGGGATTAGCGGC
>DASYSM010000160.1:0-1607 GCA_036003325.1 Candidatus Limnocylindrales bacterium
CGGGTCATCGCGCCCGCGGATGCTGCGGCCGGACACGGCCTCGTCCTGGCCGCGATCCGTGATGGCGCCACGGTCTCGGCTGCTGTCACCGGCTCGACCGTCGTGGGCCTGGCTCTGGCGGGACCGCCCGACGATCAGGGCCGGCGAGAGATCCTGGCCGTCGGCGTCGAGCCGACGTTCCGCCGCCACGGTCTGGGCGGCTCGTTGCTCCGTGCGTGCGCGGGCGAGTCGGCCTGTCTGGCCGAGGTCACCCTCGCCGAGCGCGATCCCATCGGTCCGCTCTCGCGTGACGTGCGCGCCACCGTCGCCCGCCGGCTCCTCGCAGGTGCCGGCTTCGAGATCCGTCCGGCCGAGGCCGAGATCCGCGCCGCCGACCCGGGTGCGCTCAGGGCGATGCGCCCAGCGGCCCAGGCTGGCTCGCGACGCGACCGACCGTGAGGCGCCGCGGGCGGCGATCGAGGATCCGCACGGCGTCGCCATCGACCTCCGCCCACAACAGGGCTGAGCCCGGCCACGGCGCGTCCGGCGAAGTCAGCGCCCGATACGCATCATCCGGACTCGCCGGGTAGGCGACGCGAAGCGTCTCGGCGAAGCGCTCGACCAGCTGGCGATTGGTCCGCGTCGAGCGAAGGACAAGGAGCCGATCGATCCGGGGATCGCCATCGATGAACCGCCACAGATCGGCGGACGGGAGAGATTCGGCCTTCTCGTTCGACCAGCGGATCTGCTGCTCCAGTCGGCGGAGCTCCGATTGGACCTCGGCCGCGACCACGATCCCTGCGGCCTCGTCATGGGCGACGATGTCGATCACGCCGCGCGCCGGCCGGTGAACGGCCACCTCGAGGAAGCGTTTCCAGCGCGCATCGAGGATCGGGATGAGGGCCTCGGTGATCCGGGCCTGGATCGGGTCGCGGAGCCTCGGACCTGTGCCCGGATAGAGTCGGACACTCACATTCCCGCCGAGCGCATCTGCGATCGCCGCGAGCACAGCCAGGCTCGGTTCGCGCAGACCGCGCTCGATCAGGGACAGGTGTCCGTGGTCGATGCCGGCGATATCGGCCGATCGACGCAACGACACACCGGCGTCGAGCCGCATCCGTCGGATCTCCGAACCGATCGACAGGCGCATCTCTCTGCACGTCCGACCGTTGGTCGTCCGAACCGACTTTCTGGGCGTGATGTAAGCGCGTCCGGGCATGCACGGAGCATGACGAGGACCCCTTCACTGCGGATCATCGCGCGATCACCTGCTGGTCGCCGGCGGGTGTGGTTGCGGTGGACGTCGCGGCTCTCGTGGCCGCTGTGGATACCGTGGCCGTGGCCATCGTGGTCGTCATGGCCGTGGGCGTAGCCGGCGTGATTGTCGTTGCGGTCGCGGCGGCCGTGGCGGCGTGGCCAGCGTGGGCAGCCGTGGCGTCGTGGCCATGGGGCGTCGCCGCCGAGGACGGTGGCGCCCGGCCCGTGGTGACCGGCGGTCACCGTTTCTGCGCTTCCGGTCGCTTTCCCCTGGTTTGGCGATTCGTCGTTGACCGACGGTCACCGATTTCGACGACTGACATCGCGTGATCCCACGAATGTGCGCCGGCGGTGACCGTGGGTCACCGATT
>DASYSM010000161.1:0-5820 GCA_036003325.1 Candidatus Limnocylindrales bacterium
GGGCGACCGCCAGCAGCGCGGTCCACAGAGCCGCCAGGTCGTCATCGGCGCGGCCTGACGCAAGGAGCACCGTGGGCTCGGGCTCGCCGGGTCGCCGTGGCTCGGTCACCGGTGTCCTCCAGACGGCAGCGTGGAGAGCCCGGCCGCGATCGGGCGGAGACCGGGCTCGTGATCGGCGGTGGTTCCGGGCCGGATCGTCCGGGTCGCCGCCGGAGGGAACGGTACGGCGACGGTCGTGACGGCCGTGAGCGCGTGTCGGGCCCCGGCGTTGCGGTCGCATGACGGCCCGGCAGCCTCGGTCCCCGGTGCCACAATCGCGCCATGCCCGCGACCACCCACCGCCGCGCCATCG
Organism: Candidatus Limnocylindrales bacterium; assembly: GCA_036003325.1. GTDB lineage: Bacteria > Chloroflexota > Limnocylindria > Limnocylindrales > CSP1-4 > SPCO01. Next base: position 353 of record DASYSM010000161.1, read on the forward strand.
GCTATCCGACCAACCGTCTCCTCGCCGTCATCGACGATCCGGCTGACGCGGCCGCCGCGATGGCCGAGCTGACGGCCGGCGGGATCGCCGCTCGCGACCTCGACCTGTTGCGGGGCGAGGAGGGTGCGGATCGCGTGGACGGCACCGGCGAGGTCTCGGGCTGGCTCGGACGGCTGCGGCGATCGTTCGATTTCACGCTGATGGACCAGCTGGTCGACTTCGCCGCATACGAGCGTGCGCTGCGCGACGGCCGGGCGGTGGTCATGGTCCGCATCCACGGCGACGCGGCGAAGGAGGCCGCCCGCCAGGTGCTCAAGCGCCACGGCGGCCACTTCATCAACTACTACGGCCGGTTCGCGACCGAGGAGCTCGACCTGTGGCGCGGTCCGGAGCCGGACATCCCGGGCTACCTCAGGCGCTGACGAGTCCGGGCGCGATCCGGGCCCCCGGGCGCACCTTCCTCCCCGGCACCGCTAGACTCCCGGTCGTGTCAGAGCCCGGTCTCCAGCGCCGCTACGCACCGGCGTCCCGTTGTTTCGGCTGCGGGCCGGCCAACGCCGAGGGCCTGCGGATCGAGAGCCATCTGGCGCCCGACGGAGGCGAGCCCGGCCAGCCCGGCCAGCCCGGCGAGCTCCGGGCCGAATGGCAGCCGCTCCCCCATCACGCCGCGTTCGACGGCGTCCTCAACGGCGGGATCATCGGGACACTGCTCGACTGCCACGCCAACTGGGCGGCGGCCATGCGCCTCATGCACGATCGGGACCTGCCGGGGCCGCCCGGCTGCGTGACCGCCGACTACGCGATCCGGCTGCGCCGGCCGACCCCGGTCGACCGGCCGCTCCGGCTGCGCGCCTGGCCGGTGTCGGTCGAGGGCGACCGTGTCGTCGTCGACGCCGAAGTGTCCTCCGGTGGCATCATCACCGCCACATGCCGCGGCACGTTCGTCGCCGTCGGTCCCGACCACCCGGCGTACGAGCGCTGGTAGAGGAGCCTCATGTTCGACAAGTTCTTCCATTCGAAGCCGGCGCCCACGGCGGCTCCCTCTCCGGCCGCCGCCGCGCCGAGCCAGACGGGCGACACCGCCACCGTCCGCCGGATCGTCGCCAAGCTCGAGGCGATGCCACCCGAGCAGGCGCGACTGATCGCCTCGGCGGCGTACACGCTGGCTCGCGCGGCCAACGCCGACCTCGACATCAGCGACGAGGAGACCGCCGCGATCGAGCACGAGCTCCAGGTCGACGAGGCGCTCGACGAGGCGACCGCCGTGCTCGTCACCGAGATGGCCAAGCTGCAGGCGAAGACCGTCGGCGGCACCGAGGACTACGTCGTGACCCGCGAGTTCAAGGCGCTGGCCGATGAGTCGCAACGGTTGGTCATCATGCGTGCCTGCTTCGCCGTCATGGCCGCCAACGGCACGATCTCGGCCGAGGAGACCGCAGTGATCAACCAGATCGCCGAGGAGCTCGACATCGACGACGCAGCTCTCAACGCCATCCGGGCCGACTATCACGAGCAGTTCTCGTCGGTCCAGCAGGTCCGCCGGATCGCGGGGAACGCCTGACGCCGCTGGCGATCAGCTGAGGCGCAGGTCCACCAGACCGTCGCCGAGCCGGCGGCGGACCTCGGCCAGCATCTCCGCGTCGTAGGCGACGCCCCGGCGCAGCTCCATCTCGCCACCGCCCGGGCCCGGAACGTGGATGACCACGCGGGTCGCGCCCGGCCGGTCGCGCATGACCGTCTTGAACGCCTCCATCGCGCCGACCACCCGGTCGCTCGGCGCGTTGCCCGCGAACCGGACATGGAGAGTCGTCCCCGGCCCGGCATCGGTCGGGGCGTCGGCCGTCGCGTCCGCGACGATGCGCGACCTCGCCTCGTCCGGGACCGCCGGCTCGTCGTCGGCATCGCCCGGTCCGACGGCAGCACCCGCGATGGCCGGATAGGTCGACACCGGCTCGGCCGGGGCGATCGGCGGCAGCGTGGCTGTCGATGGCGCGGCGGCGACCGTGCCGCCACGGCGAGGCGAGACGTACGGGATCGCGGGCACGATCGGCCGCGCCGCCGGTGCCGCGCCGCCCGGGCTCGGCCCGGCTCCGACCGCGGCCGCCTGACCCGGTCCCACGGCCACCATCGGCCTGCCGCCGTCGCCCGGCCCGACGCGGCGCTCGCCGTTCCCATTGCCGTTCACGAGCCCGACGCCGCGCCGTCCCCCCACTCCCCGGTCGCCCGCCGCGACCTGCCGGGCGAAGGCCTCCTCGCCGGCCGCGACCGCCGTGTCCCACTCGACGGCCAGGTCGGCCAGGAGCGACACGTCCTCGCTCTTGTGGTCGACCCGCCCGGCCACCAGGAGGATGTCGCCCTCCCGCCACGTCCCGGCCGTCTGCTCGTACAGCCGCGGGAAGACGACGACCTCGATGGTCCCCTGCAGGTCCTCCATGGTGACGATGGCCATGGTCGCCTTGGCCTTGGTGATGACGGTCCGGACGCCGGTCACGATGCCGCCGACGACGACCCGCTGGCCGTCGAGCGATTCGTCACGCAGGTCGCCTGAGTAGGCGGTCACGAACCGGCCGACCTGCTCGGCGACCTCGCCCATCGGGTGCTCGGACAGGTACAGCCCGAGGAGTTCCTTCTCCCAGCGCAGCCGCTCGCGGACGGGCGCCTCGGATGCGGTCGGCAGCGGGCGCTCGAAGGCTGAGGCATCGGCCGCCCCGAGGTCGAACAGCGAGGTCTGTCCGGAGATCCGGTCACGCTGGGTCGCCTGGGCGGCGGCGATCGCGTCGTCAAGCCCGAGCAGGATCTGGGCGGGGTGCCCGAACGCGCTCAGGGCGCCGACCTTGGCCAGCGCCTCGAGCACCTTGCGGTTGGCCAGCCGCAGGTCGATGCGGGTGCAGAAGTCGGTCAGCGAGCGGAACGGGCCACCCTCGTCGCGCGCCGCGATGATCGACTCGATCGCGCCCTGCCCCACGTTCTTGACCGCCAGCAGCCCGAACCGGATCGCGTCGCCCTCGACGGTGAACTCGAGCTGGCTGCGGTGGACGTCCGGCGGCAGGACCTCGATCGACATCCGGCGGCACTCGGCCACCGCCGCCGCGACCTTCTCCTCGTTCGACCGGAAGGCGGTCAGGACCGCGGTCATGTAGTCGACCGTGTGGTTGGCCTTCAGGTATGCGGTCTGGTAGGCGATCAGCCCGTAGCAGGTGGCGTGGGCCTTGTTGAAGCCATAGCGCTCGAACGGCTCGAACGCCTTGAACACCGCGTCGATGACCCGGGGCTCGACGCCGCGCTCGGCGGCCTGGGTGACGAACTTCTCCTTCTGGGCGCGCAGCACCGCCGACTTCTTCTTGCGGATCGCGTAGCCGAGCGTGTCCGCCTCGGGGCCGGTGAACCCGCCGAGCGCGATGGCCGCGGACATGATGTCCTCCTGGTAGACGAAGATCCCGTAGGTCTTCTCCAGGTATGGCTCGAGCAGCGGGTGCAGGTAGGTCACCGGTTCCTGGCCGTGCTTGCGTCGGATGTAGGCGGGGATGTTGTCCATCGGCCCGGGCCGGTAGAGGGCGACCATCGCGGCCAGGTCGTAGACCGACGTCGGCTGGAGGTCGCGGACGTACCGCCGCATGCCGGCCGACTCGAGCTGGAAGACGCCGGTCGTCTCGCCCGAGGCGAGCAGCTCGAACGTCGTCGCGTCGTCCAGGGGGATCGCGTCGAGGTCGATGTCGACGCCGCGGTTGGCCCGGACGAGATCGACCGCCTGGCGCAGGATCGTCAGGTTCGACAGGCCGAGGAAGTCGAACTTGAGGAGGCCTAGCGCCTCGATGGCGTGCATCTCGTACTGGCTCATCAGTCCGTCCGAGTTGGTCGCCTTCTGGAGCGGCATCAGCTCGGTCAGCGGCTCGCGGCTGATGACGACACCGGCGGCGTGGGTGGATGCGTTGCGGGCGACCCCCTCGAGGTGCCGCGCGAAGTCGGTGATCCGCGCGACGGCCGGATCGCCGTCGACCAGGCCGCGCAGCTCGGGCGACGTCGCGATCGCCTCGTCGAGCCGGATGCCGAGCTGGTTCGGGACGGCCTTGGCGATGCGGTCGACCTCGCCGTAGGAGTGGCCCAGCACCCGGCCGACGTCGCGGATGGCCGCCCGCGCGAGCATCGTGCCGAAGGTGATGATCTGGGCGACGTGGTCCTGGCCGTACTTGCGTCCGACGTAGGCGATGACCTCCTCGCGCCGGCCGTCCTCGAAGTCGACGTCGATGTCGGGCATCGTCACCCGGTCGGGGTTGAGGAAGCGCTCGAACGGCAGCTGGTAGAGGATCGGATCGACCGGGGTGATGCCCAGCGTGTAGGTCACGATCGACCCCGGCGCCGAGCCCCGGCAGGTCGTCTGGATGCCCTGCTCGCGGGCGAACGCGATGAAGTCGGCCACGATCAGGAAGTACCCGGCGTAGCCCATCTGGAGGATCACGCCGAGCTCGTAGTCGAGCCGCGCCTGGAGCTCCGGGGTGACGGTCCCGTAGCGGCGCTCGAGGCCGCGCTGGCATTCGGCGCGGAGCCAGCTCTCGACGGTGTGGCCGTCCGGGACCGGGAAATGCGGGATCCGGAGCTGGCCGAGCGGGAGGGCGATATCGGTCATCTCGGCGATCCGGCGCGTGTTGGCGATGGCTTCCGGATGATCGGGGAAGAGCGCCGCCATCTGGGCCGCCGACTTGACGTAGAACTCGTGGGTGTCGAAGCGCATCCGGTTGGGCGTGTCGAGGTTGTTGCCGGTGCCGATGCACAGCAGCACGTCGTGGGCCTCGGACTGGTCCTCGCGGACGTAGTGCAGGTCGTTGGTCACGACCAGTGGCAGGCCGGCCTCGGGTGCGAGCCGGATGAGCTGCTCGTTGAGCCGGCGCTGGTCGGGCAGGCCGTGGTCCTGCAGCTCGAGGAAGAAGCGGTCCTTGCCGAAGATGTCGCCGTACTCGCCGGCGAGGTTCCGGGCGAGCTCCCGGTCCTCGATCTCGAGCGCCTTGGGGATCTCGCCCGACAGGCACGACGACAGCCCGATGAGCCCCTCGCTGTGGCGGGCCAGGTGCTCTCGGTCGATGCGCGGCTTGTAGTAGTAGCCGTCGATGTGGGCGTCGGTGACGAGGCGGCACAGGTTCCGGTAGCCGACCAGGTCCTGGGCGAGCAGGATCAGGTGGAACGGCTGGGCGTCGGCCTTGCCCTCCTTGTCGGTCATCGACCGGCGAGCGACATAGGTCTCGACGCCGATGATCGGCTTGATGCCCTTGTTCTTCGCCGCCTGGTAGAAGGCGACCGCGCCGTACAGGGCGCCGTGATCGGTGATCGCCATCGAGTCCATGCCGAGCTGGGCGGCCGTGTCGACCAGCTCGGTGATCCGGCCGAGACCGTCGAGCAGGCTGAACTCGGTGTGGACGTGGAGGTGCGTGAAGTCGTTCGGGGCGAGGGTCGTCACGGGAGGTCCATGGTAGCCG
>DASYSM010000162.1:0-3144 GCA_036003325.1 Candidatus Limnocylindrales bacterium
ATCTCGGCGGCGAGACGCCGTCGCCGTGCGTCGACTGCAACACCTACGTCAAGTTCGGGGCGCTGCTCGGTCGGGCGCGGCACCTGTACGACTGCGAGGCCGTCGCGACGGGCCACTATGCGCGCCGCGACGTGGGTCCGGACGGGCGGGCGCGGCTGCTGCGCGCCCACGACGCCGACAAGGATCAGACCTACTTCCTGTACGGCCTCCGCCAGGATCAGCTCGAGCACGCCCGGTTCCCGCTCGGGGACCTGACCAAGCCGGAGGTGCGGGCGGTGGCCCGCGAGCTCGGTCTGGCCACCGCTGACAAGCCCGAAAGCCAGGAGATCTGCTTCGTCCCGGGCGGCGACTATCGCGACGCGCTGCGCGACCGCGCCGACTGGGTCCCCGAAGCGGGGCCGCTGCTCGACGCCGATGGCGAGCGGGTGGGGGAGCATCACGGCACCGCCGCCTACACGGTCGGCCAGCGCCAGGGGCTGGGCGTCGCCCTCGGCGAGCCCCGCTACGTGAGCCGGATCGACCCGCTGACGAACACCATCACGCTCGGGCGGCGCGAGGACCTCGAGACGACCCACATCGAGCTTGAACGGGCCAGCTTCGTCGCCGGTGACGCCCCCGTTGGACGAGCCCCGTTCCGGGCCGAGATCCGGATCCGCCATCGCGCTGCCCCGGTCCCCGCGACCGTGATGCCTGCGTCCGACGCCGAACCGGCGCGTGGCGGGCGCTGGCTGGTCGAGACCGACCGACCGGTATGGGCCGCCGCACCCGGCCAGGCCGCGGTGCTGTACGACGGCGAGGTCGTGCTCGGCGGCGGGCGGATCGCCCGGCCGGGCCCTGCGGCGACGACCGCAGCGGCCGATGGCACACGCGGCGCCCTCGTCGGCGCGCGATCGTGAGCATCGGACCGGCGCTCATCCTCGCCGTGCTGGTCGGCGTCTTCAACGCGGCGCTGTACGTCCTCATCCGCGGCAACGCGGGCGGCCGGCTGCCGATCATCGTGGTGGCCGCGATCCTCGGCGCATGGGCCGGTGACGCGCTGGCCGGACGCCTGGGCGTCGACCTGCTGACGATCGGCGATTTCCACGTCGCCGGCGCGGTGCTCGTCGCCTGGATCGGCATCGGGATCTCGTCGGCGGTGGCGGTCCTCGGCCCGAGCCCGCGCAAGGCGTGACCGACGTGGACGACGACCGCTCGACCGCCTCGTTCCTGCGCGGCCTGACGATCGGCGCCATCGTCGGCGCGATCCTCGCCGGCTCGTCGTTCTGGCGGCGTCGCCGGCGGCGCCGGCCCTCGGCGCAGGGCTGACCGGCTGGCTGTCGGGGCGCGCGAGGCGCGCCGTGGTCAGGCGGTCTGGATCGCCAGCTCGAACGTCGCCTTGTAGCCGTCACCGTCGGGGACCACATCGAGCAGGGTCATGCCCTGGCTCTGCTGGTAGATGCCGTCCGACGCATTGGGGGTGTCGGGCGTGCCCTTCGAGGCGTACACCCCGTTGCTGTAGACCGTGGCGCTGAAGGCGTCGTCGAAGAACAGCTGCGAGGTGAACTCGAAGCCGCCGGACGCCGCTGCCGGATCGGTCCGGATCTTGAAGTGGATATGCACCGCCCGGCCCTGGTACCAGCCCGGGTAGATGGTGGTGATGGTCGCCCGTCCAGCCGCGTCGGTGTGCTGATAGCCACGCAGGAAGTCGTGACCCTGCTCGGACCCGACGTCGGAGTATTCGCCCTCGGCGTCGCAGTGCCAGACGTCGACGAGGACGCCCTGGAGTGGCACGCAGGCGCTGCCGTCCACCTTGGACACGACCCAGTCGAGGGTCAGCACTGCGCCGTCCACGGGCTTGCCGGTCGCGGTGTCGGGACGGATGTCGGACCGCTCGAGCTTCTCGTCGACGTAATACGGGCCCTCGGTCAGGGCCGGGACGACCACGCACGAGGGGAGCTGGCTCGCTCCCGCCACCGCCGAGGCCGATGTCGTCGCAGAGGCGCCGCTGGTCGCGGCGCCTGTGCCGGAGGCCGACGGTGAGGCCAGCCCGCTCGCGACCGACCCGGGTGCGCATGCGGCGGCGACCGCGGAGACCGACGCCATCCCCATCAGCGCCAGGACCTCGCGCCGGCTCAGGACGCGACCGATCAGACGGTCGTCATCATCGGGCTCGACCAGGGGCGGGTAGGGCGGCCCGGATGACCGTGGGTCGTGGTCCGTCGACGTGTTCTGGATCGGTGTCATCGGAGGGCTCCAGTTCGGATCGGGGGTGAGCCGATCCTCGCCACCATCCCTGAGAGACGCCTGAGACGAGCCTGAGGACGGGACACGGCCCCGACGAGAGGTGCGCCCGAGGACGAGCCGGGCACGTCGCAGCGTGGCGCGCGAGTCGGGGCGTGGCGCGAGTCGCAGCGTGGCGCGCGAGTCGGGGCGTGGCGCGCGGGTCGGGGCGTGGCGCGCGAGATCAGGCGTTCGCGGCGATCACGACGGCCGCGAGGGCGAGCGCCGCAGGGACGGCCTGGACGAACAGGATCCGTCGGTTGACGGTCACCGCGCCATACAGACCGGCCACGATCACGCAGGCGAGGAAGAAGATCGTGACCTGGGTCCCGAGTGGGTCGGCGGCAAGCAGCCCCCACACGAGGCCGGCGACGAGAAAGCCGTTGTACAACCCCTGATTGGCTGCCAGGGTCGCCGATTCGTCGGCGAACGCCTGCGTGATCCCGAAGGAGCGACGTCCCCGCGGCGTCCGCCACAGGAACATCTCGAGGACGACGATATAGACATGGATCGCCGCGACGACCAGGACCAGAACGGCGGCGACGGCGGCCATCGCCGAAGCATTCGGGACGGTTCGCGTGGTGTCAATGCCGGCCTGCCGGTGCTCGGTCGTCAGCAGAGTATTTCGCCGTAGGCCCGCGCGGGTCGGGCCCACGGTCGCCGACTGGCGTTTCCGCGCGAGCTCGCGCGGGGCGGGCCGCACGGGGGGCCGCGTGGGGGTGGGCCCGCCGGGTGACCGACGGTCACCGAATCCGGCGCCTTTGGCTCTCAGCGGCCCGCGCGGGAACCGTTCGGTGACCGACGGTCACCGAATCCGGCGCCAAGGGTCGGAAATCGGCCCTGGACATGTCGGCCTGTTGACCCCCAGTCACCGATCTCCATGCA
>DASYSM010000163.1:0-29097 GCA_036003325.1 Candidatus Limnocylindrales bacterium
GCGGCCACCGGCTCCGGCAGTCCGGCCTCGGACGCGAGCAGCGCGGCCTTGTCGGTCCGCTCCCACGGCAGGTCGAGGTCGGGCCGGCCGAAGTGGCCGTACGCGGCGGTCTGCCGGTAGATCGGCCGACGCAGGTCGAGCGCCGCGATGATCGACGCCGGCCGCAGGTCGAAATGCCGCTCGATCAGCGCCTGGATCGTCTCGTCGGCGATCCGCCCGGTGCCGAACGAATCGACCGTGAAGCTGATCGGCCGGGCGATCCCGATGCCGTACGCGACCTCGACCTCGAACCGGTCGGCGAGCCCTGCGGCGACCACGTTCTTGGCCACCCAGCGCGCGGCGTAGGCAGCGGACCGGTCCACCTTCGTCGGGTCCTTGCCCGAGAATGCGCCACCGCCGTGGCGCGCCATCCCGCCATACGAGTCCACGATGATCTTGCGGCCCGTCAGACCCGCATCGCCCATCGGGCCGCCGGTCACGAACCGGCCCGTCGGGTTGACGTGCATGATCGGGTCGTCCGAGCGCAGCTCGGCCGGGATCGTCGGCCGGATGACGGCATCGACGATATCCGAGCGGAGCCGCTCGGGCCGGACGTCCGGGTCGTGCTGGGCGGACACGACCACGGTCCGGACACGGACCGGGACGCCGTGCTCGTATTCGATCGTCACCTGCGTCTTGCCGTCGGGTCGGAGATACGGCAGCTGGCCCGACTTGCGGACTTCCGTCAGCCGGCGCGCCATCCGATGGGCGAGGGCGATCGGCAGCGGCATCAGCTCGGGCGTCTCGCGGCAGGCGAAGCCGAACATCATCCCCTGGTCGCCGGCGCCGAGCTCGAACGCCGACGCCGCGTCGTCGCGGACCTCGAGCGCCGCGTCCACGCCCTGGGCGATGTCGGGCGACTGCTCCTTGACCGAGATGAGCGTGCCGCAGGTCAGGTAGTCGAAGCCGTAGTCGGCGCGGGTGTAGCCGATGTCGCGGACGGTGTCGCGGACGACCGCCTGGATGTCGATGTAGGTCGTCGTCGAGATCTCGCCGAGAACCATCACCAGACCGGTCGTCGTCGCCGTCTCGCAGGCGACCCGCGCGTTGGGATCCTCGCGGATGATGGCGTCCAGGATGGCGTCCGAGACCTGGTCGCACATCTTGTCGGGATGACCCTCGGTGACCGACTCCGAGGTGAACAGGTAGTGCGCTGCGTCGACGATGCTCATGGCCGCCAAGCCTAGCACGGCGCCCCGGCGGCAAGCCGGATGTGAGTCCCGCGGGCGCGCGGCGCGCGGGCCTCGACCGACGGCCTAGCCGACCGTCGAGGTCGCCCGCTCCCGGCGCCGGGCGCGCCACGCCTCGAGGCCGGGCATGTCGAGGGGCTCGAGCGTGTCGGCCGGCTCGAAGTCGAACACCTGGCCGAGGAAGGACAGCCGGGCCTCGAGCGTCCGGCGGATGGCGGTGGCCCCCCGGAAGCCGTGGCCCTCGCCCTCGAACGGCAGGTACGCGTAGGGGATCCCCTTCGAGGCCAGCGCCGCCACGATCGCCTCGGCCTGCGACGGTGGCACGACCCGGTCGTCGAGCCCCTGGAGGACGAGCACCGGACAGTCGATGTCGTCCACGAAATGGAGCGGCGAGCGTTCGCGGTAGCGTTCCGCGCCCTCGGGGTACGGCCCGACGAGACGCCGTGAATAGTGCGACTCGAACTTGTGCGGCGCGACCTCGAGCAGCTCCAGGTCGCCGATCCCGTAATGGGTGATGCCGGCCGCGAACACGTCGCGGAAGGCGAGCGCCGCGAGGGTCGTGTAGCCGCCCGCGCTGCCACCTTCGATGACCAGCCGCTCGGGGTCGACGTCGCCGCGTTCGACGAGGAAGCGTGCGGCGGCCACCGTGTCGTCGACGTCGACGATCCCCCACATGCCGTCGAGCCGGCGGCGGTAGGCGCGGCCGTAGCCGCTGCTCCCGCCGTAGTCCACGTCGACGACCGCGATACCGCGGCTGGTCATCAGCTGCCTGGACAGGTCGAGCCCCGTCGAGGCGTTCGAGGTCGGGCCGCCGTGCGTCAGGACGATGAGCGGCGGCTTGTCCCCGTCCGGCCCCGCGAAGTCCGGGTTGGTCGGCGGGTAGTAGAGCGCGTGGGCCAGCAGGCCATCGGTCGTCGGGAAGGTGATCGATTCGGGTGCGGAGATGACGGCCGGGTCCGCCGTCAGCGTGCTTGCCCGCCGGAGCACCCCGGCCGGCGCCAGGGTCGCCGGGTCGAACCGGACGACGATGGTCGGATCCCCGGGCCCGCCGGCGAGGGCGACGATGGTGGACGCTCCGACGCGCAGCGAATCGAGCTCGGTGAACGGCGTCTCGACCTCGCCGATGAGGTGGCCGGGCTCGAGCCGGAAGAGGTGGTCCCGCCCCTCGGCGCGGGCGATGGCGACGATCGCGCCATCGGGCAGGAAGCCGTACGACGATCGGCCGAAGACCCAGGCCGGATCGGCGAACTCCGCCTCCATCGGTGCCAGCGGTTCGAGCCGCGGGCCGTCGACCAGCCGATAGAGGTTCCACCAGCCGCTCCGGTCGCTGATCAGGTGGAGCGTGCCGTCGGGCGCCCATTCCGGCTGGACGATCGACTCCTCGGGTCCGCCGGCGGCGAGCACCGATGGGCCGAGGGTGCCGTCAGGCTCGAATGCCGCGACCCGCAGCCGGGTGGCGTCCCATGGCATGTCCGGGTGGTCCCATTCGAGCCAGGCCAGCTGGCTGCCGTCGGGCGAGACGCGTGGCGAGGCGACGAAGTCGGGGCCGCTGACGAGGGTCGTCGAGGGGCCGCCGTCGAGCGGGATGGCCACGACGGTGTTCGTCGGCGGGCCGACGCCGGTGTGGTCTTCGCGGACGGCCACGAACCGTCGCCGGCTCGGGTCGGCCTGCAGGTCGGCGTGCCGCCACGCCATGTCGGCGGGTGTGATCGGCACCGCCGCTTCCGAGCCCGGGTCAAGCCGGTACAGGCGGCCGTCGCCGAAGGCGGAGAAGACGACGACCCCGCCCGTCACCACATACGACCCGCCGCCGTACTCGTGGACCCGGCTGCGGACATCGAACGGCGCGGGCGTCAGGTCGGCGGTCGAGCCGTCGGCCGCGGCGCGGACGAGGACGCGCCGACCCTGTTCGGCCGGCCGGCCCTCGATCCAGAAGACATCGTCGCCGTCGATCCACGGCTCGGCCAGGACGATGACGTCGCCGACGACGTCCTCGATGCGGATCGGCGAGCGCCACGAGCCGTATGGGGCGACCGTCACGGGACGGTCGAGCTCGGGCTCAGGTCCCATGCTGCCAGGAGGCGACGTACGCGGCCTGCTCGGCCGTCATCGGCTCGAGCTCGATGCCGAGGGCGGCGAGCTTGAGCCGGGCGACTTCGGCATCGATCGCCTCGGGGACGACATAGACCCGTGGCTCGAGCTCGGCGTGGTGGGCCGCGACGTACTCGGCCGACAGCGCCTGGTTGGCGAAGCTCATGTCCATCACCGCGGCCGGATGTCCCTCGGCGGCCCCGAGGTTGACCAGCCGTCCCTCGGCGATGAGGTTGAGCCGCTTGCCGCCGAGATCGAACTCCTGGACGTTGTCGCGGACCTCGCGGACGTGGCCCTCGGCCAGCGCGCGCAGGGCGGTGAGGTCGAGCTCGGCGTCGAAGTGGCCGGAGTTGGCCATGATCGCGCCGTCGCGCATCGCCTCGAAATGCTCGCGCCGGAAGACATTGATGTTGCCGGTGGCCGTGATGAACAGCTCGCCCCAGGCCGCGGCCTCGCCCGCGGTCATGACCGCGTACCCGTCCATGAGCGCCTCGAGCGCGCGGACCGGGTCGACCTCGACGACCGCGACGTGGGCGCCGTGGCCGGCCATCCGTGAGGTGATGCCCTTGCCGACCCAGCCATAGCCCGCGACCACGACCTTGCGGCCGGCGATGAGGATGTTGGTCGCGCGCAGGATGCCGTCGAGCGTGCTCTGCCCGGTCCCGTAGCGGTTGTCGAAGAGGTGCTTGGTCTGGGCCTCGTTGACCGCGATGACCGGGAACCGGAGCATCCCGTCGGCGGCCATGGCGCGCAGCCGGATGACGCCGGTCGTCGTCTCCTCGGTCCCGGCATGGATCTCGGACACCTGGCTCGGGCGCTCGGTGTGGAGCAGGTTCACGAGGTCGCAGCCGTCGTCCATCGTCAGCTGGGGATGCGTGTCGGCGACCGAGCGCAGGTGGGAGTAGTACGTCTCGTTGTCCTCGCCGCGCCGCGCGAACGTGGCGATGCCGTACGCGGCCACCAGGGCGGCGGCCACGTCGTCCTTGGTCGACAACGGGTTGCTCGCCGCCAGGACGACGTCGGCGCCGCCGGCCTTCAGCGTCCGCATCAGGTTGGCCGTCTCGGTCGTGACGTGGAGGCAGGCGCCGATGCGCAGGCCGTCGAGCGGCCGGTCGCGCTCGAACCGCTCGCGGATCAGGCGCAACACGGGCATCTCGCGTTCCGCCCACTCGATGCGACGGACGCCCTCGGCGGCCAGGCCGAGGTCGGTGACGTCGTGGGCGGGGGACGTGCTGGTGGTCGTCATCGAGGGTCGATCTCCTTGCGGGAAAAGAGGCGCTTGACGGAGGCGGCCAGGTCCGGCCACGGGGAGCCGAGACGATGGACGAGGCGCTCCTCGAAGCGCACGTGTTCCTGGTAGCCGAGCCGGCGGTAGGCGTTGAGCGCGGGCGGGTTGTCGGCGCGGACGTTGAGCACGACCTGGTCGCACGTCCGCAGCAGGTCGGCGGTGACCGCGCCGGTGACCGCCGTGGCGAAGCCGCGGCCGCGGTAGTCGGCATGGGTCAGGACATTGCCGACGACGGCCAGCCGCGCCGCGCCGCTGACGACGTGGGTCCCCGCGGCGGACACGAGATGGCCGTTGACGCGCAGCCCGTAGTACACCCCGTCGCTGATCGCCGCGGACGGCAGCCACGACGCGAAGCCGAGCTGGTAGAGCCGGTTGAGGTCGCCGATCTCGGCGCCGAGGAGACGCTGGACGGTGGCCGGGTAGGGGCGGAAGTGGGCGCGATCGACCCACATCCGGACCATCGCCGGGCCGGGATCGACCCGGTACGCGGTCTCGATGGCGGGGATGAGCGTGGCCGGCGCGGCCACGTACGCGATGCGCGGACGGATGAGGTCGCGCAGGATGACGGCAATGCCGTCCTCGCGACCCATCGCGAACAGCGGCTGCGGAGTCGGACCGTTGTACTCGAGGACCACCGCCACGGGCGCCTCGCCGTCGAGGGCCACGCCCCAGCGCGTCCGCGAGAACTCGCGCTCCTCGAGGTCGCAGATGGCGTACGCGGCGTACAGCCGGTCGCGCTCGAGGAACGAACGCAGGAGGGCCTTGTCCGTGGTGGCCCGGGCGACGATCCTGCTGCGGCCGACCGCAACGGTGGCCATCAGTCGGCGACCGCCGGTGTCGCGACCGCCGCGGGCGTCTCGCCGGCCGCCGGCGCGGGCTGGCGGATGGCCCGGAAGCCGGGCATCGCCGCCCAGCGGGAGCGGGTGGCCTCGGTCGCCGTGGACAGGCCCGCGGCGAACGGGGGCCGGACGACCCCTGCCTCGGTGACGATGGCGGTGATCAGCTCGGCCGGGGTGACGTCGAAGGACGGGTTCCGGACCGGGGTATCGGGCGGCGCGATGCGGACGCCACGGAAGGCCAGGACCTCGTCCGGGCTGCGCTCCTCGATGACGATGTCGGCGCCGGTCGGTGTGGCCAGATCGACCGAGCTTGTCGGCGCGCAGACGTAGAACGGGATCTGGTGCCGGGCGGCCAGCACCGCCAGCGTGTACGTGCCGACCTTGTTGGCCGTGTCGCCATCGGCCGCGACCCGGTCGGCGCCGACCAGGATGAGGTCGACCTCGCCGCGGGACATCAGGTGGCCGGCCGCCACGTCGGGCAGCAGCGTGTGTGGCACGCCGGCCTGGGCCAGCTCCCAGGCGGTCAGTCGGGCGCCCTGGAGATAGGGCCGTGTCTCGTCGACCCAGACGTGGACCGACCGGCCGGCATGGTGGGCGGCCTGGACGACCCCGAGCGCGGTCCCGTACTGGCCGCAGGCCAGTGGCCCGGTGTTGCAGTGGGTCAGGATGTTGACCGGCCGGTCCGCGAACGACGGCAGCAGCCCCAGCCCGAAGACCGCCAGCCGGCCATGGTCGGTGGTCGCCTCGAAGACGATCGCGTCGGCCTCGGCGCGCATCGCGTCGGCGATCGCCGCGCCATCCTCGGACAGGTCGCCGACCTCCTCGTAGCGGGCCATCACGCGCTCGACCGCCCAGCGCAGGTTGACCGCCGTCGGTCGGGCGCTGATGAGGGCCTGCGCCGACCCGCGCAGGGTCGCCCGGCGGGCGTACGGCATCCCGGTGCGCTGCTGCTCGGCGCTCATCGCCAGGCCGATGGCGGCGACCTGGCCGATGGCCGGTGCGCCCCGGACGATCATCTCGCGGATCGCGTAGGCGACCTCCCCGGCATACCGGCACGGATACTCCTCGAGGGCGTCCGGCAGCCGGCGCTGGTCGATCAGGTAGAGCGTCCCGCCGTCCTCGCGGAACGGGGTCCTGAACCCGGTCGGACCGCGCGTCGCGCCCGGCGTCCCGGCCGGGTCGTCACCGGCCGGCCCGAGCAGCTCTGCCGCAGCGCCCGGGTTGAGGATCGCGCCGGCGGCCTGGGCCGAGACCTGCTGGAGCGCCTGGGCGGCACCGGCCACCGTCGCCGCGGTCTGGATCAGCTCACCCGCGAATGCCCGGAAGAAACGCCGCCGCCCGAGGTCGACCGCCGGCCCACCGACGCCGGGTGTCTGGGTACCACCGGGGCCTGGCGTCGACGATCCGCCGCCGGCCCCGGGCGTCGCCGACCCGCCGTCGGCCGACGGGGTCGTGACGTCCGGGTCTCGGGTGGGGTCGGTCAATCGCTTCGTGCCTCGCTGGGACCCGTCAGTACTTGACGACGCTCGTGACCCGGCGACCCTCGAGCCGGTCACGGCCCTTGAGGAACTCGAGCTCCACGAGGAAGGCGAGCCCGACGACCTCGCCGTGCAACCGCTCGACGAGCTCGATCGTGCCGTGGACCGTCCCGCCGGTGGCGAGCAGGTCGTCGACGATGAGGACCTTCTGCCCGGCCTGGATCGCGTCGCGATGGATCTCGAGCGTGTTCGAGCCGTACTCGAGCGCGTACTCGACGGTGATCGTCTCGGCCGGCAGCTTGCCCAGCTTGCGGACGGGGACGAGGCCCGCATCGAGCTGGTACGCCATCGGTGAGCTGAAGATGAAGCCGCGCGACTCCATCCCGACCACGATGTCGATCCGCTCGCCCGCATACGGGGCGAGCATCAGGTCGATGGCCTCCTTGTACGCCGCGGCATCCTTGAGCAGGGTCGTGATGTCGTAGAAGAGGATGCCGGGCTTCGGGAAGTCGGGGACCTCGCGGATCTTCGCCCGCAACTCCTCGGCAGACACGGTATCTGGGCCTCCCACTGGTCGGGGCCGCGGCGGCGGCTGGGCCGTCGCGCGAGAGCCCGAAGTCTACCGCAGGCGTCCCGCGCGTCTACGACGGCGGCGACGCCGGGGACAGGGCCATGACGCTCGCCGGGACGTCGCGCGGACGGAGCCGGCCGGTCAGCAGCAGACCGCCGAGGCCGATCGCCACCGCGACCATGAAGCCGACCGCCAGGCCATCCACCGGCTGGCCCGTCATCCGGACGCTGGCGGCGACGAAGGCCCCGGTGATGCCCGTCCCGAGGGCTGTCCCGAGCGAGTCGGTCAGCGACAGGGCGCTGGTCGACGCCCCCTGACGATCGGCCGGAGCCTCGCGCAGGACGATCAACGCGAGCGGCGAGTAGGCCAGCCCCATCCCGAGTCCCGCCACGCCGAAGGCGACGACACCGATGGCCCACGGCAGCTCCGGGCGGAGCACCAGCAGCATCCCTGCCAGGCCCGCGATCGTGACCGCGAAGCCGACCCGGACGAAGCTGTGGGTCGGCCAGCGACGAGCGCCACGTGCCTGGATCCAGGCGCCCGCGGTCCAGGCGACCGTGGCGGCCGTCAGGGCGATGCCGGCCTCCGTCGCCGACAGCCCGCGCCACCCGACGAGGGTCAGAGCCACGAACGCGTCGATGCCGAAGAACGCGCAGGTGAGGATCCCGCGGAGCAGGACCGCGGCCGGCAGGACGGGCCGCGCGGCGAGCGTCCCGGCCGGCGTCAGGCGCCGCAGCGCCCAGAGGCCGATCAGCAGCCCGGCCGCCGTGAGCGGGACAGTCAGAAGCGCCTGGTCGCTCGTCAACCCGACGAGGAACAGTCCGGCGCCCAACGACACCATGATCGCCAGCGGCAGGCGGGCCCGGCGCGCTCGAGCGGTCTCCGGGTCGGTCATCGCCGGCGCCGGCGCCACGGCGCGGAGCGCGCCGAGCGTGAGGGCACCCGCCAGCGCGATGAGTGGCAGCAGACCCAGGAAGACATAGCGCCAGCCGAACGTCTCGCCGACCGAGCCCGCGATGGCCGGCCCGATCAGGCCCGGCAGGACCCACGCCGTCGACAGCGTGGCGAACATCCGTGGCCGGAGGCCCTCCGGCAGCGTGCGCCCGATCGCGACATAGGCGATGGGCTGGATCGTTCCTGCGCCGAGACCCTGCACGAACCGGGCGATGACCAGGACCAGCATCGCCGGCGCCAGGCCGCCCGACAGCAGACCGATCGCGAACAGGCCGAGACCCACTGCGAACGGCAGCGCCAGGCCCCCGCGGTCGATTGCGCCGCCGACCACCACGATCCCGATGAGCGAGCCGAGGAAGAACGCGCTGAACACCCAGCCGTAGAGCTCGATGCCGCCGAGCTCGCGCGCGGCGATCGGCATCACGGTCGAGACGGCCAGCGCCTCGAACCCGACCAGGGTGATGGTCAGCACGAGCCCGAGCGTCAGCGCCCGTCGGTCGGCGCGCCACAGGCTGTCGGCGTGATCGCGCCGGGAAAGGTTCATGCCCCCAAGGATGGCCGGGATCGGCGCGGTCTGCCACGGTCGTCCGTCGCGACCCGGGCCGGACGTTGGTCGGGCCGGCGACCACGGGCAGGGTTCGCGAGGCGACCGCCATCATGCTGTTACCGTGGGGTCGTGCCGACCAACCATGTCCGCTTCGCCCTGCGTGACGTGACGTTCGGCGGTGTCAACCTGCCGGGTGCGACCGTCGACTGCTGGGACGATGGCAACGGTCACGCGCGCTGGAGTGCCCGGATCGTGACCCGGGTCGGGCCGGCGATCGACGAGGGCGAGCTCACCGGCCGCACCGCCGATGGCCGCGAGCTGTCCGGTCACGCGGTCGTGGCAGATCGGCAGGTCGGCGCCGGCGGTCGGCGCGAGACGCTCGTGGAGCTCCACGGCTCGGGCGATCTGCACGGGATGGCCGACGACCCCGGCTGACGGGACGATCGGTTCGGCGTCAGCCTCGCCGCAGTCGCCAGATGCACTCGGATGGCCACCGACGAGCCCATGCGCGCGACTCGGCGTCGCGATAGGTGCTCGTCGCGTCCGCGTTCGGGCGTGGCTCGAGCAGGTCCTCGACGATGAAGCCATGGGCCCGGAACAGCCGGATCCATTCGCCGTACGGCAGTTGGAACGTGGTCACGTCCCCCTCGTCGAGCTCGTGCAGCCCGAAGTAGTCGAGGACGAGCCGGTCGCCGGCATGCTCCGCGTCGGGCGCCCAGCACATCGCCTCGATCGGCGAGGCGTGGTTGAACGCGAACAGGCCGCCCGGTCGCAACAATCGGGCGACCTCGGGTACCGTGCGATAGGGGTCGGCGAAGGTCATCGCCCCGTGATCGCAGAAGACGATGTCGAACGAGGCGTCGGGGAGCGGCACGCTCTCCGCGCTCGCCTCGACCAGCGGGAAATCGACGCCCGCCTCGGTCATCAGCCGCCGGGCGTGGGCGAGCTGGCGGGCCGAGATGTCGAGACCGACCATCCGCGCGCCCTGCTTCGCGAGGGCGATCGACCATTGCGCCGCGCCGCAGCCGAACTCGAGGACGTCCTTGCCCGCGACGGAGCCCAGGACCTGCAGGTCCGTTTCGGGATACTGGTAGGTGCCCCAGGCCGCGCCGCCGCTGTCGGCCAGCTGCGCTCCGTGGAGATCCTGGTACTCGTTGCTGTACTCCTCCCAGCGCGCGCGGTTGCGGGCGGCATGTGCGGACAGGTCGGGCGGGCGTGTCGAGTCGGTGGTCATGGGCGCACTGTAGCGGGCGCCATCGGGCGCGCGGGCGCCCGCGTGTACGGTCTCGACCGATCAGTGTCGGCTGGCTTCGACCCTGGTCTTGGCAGGTTCCGCGGTGACGACCACGACCGGCACAGCGACCGCGGCTTTCAGGCGGGTCGGTGCGTCCTGGCCCAGCCAGCGCGAGATCCCGGGCGGCAGCGTCGAGAGGATCACCTCGTCGACGGGGCGCCCGCGCATCGCGTCGCGCGCAGCCTCGACCGGGTCCTTGTGGCCGACCTCGCCGGACGCTTCGACCCCCATCGACCGCAGGTGGTCGAGCATGGCGTCCAGGCGCTCCTGCGCCGCCGCGTAGGCCTTGTCCTCGTCCCAGGTGAACCCGTCCTGGACAGGCGTCGCCGGGACGACGACGTGGAAGTGGGTCGGGTCACCCGGCGCGGTCCGCTCCGCGATGGCAGCCGTGAGAGCCGGCCCCGCGAGCGTCTGGTTCCCGACCACGAGATAGGAACGCATGGGACACCTCCTTGGCGTATGCGGTCCTGTGTGCATGACGGTACGCCTCCGAGGCAAGGTCGGATCCGAGAGAGCCCGCGATGGGGCCGCGCCGGCTCGCCCGCTCGCCCGCTCCATCCGTCTCGCCCCTGCGCCGCGCGCCTCGCCACCGTGGCGCGGGCCTCGCCCCGGCCCGCGCGCCTCGCGCCTCGTCCCTGCGCCGCGCGCCTCGGCCTCGCGCCTCGTCCCTGCGCCGCGCGCCTCTCAGGCGCAATTCCGCGATATCTCAGCGTGATCGCGCGCGGATCCCGACAGCGTCCGTCGGAAGTCGACAACGGCCACGCTCGGCCATCCGAAACGCGCGCCTCGCAGGCGCAGGGACCGCGCAGGCACCGCGCATCGACCGCGGTGCCACCGCACCGACCGCGCAGGCACCGCGCCCGCACCGCGACGGACCGCCGCGGGCCGACGAGCCGCCGCGCACCGCGACGGACCGCCGCGGGCCGACGAGCCGCCGCGGGCCGACGAGCCGCCGCGGGCCGACGAACCGCGACACGCCGCGCGCGCCACCTAGCCCGACGTCGCCGACAGCCGCGCGACGACCGCCTGGGTCAACGTCCAGCCCTTGCGCGGATCCGCCGGCAGCCGAAGCCGGACCTGGTTGCTCGCGAACGTGACGTCGTTGGGGCGGAGACCCGGCAGGGCCGGCCCCGCCAACAGGCGCATCGCGGTCGCGCGGGTCAGACCGGCCCCGAACCGGACGACCAGCCAGCCCTCCTCGCGCGAGATCGATGCGACGCCGGCGCCCTCGGCCGCCAGCCGGAGCTCTGCCACCTCGACCAACCGCGCGACGGGGTCCGGGATCGGTCCGTACCGATCGATGACCTCCTGGCGGAACGCCGCGATGTCGCCGCCCGTCCGCGCCCGGGCGAGCCGGCGATACAGCTCGAGCTTCTGTGCCACGTCGGGGACGTAGTCGTCGGGCAGGTGCGCCTCGACCGGCAGGTCGATGACCGCCTGCGGCGCCTCGATGATCGGCGCCCGACCCTCCATCGACGCCTTGCGCGTCTCGACCGCCTCGGCCAGCAGGCGCGAGTACAGATCGAAGCCGACCGCCGCCATGTGCCCGGACTGCTCGCCGCCAAGGATGTTGCCCGCGCCGCGGATCTCGAGGTCGGATAGCGCGATCTGGAAGCCGGCGCCGAGCTCCGACGCGTTGAAGATCGCCTGCAGCCGCTTGCGTGCCTCGTCCGACAGCCGCTCGCGCCGCCGGTACAGCAGGTACGCGTACGCCCGCCGCGACGAGCGCCCGACCCGGCCACGGAGCTGGTAGAGCTGCGCCAGACCGAGCGTATCGGCACGGTCGATGACGATGGTGTTGGCGTTGGGGATGTCGAGCCCCGACTCGATGATGGTGGTGCAGACCAGGACGTCCGCGGCGCCGTCGGCGAAGGCGATCATCACCTTCTCGAGCGCGCCCTCGGCCATCTGCCCGTGACCGACCACGAACCGGACGCCCGGCAGCATCCGGCGGAGCTGCTCGGCCTGCGCCTCGATGGTCTCGACCCGGTTGTGGACGTAGAACACCTGACCGCCGCGGTCGAGCTCGCGCAGGATCGCGTCGCGGACCAGCCCGGCGGACGCCTCGGCGACCCGGGTCTGGATCGGCAGCCGGTCCTCGGGCGGCGTCTCGATGACCGACAGGTCGCGGATCCCGGCCAGCGCCAGGTTGAGCGTCCGCGGGATCGGCGTCGCCGACAGGGTCAGGACGTCGACCTCGCGCTTGAGCTGCTTGAGCCGTTCCTTGGCCGCCACCCCGAACCGCTGCTCCTCGTCGACCACGACCAGCCCCAGGTCGCGGAAGCGGACGTCCTTGCTCAGCAACCGGTGGGTCCCGATCACGATGTCGACGGTGCCGTCGCCGAGGCCGGCCAGGGTGGCCTCCTGCGCGGCCGGCGACACGAAGCGCGACAGCAGCCGGACCTCGAGCGGGAAGGCCGCGAACCGCTGCGAGAACGTCGCGTGGTGCTGCGCGGCGAGGACGGTCGTCGGGACGAGGACCGCGACCTGCATCCCGTCCTGGGTCGCCTTGAACGCGGCGCGCAACGCGACCTCGGTCTTGCCATAGCCGACGTCGCCGACGACGAGCCGATCCATCGGTCGGGTCAGCTCCATGTCCGCCTTGACCTCGGCCGCGGCGCGCAGCTGGTCGATCGTCTCCTCGTACGGGAACGACGCCTCCATCTCCGACTGCCACGGCGTGTCCGGGGCGTAGGCGTGGCCGCGCGCGTCCGCACGTGACGCGTACAGGGCGAGGAGCTCCTCGGCCAGATCGTCGACGGCCTTGCGGACACGCTGCTTGGCACGCAGCCAGTCGGTGCCGCCGAGCTTGGACAGTGCCGGCCGCTCGCCGCCCGAGTAGCGGGTGACCCGGCCGATCTGCTCGACCGGGACGAAGATCCGGTCGCCGCCGGCGAACGACAGCTCGAGATAGTCGCGCTCCTCCCCCGCCCCGCCGCGCCGCAGCATCTGCTCGTAGCGAGCGACGCCGTGGTCGATGTGGACGACCAGGTCGCCTGGCGTCAGGCGCTCGAGGATGTCGCGCGGGACGACCCGTCGGAGGGCCTTCGGCCGCCGGATGCGGACCGTGCCGAACAGCTCGCGGTCCGTGACGAAGGTCAGCCCGTCTGGGCCGCCGGTGAACCCGCCGTTGAGGCTGCGTTCGATGAGGGCGATGGCGCCCGGCGGCGGCGGCTCGGTGACCCGGTCGACGACGGCCACGTCATGGCCGGCCTCACCGAGCAGGTCGGCCAGCCGGGGCGCCTGGTCCGATGCCAGCACGATCCGGGCGCCGTCGGCCCGCCAGGCCGCGACGGCGGCATCGAGGCGCCCGGCCCGACCCGCCGGCAGGACCGGCTCGCGCCAGCCGAACGGGTCGCCCGACGACAGACCGCCGCGGGCCATCGCGACGTCCTCGGGCGGCATCGACTCCCAGGTCAGCTCGAGTGTCCGCGACGCCACGAGGCGGCCTTTCCAGTCGCGCGGCGGGAGGTAGGTCGAGGGCCAGTCCTTCGGCAGCTCGCCGGCCTCCACCAGCTCGGCGCGCCGTTCGTCGGCCTGGCGCCACAGGAACGCCGCGGCCTCGGCGATGTCCCCCGGCTCGTCGAGGACGAGGAGGGTGCCTGGGTCGACGTGGTCGAGCCCCGTCGCGGGGGCCAGGTGGGCGGCCCAGACCTCCGCGGCATCGCCGACCGCCATCGCCCGGCTGGCGCGGTCCGGCCGGTCGCCCGGGCCAACTGCCTGGAACCCCGGTGCGTCGAACCGCGCGAGGTCCGCCGCGAGGCGCTCCGGGAGCCGTCCCGCCGCCCGACCGAGCCGCTCCCGGATGGTCGCGGCGCCGCCGGCCGGCAACAGGAACTCGGAGGCCGGCAGAAGGACCGCCGACTCCAGCGTCCCGACCGTCCGCTGGTCGGTCGGGTCGAACGACCGGAGCGAATCGATCTCGTCGCCGAAGAACTCGATCCGGATGGGCAGCGCCAGCGACGGCGGGAAGACATCGACGATCCCGCCCCGGCGCGCCGATTCGCCGCGACCGGCGACCTCGCTGACCGGGACGTAGCCGAGGTCGAACAGCTCGTGGAGCAGGTCGTCCTGACGGACGCGCGCGCCGAGACGCAGCTCGCGCGGGGCGGCCGGCAGGTCGTCCGGGCGGATGGTGTGCTGGAGGAGCGCCTGGACACTGGCGACCAGGATCCGTGCGCGGCCACCCCGCCAGGCGGCAAGGGCCGCCACCCGGGCGGCTGTCTCGTCGGCGATCAGCTCGCTCCGCTCGTAGGCCAGCGCGGTCCGCGGCTCGAGCACGGCGACCGTCTCGACGTCCCCGAGCCAGGCGCCCAGCTCCTCGGCGACCCGGTCGCCGATCTCGGCGTCGCGAGCCACCCACACGAGGCGCTCACCCGTCGGCGCGAGCGCGAGCGCCGCGGCCAGGTAACTCTTGGCACCGTGAGGCACGGAGACCAGGCCGACGTGGCGGCCGGTCCGTTTCGCGTCATCGGCCGGCCGCGCCAGGCGCTCACGGAGCGCCGCGAACGTCCCGCTGGCGGCCAGCAGGGGCGGCAGTCCGGACAGGTCCGGGAGACGGTGGCCGCCGCCGGCTCGGGCCGGGGCCGCGGGTGTCGCCGCTCTCGGGCTGGTCGACGAGCGAGCCGGACGGCTCGGCGACGCGGGCCTGCGGGCGTCTTCGACCTCGGCATCGACCGCCGCGACGTCGAAGTCGCGCTCGGCCTCGGGCGATGGCGGGGCGTGACGCGCCGCGAAATCGGTGGCGACCCGCTCGGCGATGCGTCGGTCGCGGCCGCGCCGGCCACGGAGAGGCGTGTCAGGCACGGCGCTGCACGCTCACGCGTCCGGCTTCCCGGGCCGCAGGCGCCGCCAACCGGTGCGCGTCCGGCGAACACCGTCGGCGTCGGGAGGGCCGTCGATCTCACCGGGGGCGGCGCGCCGGGTCTGGTCCGCCGGTCGCAGCTCGAACATGTTGAAGCGATTGGCCGCCTTGTTCGTCCCCTCGCGTGCCCAGGCCTCCACGGCGTCGGCGGCCGCGTCCAGCAGCTCATCGAGCCGCTGCTGCTCGTCGGGCGCGAAGCGGGTCAGGACGTGGTCCACCGCGCTGCGGTCCGGCTCGCCGATCCCGATCCGCAGTCGGCTGAACTTCTCGGTGCCGAGCTCCCCGATGATCGAGCCCAGGCCGTTGTGGCCGCCCGCGCCGCCGCCCTCGCGGAAGCGGAGCTTGCCGAACGGCAGGGCGAAGTCGTCGGCGACGACCAGAAGGTCCCCCAGCGGAGCGTGCTCCCGGGCGATGACCTTGCGCACCGCGAGCCCGGAATCGTTCATGTAGGTCAGCGGCTTGACGAGGGTCAGGTCGAGCCCGCGGAAGCGCCCCATGGCCACGTTCGAGGCATCGCGCTGGCGGCCCTTGCCGGTCCAGCCGGCACGTTCGGCCAGCCGGTCCATGACCAGCCAGCCGATGTTGTGGCGTGTCCCGGCGTATTGAGATCCCGGGTTGCCGAGACCCACGACGACCTTCACCAGACCCTCCGAAGACAGCACGACAGGGCCCGATCCCGCTCCGGGAGGGCCCGTGGCGATGGTAGCAGGGGTTCAGGACGTGGCGAGCAGACGCCGTTCGAGCGCGCGCATGGCCGCCTCCTCGGCCGGCTCCGCATGGTCGAGGCCGCAGATGTGGAGCGCGCCGTGGGTGACCAGCAGCCGCAGCTCGTCGGCGGCGGACCAGCTGACGTCACCGGTCTGTCCGCCGCGGCCGCCGGCGGCCTGCTCGGCGGCGCGTTCCACGGACACGACGATGTCGCCGAGGGACGGCCGGCGACCCGGCGGCAGCGCGAACCCAGGCGAGGGTGACAGCGGGAACGACAGGACATCGGTCGGACCGTGATGGCCGAGGTGTGCCTCGTTGAGCGCGGCGAGCTCCGCGTCGTCGGACAGGATCAGCCCGATCGAGGCCGGCGAGGGAGCGCCGGCGGCGTCGAGGGCCGCGGCGATGGCCCGGGCCAGCCGCGCCGCCGGGACCGGCGACGCGACCCCGTCGCGGACCGTGACGTCCACCCGCCAGGGGCCCGTGTACAGCGCCCGCGTCACGACGCCGAGCCGCCGCCTCCGCCGCCGCTCACGGCGCGGCGCGATTCGAGCTCCACGACGGTGTTCTGCGGGTAGGCCACCCGGCTGTGGTACATCCCGAGAAGCTGGCCGACGAACGCCTCGCGGATCCGTTCGATGTCGCGCAGGGTGAGGTCGCACTCGTCGAACTGGCCGTCGCTGATGCGCTCCTCGATGATGCGGCTGACCATCGCCCGGATCGACGCCTCGTCGCGTGCGGCGAGCGACCGGACGGACGCCTCGACGCCGTCGGCCAGCATGATCAGCGCCGCCTCGCGCGATTGCGGCTTCGGGCCGGAGTGGCGGAACCTGCGCTCATCGACGGTCACCCCGGGGCCTGCCAGCTCCTTCGCCCGGGCGTAGAAGTAGCTCATGATCGCCGTCCCGTGGTGCTGCGGGATGTAGGCGATGAGCGCCTTCGGGAGGTGGGACTTGTAGGCGAGGTCGATACCGTCGACCACGTGCTGCTTGAGGATCTGGGCGCTGACCTCCGGGTCGAGCTGGTCGTGGATGTTGTCGCCGCCCGCCTGGTTCTCGATGAACGCGAGCGGGTTCGCGAGCTTGCCCACATCGTGGTAATACGCTGCCACGCGGGTCACGAGCGGGTCGGCGCCGATCGCCTCGGCCGCACGCTCGGCCAGGTTGCCGACCATCAGCGAGTGGTGGTACGTGCCCGGCGTCTCGACCAGCAGCCGGCGCAGCAGCGGCTGCGACGGGTTGGCCAGCTCGAGCAGCTGGAACACGGTCAGGATCCCGAACACCGAGCCGAGCGCCGCGAACGAGCCGACCGCCGCCACGCCGGAGCCCGCCGCCGAGGCGGCCGACGCGAACCACAGCTCGAAGATGCCGCGGATGTCCCGCGCACCGAGGAGCGAGAAGACGAGCACGACCAGCGCCTCGACGACGAACACCGCGACCGATGCCTGGATGAACGCCTGCAGGCGATCGCCCCGCCGGACGGCGACGATGCCGGCCATCCCACCGAGGAAGATGTAGGTCGCGAACTCGAGCGACCCGCCGTTCACCGCGCCGCCGATGACCGCCACGAGCGCGATCACGATCGTCGCCACCGACGCGTCGAGCAGGATCGCCAGGAGCATCGCGATCGCCGCGGTCGGCAGGAAGAACGGCAGCGTCGGGCGCCCGGCGGTCACCTTCAGTGCGAGCGTGGCGCCGACGACCAGCAGCCCGATCAGGATGAGCACGTTGTCGCGGTGCCACAGCGTCGGCCGGAAGCGCCACAGCCAGGCGAGCAGCATCGCGACGACCAGCACGGCCAGCAGCAGCCAGCCGCCGAAGCTGGCCACATCGGGGACCGACTGGCGCAGTCCGAGGGCATCGATCTTCTCGATGTCGGTCGCGCTCAGCGGCGACCCGTTGCGGACGATGACCTCGCCCTGGCGGATGGTGACCGGCACCGGGGGGACCGCCTCCGCGGCCTTCTCGCGGGCCTGGGCGGTGAGCTGGAGGTCGAGCGAGGAGTTGGGGACCACGAGCGGGGCGATGATCTCGGCGGCGAGCATCCGCTCGGCCTCGTCGAGCTGGCCCGCCATCCGACCCGCCAGGCGCGTCTTGGTGTCCTCGACGTCCGTGTCGCGCAGCTCGGTCCGGAGGGTCGCGTCGAGGACGCGGGCGGCTTCCGTGCGGACCGCCGCCCAGCCCGCCGGATCGAGCCCGACGAGGGTCGTCTTCGCGGTATCGGACAGGTCCGGCAGGTCCGCGGCGAGCAGCGTCTTGCGGGCGTCGACACTGAGATCGGCCGAGAACGTCGTGTCGATCTGCTTGACCCGTTCCTCGAACTTGAGCTGTTGCGCGGCCGCGATGGCGATCGCGTTCTCGGTCGTGAAGCTGTACTGGAACGGCACCGCGGCGCTGGCCGCCTCGCGGGCGGCCTCGGTCTGGACCGTGCTCTCGAAGTCGATCGCGCGTGGGGCGATGATGTCGCGCGTCGCCAGCTGGCCCTGCTCGATGTCGAGCGGGGCCTCCGGCAGGATGTCGGCGCCGAGGATCGCGGCGAGCGCGAGGATCAGGATGCCGGCCGCGATCGCGACCCGTGGCAGGTCGTGACGGGTGAACCGGATCGAGGTGTCGGCACGCTGGGTCAGCATGGGCGGGTCATCGCGCTCGGGTCAGTGCGTGCCGCTGTCGTGGGCGGCGAGGTCGGCGCCGGCGAGGGCCTGGACGACGAGCTCGCTCACATGCTTGCCGTCCGCGCGGCCGCGGGTCCGCGGGGAGAGCCAGCCCATGACCTTGCCCATGTCCCGAGCCGAGGTCGCGCCGGTCGCGGCGATCGCCTCGGCGACAAGCGACGACAGCTCCGACTCGGTCAGCGCCTGGGGCAGGTAGTCGGCCAGGATGGCGATCTCGGCCTCCTCCTTGTCGACCAGATCCTGGCGGCCGCCGGCCCGGAACGCGTCGACCGACTCGCGGCGGGTCTTGACCTCGCGCGACAGGACGGCGAGGTACTCGTCGTCGGTCAGCGGGCGACCCTGGCGTTTCTCGACGTTGTAGGCGGCGCTCGTGACCATCCGGAGCACATCGCGACGCAGCCCGTCACCAGCACGCATGGCGACGGCGATATCGGACTGGACGCGTTCCTGGAGGGACACCGGATCTGGCACCTCGGGCGGGCGGGTCACCGCGGTCGCGGTGGGCCGCCGGTGGGCCCGCGGGGAGCAGGGGCTGGTGGTCGGGCCGTGGCCCGCTCAGCCGACCTGCGTTCGGGCGTTCTTCTTGCGCTTGGCTTCCTTGCGCTTGCGCTTCACAGAGGGCTTCTCGTAGTGCTCGCGCCGGCGAGCCTCGGCGAGGATGCCGCTCTGCTGGATCTTCTTGTTGAAGCGACGCAGGGCGCTTTCGAACGTCTCGTTCTCACCCACTCGGACTTCTGCCAATCCCGGTTCACCTCCCCAGGCCTGGGTTCGTCGATGTCGTCGGGCCGGCGGCCTTACCCCGGCCCGGACGCGCCCGGGCGGCATTCCCGTCCGAGGCTGGCGGAGCATAGCCGAGGGTCCCGGACCGGTCAAACGTGCGGCGACGCATGGCCCAAGCCGTAGAGTACGGGCCGTGGAGAGATACACACGGGAGGAGGCCGCCTGGCGGGCCGGAGTCAGCGTCGAGGCGCTCGACCCGCTGGTCGGCATGGCCATCCTCGCGCCCGATCCCGACGGTCGCTTCTCCGAGGGTGACGTGCGACGCATCGGCGTCGCCTACCGGCTCGAGGCGGCCGGCATCCCGCTCGACCTCCTCGCCGATGCGCTCCGAACCGGGGACCTGACGCTCGCGTTCATGGATGACACCGCGTACGGCGTCTTCTCGTCGCTCA
Organism: Candidatus Limnocylindrales bacterium; assembly: GCA_036003325.1. Classification (GTDB taxonomy): domain Bacteria; phylum Chloroflexota; class Limnocylindria; order Limnocylindrales; family CSP1-4; genus SPCO01. The sequence continues at coordinate 19,704 of DASYSM010000163.1, forward strand.
CCAGCGAGACCTTCGAAGGGCTGAGCGAGCGGACCGGCATCCCGATGTCGCTCCTGGCCGTCGTCCGCGAGGCGACGGGCTCAGCCGCGCCGGCCCCGGGCGACCGCGTCCGCGAGGACGAGATGGCCATCGTCCCCTTGCTCGAACATCAGATGGCCCACGGATATCGGCCATTCATCCTCGAACGCAACGTGCGTGTCGCAGGCGACAGCCTGCGACGCATCGCCGAGACGTCGGGGGATGCCTGGAACTCCGAGGTGACGGAGCCTCTCTTTGCGAAGGGCGTCCGCGGCTCGCAGATCCGGGAGGCACTGAACGAGGTGTCGAGCGGGATGACCGATCTCGATGAGCGGGCCCTCATCGCGATCTACCGCGGCCAGCAGAACCATGTCTTCATGGCCAACATCCTCGGCGCGTTCGAGGCCATGCTCGCGAAGACCGGTCGCCGGGTGATGGTCGAGCGCCATCCGGCGATGTGCTTCCTCGACATCACCGGCTACACGCACCTCACCCAGGAGCGTGGCGACGTTGCGGCAGCCGATCTCGCCAGCACGCTGGCGCGACTCGTGGAGCGCACCTCGGTGCAGCACGGCGGACGAGCCATCAAGTGGCTCGGCGACGGGGTCATGCTGTACTTCAAGGACCCCGGGCCGGGCGTGGAGGCCGCCCTCGAGATGGTCGCGGGGGTGGCCCACGCCGGGCTGCCGCCGGCGCATGTCGGCCTGCACGCGGGGCCCGTCGTCTTCCAGGAAGGCGACTACTACGGCCAGACCGTCAACGTGGCGTCGCGCATCGCCGAATACGCGAGACCGGGCGAGGTGCTCGTCAGCCACGAAGTCGTCGCGGCGGCGGACGGCGCCGGCGCCACGTTCCACGAGATCGGACCGGTCGAGCTCAAGGGCGTGTCCGGCGCCATGCGCCTGTACGCCGCGATCCGGGAGTCCTGAGGGAGATATCGGCTGGAGACGCTGCTCGACATCCTCGCCGAGGCCGTCGCGGCCAACGCCGACAGGCCAGCGCTGAGACTGCGCCTCGACGATGGCACGACAGCGACCTGGACCTACCGCGACCTCGACCGCCGCTCGCGCCTCGCGGCCTGGCGGCTCCGGGCGCTCGGCCTCGAGCCGGGCGACCGGCTGCTGACCTGGTCGCCGTCCACCCCCGAGCTCCCGGCGACCTATTTCGGGGCGATGCGCGCCGGCCTCATCCTCGTCCCGCTCGACCTGCGCATGTCGGCCGACGCGGTGGAGGGGATCGTCGCCGCGTCCGGCGCCCGGCACCTCATCCTCGGCACCGGGCGGGACGCGCCCGATCCGCGCGAGGCCGGTCTCGAGCGTTTCCCGACCACCACCGTGGACGCGCTGGCCGCCGAGGCGGACGACACGATCCCGGCCGACTGGCAGGCCCAGCTGGCCGCCTGGGCGACGCCGGTCGCGAGCGATGTCTTCGAGCTCGTCTTCACCTCGGGCACGACCGGCACGCCGAAGGGCGTGATGCTGGCCCACGAGAACGTCGTCGCCGCCATCGGATCGTTCCACCGGATCGTGCCCCGGATGGAGCACCGGATCGTGTCGCTCCTCCCGCTGTCGCACCTGCTCGAGCAGTCGGTCGGGCTGTACTACGCGCTGTCGGTCGGTGCCGACATCCTGTACGTCCGGAGCCGCAACCCGCGGGTCATCTTCGACGCGCTGCGCGATCACCGGGTGACCTCGATGGTGGTCGTGCCGCAGGTGCTCGACCTGTTCTGGGGTGCCATCGAGCGCGAGGTCGTCAAGCGCAAGCGCGAGACCGCCTTCGACCGCCTCCGTTCGATCGCCCGGCACCTCCCGATGTCGCTCCGGCCGCGCCTGTTCGGCAGCATCCACGGCCAGCTCGGCGGCCATTTCCGGCTCTTCCTGTCGGCCGGCGCGTTCCTGCCGCCCGCTCTCCAGCAGGGCTGGGAGGACCTCGGCGTGACCGTCCTGCAGGGCTATGGCACGACCGAGACGGGCACCGGCAGCTGCACCCGGCTCGACGACCACGGGCTCGGGACGGTCGGGCGACCGCCCGACGGGGTCGAGATGCGGATCGCCCCCGACGGCGAGATCCAGTTCCGCGGCCCGACCGTGACCCGCGGCTACTGGCACGACCCGGCGGCGACGGCCGCAGCCTTCACCGCGGACGGCTGGTACCGCACCGGCGACATCGGCCACCTCGACCCACAGGGCAGGCTGATCCTGTCGGGCCGGATCAAGGACATCATCGTCCTGCCCAACGGCTTCAACGTCTATCCCGAGGACATCGAGAATGCGCTGCGGATCGCGGGCATCCGCGATTCGGTCGTCCTCGAGACGCGGCCGGGGCGGATCGAGGCGATCGTCCTCGGATCGACGGCGGGCACGGCGGGGGCGCCCGGACCCGCGGCCGGTGACGACCCGGCGGCCGTCCGCGACCGGATCGATGCGGCCGTGAAGGCCGCGAACGCGAGCCTCGGGCCGAACCAGAGGATCGCCGGCTGGCGGCTGTGGCCCGACGAGGATTTCCCGCGGACCCATACCCTCAAGGTCAAGCGCCCGCAGGTCAGGGCGTGGGTCGCGGTCGAGTCGTCGCTGCCCGTCGGCTGAGGGTCCCGGTCACGGTCCCGCCGGCGAGCGTCAGTCGGCGACCGGGTAGCCGACCCCGAGCGTCTCCAGCGCCGCCTGGATCCCCGGGGCCGAGGGATCGTCGGCGGCGGCCGGTAGCCACTGGTACAGGACGACGGTCGTGCCGACCTGGCGGATGACGCTGACCGTGCCCTGCGGTGTCTGGACCCGCCCCGGCCCGCTGCCGAGATAGCCCTGCTGCTCGGCGGCCGCGGCCGCGGCGCGTCCCGTGTCGGGGAACTCGTAGACGACGATGTAGCCCTTGTCGGGGTCCTTGGGCAGGACGACCTGGTAGACGGCGCGCGGCGCGGTGGTGAGCAACGGCGATTCGGCCATCCGGACCGGGGTCTGCGTGTCGCCCAGCTGGAGGTTCCTGGTGCCGAGCACGCCCGCCAGCGCGGCCCGTGTCTGGTCGACGGCCGGCGACACGGTCATCGCCGGCCCGATCGAGGCCACCGGGAAGGAGCGCCCGCTCTCGTCGACCGTGCCGCAGCCGGCAAGCGTCGCGGCCAGCACGGCCGCAAGGGCGGCCGCCAGCGCCAGCCCCGATGCGATGCCTCGCGCCCGATCGAACCCTCGGGTCCCGGCCGTCACCCGGGCGGCCAGTCGAACGGCCGGCCGCCCATCAGGTGGACGTGGAGATGATCGACCGTCTGGCCACCCCAGCGACCCACGTTCGAGACCAGGCGATACCCACCGTCGGCGATCCCCGCGTCGCGGGCAAGGCTCGCGGCGACCGCGAACAGCCGCCCGAGCAATGGGCCGTCGGCCTCGGTCAGCTCGGCCGCGGAGGCGAGATGGCGGCGCGAGATGAGCAGGATGTGGGTCGGGGCGCGCGGCGCGATGTCGCGGAAGGCGACGACCAGGTCGTCGTCGTGGAGGCGGTCGGCCGGGATCGTGCCCGCGGCGATCTTGCAGAACAGGCAGTCCGCGACAGTCTCCGTGGTGGCCGCGGACAGGTCGGCGCCGCTCACCAGAGCACCGGCTTCGAGCTCATCAGGAACCCGATCGTGCCGACCAGGCCGGCCATCAGGTACGACACGTAGCGCTGCCGCTTCGCCCGGTCGAGCCAGGTCTTGTCATCGGCGGCGGCCCGGACGCCGACCAGCCGCCGCAGGTTCGGTCGCTGGACGAAGAATGCGATCCCGAGGTTGACGAAATAGATGGTCAGGGCCAGCAGGAGCCACGGCTGCTGGAGCATGGTCGACCCGAGCGCCGCGATCAGGCCGAGCCCGGTCAGCGCCAGCCCGAGCCCGATGGCCAGGGTCCCGTGGGTCTGCGCCCAGAGCAGGCCGCGGACGATGCCGTTCTCCGACTCGACCGTGGCGCGCCGGGTCCGGAGCGCGAACGGCAGCAGGATCGACGGCAGGATGAGGCTCACCGCCAGGATGATGTGCGCGCCGAGCAGGAACGGGAAGTAGACCGGCATCGCGGCCGATTGTAGGCCGGGTCCGCGCGGCGCCCATCCCGGAGGCGATCACGGGCGCCGGACGGCCTCGAGCGCGACCCAGTCCCCCTCCGCACGGCGATCGACGACCGACAGTCCGACGCGCTCGAGGGCGGCGACGACGTCCGCCTCGCGGTCGACGAAGATCCCGGAGGCGACGAGGATGCCACCCGGGCGGAGCTCATCGCGGAGCTCGGCGGCGAGGGCGACCAGCAGCCCGGCGATGAGGTTGGCGAGCACGACGTCGAAGGCCGGCTCACCCGTCGGCAGGCTTCCCTCGCGAACGCGCAGCCGTCGGACAAGGGCGTTCCGCCGGGCATTGGCGCCGGTGGCCTCGATCGCGATCGGGTCGGTATCGACGCCGAGAGCCGACGCCGCGCCGAGCTTGAGCGCCGCGATGGCCAGGATCCCCGAGCCGCAGCCGACGTCGAGCACACGGGCGTCCGCCAGGGCGCCGCGATCGGCGACGGCCTCGAGCGTGGCCAGACACAGTCGGGTCGTCGGGTGCAGCCCGGTCCCGAAGGCCATGCCCGGATCGAGCGCGAGGACCACGTCGTCGGGTGCACGCCTGTGCCGACGCCACGTCGGCCGGATGACCAGCCGCCGGCCGATGCGCATGACCGGGAAATAGGCCTTCCACGCGTCGGCCCAGTCGGCCTCCTGGACGATCCGTGTCCGCAGCTCGCCGATCGGCCGCAGCCCGAACGCCTGGAGGTGACCGAGCGCCTGGGCCACCTCGGCGACCGCCCGGTCGGCCGCAGCACGGTCGCGGGCGGGGACGTAGGCCCGCACGGTCGCCGGCCGGCTCGGATCGAGCCGGGCCCCCAGCCCCTCATCCACCAGCTCGAACGCCGGCTCGACCGAGGTCCCGCCGGATGCCACCCGACCGAGGATCTCGCTGACCGCCTCGACCGCCTCGACGTCGGCGTCGACGGCGAGCTCGAGCCAGGCGCCACGATCGTCGGGGCCGGGCTCGATCAACCGAGCCCGAGCTTCTCGAGCAGGCCGCCTCCACCGTGGCCGACCGTCTCGCCCGCCTCATCGGCATAGGCGGCCAGCAGCTCGCGGCCCTTCTTCGACAGCTTGGTCGGCACGACGACATCGACCATGACATGGAGGTCGCCGCGCTGGCCGGACCGGCGCAGGTGCGGGACGCCCTTTCCGCGCAGGCGGATCTCCGTGTTGGGCTGGGTCCCGGGCTTGATCTCGACCTCTTCGCTGCCCTCGACGGTCGGCACCGAGATCCGGGTCCCGAGGGCGGCCTGGGCGATCGAGATCTCGGCGTCGTAGTACAGCTCCGTCCCCTCGCGCGTCAGTGACGGGTGGGGCAGGACGTGGACCGCGACATACAGGCTCCCCGGCGGACCGCCGCGCGGCCCGACCTCGCCCTCGTTCGACAGCCGGATCTGGTGTCCCTCGTCGATCCCGGCCGGGATCGTCACCCGGATCGTGCGCTTGCGCTCGGTCCGGCCGTCACCGTGACAGGTGTCGCATGGCGTCGCGACGATCTTCCCCTCGCCGCCGCACCGCGGGCAGGCGCTCACGTTGACCATCTGGCCGAGCATCGTCTGGCGGATCGAGCGGACCTCGCCGCGCCCGTTGCACTGCGGGCAGGTCGTCGGCTCCGTGCCGGGCTTGGCCCCGCTCCCGGCGCATGTCTCGCACCGTTGGAGGACGGTGAACTCGATCTCCTTCTCGGTGCCGTGGACGGCCTCCTCGAACGAGATGCGCAGGTCGTAGCGCAGGTCCGCGCCCGGCAGCGGACGACCGCGTCGCGACGACGCCGAGGCAGCGCCGCCGAAGAACGCATCGAAGATGTCGGAGAACCCGCCGAACCCCTCGAACCCGGTGCCGCCGGCCGGGCCGCCCTCGACCCCCGCGCGCCCGAAGGTGTCGTACCGGGCTCGCCGATCCGGGTCGGACAGGACCTGATATGCCTCGTTGATCTCCTTGAACCGCTCCTGTGCCGCCGGGTCCGCATTGACGTCGGGGTGCCACTGCTGGGCCAGCTTGCGGAACGCAGCCTTGATCTGAGCGTCGGACGCAGTGCGCTCGACACCCAGGATCAGGTAGAAGTCTCGTTCTGTGGTCGCCACGGAAGCGAAGGATACGGGAGGTGGTCCGGTCGGGCAGGCTCGGCCGATCTGAGACGAAAGTCCGGGCTTGCACGCCCGCCCGTCGGTGAGAGGATACGCAGGCGAGCGGTCGCACGACCCGGCGATCGTTCGGCGGCCGCGACGACCCACGCGGCGCCGGGGATGCGTCGGACCAGTCCGTCGGACGCCCACCGGACCGCGGATCCTCGGGCCGCGCTCGCTTGGACACGGTGGCTCCGGGATTCGAGGTCGGTATCGCGATGACGACGGCTCGCCGCTCGAGCGTCGGACGACGCCGCCTCGGCCGGCGCATCCTGGCCGTGGCCGCGATCGCGGCGATGACGATGGGCTGCGTCGCCGACACGCTGTCCGCGTCCGTCGCCGGGTCCGCGGTGGCGGCGGCCGCAGGGCAGGCCGCGCCGCTCGGACCGGCCGCGGCACGGGTCCCCCCGACCGTGATGCCAAGCCCGGCGCCCGTCGCCCCCCGCCCGGCCCCGACGCCCCGGCCGCCGTCGGGGCCGTACCTCGCGCCGGCGCCGACGCCGCATCCCGCGGGCAAGGGCTCGCTGGTGACCGCGAGCGAGAACGTCCCGATCCTCTACTACCACCGCGTCCGGGCCCTGCCGGCCGGCTACACGAGCTGGTCCCCAGCGGCCAAGCGGCGGTTCCTGACCTACGACACCCTGCCGCAGGCGTTCGCGGCGCAGCTCGACTGGCTGAAGACGTACGGCTACACGACGATCCTGCCGCGCGATCTCGCGGCGCACTGGGACACCGGGAAGCCACTGCCGGTCCGGCCCGTGATCATCACCTTCGATGACGGCTCGCACGACTGGGTCAGGACGGTCCTGCCGATGCTCCAGGCCCGCGGGATGGTCGCCGAGTTCTACCTGACCCTCGACGCGGTCCAGTTCGGCAACCTCACCTGGAAGGAGGCGCGTCGGCTGGTCAAGGCCGGCAACGGCATCGGCGCCCATGACGTCCACCACGTCCAGCTGACCGCATTCGGGAACGGACACCCGGATGCGTCGCCGGCGACGATGTGGTCCGAGGTCAGCGAGGCGCGCCGGATCATCGGCGTCCACGTCGGCGTCTTCCCCGATTCGATGGCGTACGTCGGTGGCGGCTACGACGCGACGCTCGAGCGTCTGGTGGCGGAAGCGGGCTACACCTCGGCGCGGAGCATCAACCGCGGCATCGCCCAGACATCGTCGCGCCGCTACCGCATGCGCATCGTCCGGATCGGCGCCCATGACGACGTCGCCAGCCTGACCAGGGGCACGATGGTCCCGGGCCTGCCGACATTCACGAAACGGATGCACGGCGTCCCCGACAAGTAGGCGCGGCGGTCCACCGAGGGACGGCTTCCGGCTACCATCGGTCGATGGATGCCCCCCACCTGAGCGTGGCCATCACCATCGACCACGATGCGATCTCCGACGCCATCCGTCGCGGCGATCCGCCGGTCACGATCAGCCACGCCGAGTTCGGGCCGCGGGTCGGCATCAAACGGATCCTCGCGCTGCTCGCCGAGCGGTCGATCCCGGCCACGTTCTTCGTCCCCGGCCACTCGCTCACGACCTTCACCGACGACACCGAGGCGATCCTCGCCGGCGGCCACGAGATCGGCTGCCACGGCTGGTTCCACGAGGACTTCGCCGACCTCTCCGATGACCAGGCGCGAGAGGTGCTGGACCGGTCGATCGAGGCCGTCCGGGCGGTGACCGGCCAGGCGCCGACGGGCTGGCGCGCGCCGTACTGGTCGCTCGGCAAGACGACGCTCGGGCTGGTCGAGGCGGCCGGCTTCGGCTACGACTCGTCGCTGATGGCCGACGACTACCGCCTCTACCGGGTCCGCCACGGCGACCACCATTCGCTCACCGAGGGCACGACCTGGGGCCAGCCGGGAGCACTGGTCGAGGTGCCCGTCTACTGGGCGATGGACGACTGGCCGCAGTTCGAGCCGGCGCCCAACCGGGCGGGGCTCAAGGCGCCGTCGGCCGTCCTCGAGATCTGGACCGAGGAGCTGCGCTACGCCCACCGCCACGCGCCGGGCGGCCTGGTGATGATCACGGTCCATCCCGAATGCATCGGCCGCGGCCACCGGATGGCGATGCTCGAGCGGTTCATCGACGCCGCCGCCGCGCTCGACGGAGTCGCCTTCGAGCGGCTCGATGCGGTCGTCGCCCGCTGGTCGGCCGAGCAGGGCTGACGGCGATGCGGGTCGACGAAGTCCGTTTCCTGTTCGCGTACGACCGCTGGGCGACGAAGCGCGTGCTGGCCGTCCTCGACGGCGTCGACCCGGCGGTCTGGGGGAGGACCGACGTCGTCGGCGACCGAGGCCTGGGCGCGATCCTCGTCCACCAGCTCGGCGCCGCGCAGCGCTGGCGGCACAGCTTCCAGGACACTGGCCTGTCACCCGAGCCCGAGGACGCGCCGCTGCCGACGGTCGACGAGCTGCGAGCCGCCTGGGATGAGGAATGGGCCGTCGTGGATGCCTGGCTGGCGACCCTGACGGGGGGCTTCGTCGACCACATCCACGAGGGTGTTCCCGTCTGGCAGATGCTGGTCCATGTCGTCAACCACGGCACCCAGCACCGTGCCGAGGCGGCGGCCCTGCTCACCTCCGAAGGTCGCTCACCCGGCGAGCTCGACCTGATCGACTACGCCGAGGAGGTCGCCCGGCGGGGCTGACGGCCGCGCCTCAGGGTTCGAACACGAACCAGCACAGCTCGTTGCGCAGCCGCTCATCGTCGAGGACGAGTTCCCTGATCTCGACAGGGAGCCGGGCGCGCTGCCATCGGCATTCCACGCGGCCGGCCGCGTCGCCCTCCTCCGGAGGAGCTGCGGCCCGCGCCGCCCTGATCGCGTAGGCCGCAGCGCCCAGCTCGTGGGCCGCCACGTGACCCACCGCCGCCGCCTGACCGGCAGCGTAGGCGGCATAGCGCGCCGCTCCGCTCAAGTCTCTGGCTGCCGCGTTCGCGTGACCGGCCGCGGTCCGCGCCTCTCCCCAGCCGATCTCGCCCCGCGCCCAGGCGCGCCCGAGGTCGATCGCTCGACGTGGACGGTCGTCGCCCGGCCGGGCCAGTGCGAAGTGGTGGAGGACATGCTCCGCGCAGTCGGCCGCCCACGTGGCCAGAAGGTGGTGATCGGTGTCGCTCAGGGTGCCGCCGCGACGGACCGTGATGAACCGCGGGTCGCGGATCTTGGGCAGGATCACCGGTCCGCCG